>NZ_JCAJXC010000002.1:0-328392 GCF_059278965.1 Pedobacter sp. NEAU-ZC8
GGAATAAGGCATCGAAAGAAACGATGCTTTGATGTTGAGCCAGTCTTCGCAAATATCAAACAGAACCATGGGTTCCGCCGCTTTATGCTCCGGGGTAAAGAAAAAGTCGAGATCGAATGGGGTTTACTCGCGATAGCACAAAACTTAAGGAAAAAAGCAGCTTAGAAAGGCTGTTTTTGCTGGTTGTGATGCGGCAAGCTTCCGCTAAGCACCACTTTCTACCCTTGATGATCAAGAAACTCTGAACAACAAAAAACAGCATCAACAAAAAAAAGAGGCCAATCATCTTTCAATGATACGGCCTCTTTTCATGCTATTTATATTGAGCTTTTTCTTTATAATGGCACTTTCAGCCGGCGTATTTCTCCACGCGAGCAGAAGTCCATCAATCGAAGTACTATTTCAACTTACTCAAAGCAGCTTTAATTCTTGGCATCATTGCCTGTATGTCCTCTAAAGAACAACCGCCCACAGAAGCCCTGAACCAAGGCATGCTATGCTCGTTGCCAAAAGCGGAGAAAGGAACCAATGCGCACTGCGCTTCCTTGATCAGGTAGAAGTTGACATCCGCACTATCCTTCAAAACATCACCTGCAGGCGTTGTCTTCCCGATATAATCAATCTTGATGGTCAGGTAAATTGCACCCATTGGCACTACTGCATCGACGTTAAAACCTTCCGCTTTAAGCGACTGGAAACCATCGTAAATTGCATTAAGGCTCAACTGGATCTGCTCTTTGAAGTTTCCAAGGAAGGTGTCTACCTGCGCATCGTCCGCAAAATACTTACTAACCGCTACCTGCTCCGCTTTAGGCGCCCAGGCTCCGATGTGACCAAGTAATGCTTTCATCTTAGAAATCACCAATGATGGTCCGAAAGCCCAACCTACCCGAACACCGGTTGCAGCAAGTGCTTTTGAAATCCCGTCGATGTAGATTACGTAGTCTTTCAGCTCAGGACGTAATGTAACAGGGTTAACGTGTTCCTTATCAAAGGTCAGCAAAGAATAGATCTGGTCGTACATCAAGTACAAGGGCTTCTCCCCTGCTGACCGGGATTTGTTCTCCTCCAACACGATGTCGCAGATCTCTTCCAGCTGTTCTGCGGTGAACATAGTACCGGTTGGGTTCAATGGCGAACATAAGGCAAGCAAGGTTGCACCTTTCAAATGTGGCTTCAGCTGTGCTGCAGTAGGCATGAAGTTGTTCTCAACGGTCGTTTCAACAGCTACACCGTTTGCAGAAGATAAAGTGCAGTAGTGGTTGTTATTCCAGGATGGTGCCGGATAGATCACCTTATCGCCTGGATCAACCAGGGCCAGGTAAGTGGCATAGATCAATGGCCTTGAACCGCCGGAGATCAGGATGTCACCGGTGCTATAGTTCAGGTTCATTCGCTTATCCAGCAGGTTCGCTACCGTTTCCCGTAGCGGCAATATACCATCCGCAGGTGGATAGTTAGTTTGATGATCATTATACGCCGCAATGATCTCCGATTTCAAAGCTTCAGGTATTGGGAATACAGCAGGGTCAAAATCACCTATCGTAAGATTGGCGATCTTGGCGCCCTTTCGTTTCAACTCGTTGACTTCATTTCCAATTTTGATAATCTCCGAGCCTACAAGGGCGTTTGCTAATAAGGATACATTCATTTTTAATTGATTTAATTAATGTGCCAGTAATTTTTCAATGGCACCTTTTACTTTTTCAAAGTTAAACTGCGCAAGCACGTCATTCATCATGCCCGAGATCTCCTCGTTGCATAGATTACCGATACTGCCCTCATGCACATGGTTAACGGCAGTACCTGGTTCAAAGGTGCCGTTCTCGATGGTCTCGCCAACAATCTTGTAAGCCTCTCTAAATGGAACACCGTTCAGTGCAAGTTCATTCACAGACTCCACACTGAACAAATATGCATACTTTTTATCCGCCAGGATGCCGTCTTTAACCTCAATATGCTGTAACATATAAGTTGCCATCTGCAGGCATTCATTAAGGGAGGTAATTGCTGGAAACAAGCTTTCTTTCAACAACTGCAGATCGCGGTGATATCCTGAAGGCAGGTTGGTCGTCATCATGGCAATTTCATTCGGCAAGGCCTGGATCTTGTTGCAGCGAGAGCGAATTAGCTCAAAAACATCCGGGTTCTTCTTATGCGGCATGATGCTGGAACCCGTAGTCAGTTCCGCTGGAAAACTAATGAAGCTGAAGTTCTGATTGATGAACAAACATACATCCATGGCCATTTTGGCCAGTGTAGCAGCAATAGAAGACATGGCTTGTGCCAAAATACGCTCCGTTTTCCCACGGCCCATCTGGGCATAAACCACGTTGTAGTTCAACCGTTCGAAGCCCAGGAGTTCCGTTGTCATGGTTCTGTTTAAAGGAAAGGAAGAACCATATCCCGCAGCAGAACCCAGTGGGTTTTTATTGGTGATCTTCCAGGCGGCAAGCATCATGTCCATATCATCAACAAGGCTTTCTGCATAAGCACCGAACCACAGCCCGAAGGACGAAGGCATGGCGATCTGTAGGTGTGTATAGCCCGGCAGTAGTTTATCTTTATGCGTATTGCTCAAGCTGATCAGCTGTTCAAAGAGTGCGGAGGTGTTTGTCACCATGCCCTCGATGCAGGCACGGAAGTACAATTTTAAGTCTACCAGCACCTGGTCATTTCTAGATCTGCCGCTGTGTATCTTTTTACCAGCTTCACCGATGCGCTGCGTTAAGAGCCACTCTACCTGAGAGTGCACATCTTCCACCGCATCTTCAATCACGAAATCACCGGATTCAATCTCTTTATAGATCTGCTTTAAAGCCGATTGCACGGTTTTAAGCTCTTCAGCTGTAAGCAGGTTAATACTTTCAAGCATCTCCACATGCGCCAAGGAGCCTAATACGTCGAAAGCCGCCATCTCCAGGTCAAGCTCCCGGTCGCGCCCAACAGTAAATGTTTCAATGTCCTTGTTAACGTCAATGTTTTTTTGCCAGATCTTCATGCTTACCGATATATTTAAATTGAAACAAAAATAGGAATAATTAATAAGAGCCGTGCCGGCGAGGCTTTACCGTTACCCAGCGGTGATCACGGGCTTCAGCATCTCCACATATCCTTCAATGCCATCCAGAATCTCCTGAACGTAAACGTACTCATCCGCCATATGCGAACGCGCCGAATCCCCAGGCCCAACCTTCAGCGAAGGAATGCTTAACAATGCCTGGTCTGAAGTGGTCGGAGAGCCGTAAGTTTCCTTACCCATGCGGATACCGCTTTGTACAATTGGATGGTTCTTATCAATTGAAGAAGGTTTCAAACGCGTAGATCGCGGTTTAACCGCACAACTTACATTGGTCTTAATGATCTTCAGCACCTCTTCATTCGTATAAGCGTCTGTTACCCGCACATCAACAGTGAAGCTGCAAAGCTCGGGCACCACGTTATGCTGTGTGCCGGCGTTTATTACGGTAACCGACATCTTTAAAGGTCCAAACAGCTCGGAAACCTTCGCAAAGCGATAAGATTTAAACCATTGAATATCCTTCAAAGCTTTATAGATCGCGTTCTCCCCTTCTTCACGGGCAGCATGACCAGCTTTGCCATGCACCTGGCAGTCCAGCACCATTAAACCTCTTTCCGCGATGGCAAGGTTCATCAGGGTAGGCTCACCGACAATCGCGAAATCCAACAAACCAAGCTCAGGCAAGATGCTTTCCAGCCCATTCAGACCAGAAATCTCCTCCTCTGCAGTGGCTGCCAGACAAAGGTTGTACGTTAAATCTTCGGTATTGTAGTAGTAAAGAAAGGTTGCAATGAGGGAAACCAGACAGCCGCCTGCATCATTGCTTCCTAAGCCGTAAAGCTTGCCCGCTTCTACATCCGGAGAAAACGGGTCTCTGGTGTATCCGGAATTGGGCTTTACGGTATCATGATGGGAGTTTAAAAGCAAAGTTGGCTTATTGGCATCAAACTGAGCATTATAAGCCCAGACATTGTTACCCTTTCGCTGGGTTTTCACATTTCGTTCCCGCAGGAAGCGTTCAATTACATCAGCTGTCTTATCTTCTTCCCTGCTGAACGATGAAATCGTGATCAATTCTTTCAACAATGCTACTGCATCATTTTGCAGTTTCTCCATCATAGCTATTCTTTTTTATATAGTTCACCTGCTTTTACTGCAGATAGTTTTATGCCTTTTATCAGTGAAGAGCTGAAGCCATTATGCTCCATCTCGTTTAAACCTGCAATGGTGCAGCCCTTCGGCGAAGTCACCTTATCTATTTCCTGCTCTGGATGCGATTCCATTTGCAAGAGCAGATCTGCAGCACCTTTTGCCGTTTGTACCGCCATCTTCAATGCATCCTCGGCATGAAAGCCGATCTCTACCCCACCCTGCGAAGCCGCACGAATGGCACGTAAAAAGAAAGCAATACCACAAGCACACAGTGCCGTAGCTGCCGTCATCAGGTCTTCGTTAATCTTAACCACTGCACCAACGGTTTCGAACATACGGCTTACCAGCTGCACATTTTCATCCGAAGCACGGTCGCTAGCCACACAGGTCATAGATTGCCCAATGGCGATGGCTGTATTCGGCATCGCCCGTACCACCTCTAAACCCGCTGAAAGTTTGCTCCGGATATCAGCGCAACTTACCCCGGAAGCAACCGAAATCACCAGGTGCCGGCTCACATCGATCACCGGACTAATCTCTTCCAGCAGTTTATTTAACTGCTGTGGCAACACACAAAGCACCACGATATCAGCTGCTGCAACCGCAGCGGGATTATCTCCGCTAATGCCGAAACCCTGTTCTGCAAAAGCACTTAAACCTGCTACATTCCTGCGGGTTAAGGTAATCTGCGAAGCTGAAGCATAGCCTGACTTCACCAACCCACGCGCCAATGAAGTTCCGATATTTCCGCTGCCAATGATGGCGATTTGACCTGTAAACTGCTCCATGATTATTGCGTTAAACGTGTACCTTTTGCATCACCATTTTTTAAAAGTTCATCGGCATGGCCGATCAACACTTCTTTTACTCCACTTTTAATTGCTTCAAAAGCATTGTGCAACTTCGGGATCATGCCTCCGGATATCACACCAGATTCCTGCAATGAAGTAAACTCCTCCAGGCGGATCTCCCGGATAAGCGAGCTTTCATCATCCACATCGCGTAGCACCCCTTTTTTCTCGAAGCAATAAATCAGCGTAGTATCGTAAACTGAAGACATCGCAACTGCGATGGCAGAAGCAATCGTGTCCGCATTGGTATTCAGTAGCTGGGTATCCCCATCGTGCGTAAGCGCACAGAACACAGGTACCAGCTTACTCCCTAAAAGACTGGAAATGGTCTCAACGGAAACGGAATGTTCATCAAGATCGCCCACAAAGCCATAATCAATGGTCTTTACTGGCCGTTTCACTGCTTTGATCGTATTGCCATCTGCGCCGGTCAAGCCGATCGCATTGCAATACCTGGCCTGCAGCTGGGCCACAATATTTTTGTTGATCAACCCGGCATAAGCCATGGTCACGATCCTTAACGTATGGATATCAGTAATTCGCCGTCCATCAACCATCTTCGCTTCAATGCCCATAGACACCCCAAGCTCCGTTGCTACTTTTCCGCCCCCATGTACCAGGATCTTGTCGCCCGATAATGCAGAGAAGTCTTCCAGGAAGTAATGTAACTGCTCCGAATTGTCAATTACATTACCCCCGATTTTTACTATGGTGAGTGTCTTTTTCATCTTTAGAATTTAAGAAATCCTAAGATAGGCTTTGCAAAAGGTCTTTCAAAACCGCCTGTGCCGCCCATAAGCGGTTCCCAGCTTCATGGATTACCAGTGAATTGGGCCCATCCAGGATCTCTGAGGATAGTTCCAGATCCCTTCTTACCGGCAAACAGTGCATCACTTTCGCATCGTTCGTCAAAGCAAGTTTCTCATTGTTCATCATCCAGCCTTCCGGATAAGGAAGCACCTGTCCGTAAGAACTGTAGCTCGACCAGTTTTTGACGTAAACATAATCCGCACCCTGAAGTGCCTCATCAATGTTATGCACGATCTGCGCACCCGGCGTAAAGTCTTTATTCAATTCAAAACCTTCAGGCTGTGCAATGGTAAAGTCGACCATACCCAGTTCCTGCGCTTTGCACATCCACTCGGCAAAAGAATTCGGAACAGCTTGCGGCAACGCTTTCACGTGCGGCGCCCAAGCCAAAACTACCTTAGGCTTTGCCTCAGCTTTCCAGGTTTCTTTGATCGTTACCAGATCCGCAAGACTCTGCAGCGGGTGACGCGTTGCGCTTTCTAAACTCACTACCGGTACACCGCAATAAGAAACAAACTTGTTAAAGAAATCCTCACTGTAATCCTCTTCACGATCCTTCAGTTTTGGAAAAGAACGTAAGCCAAGAATATCGCAATATTGTCCCATCACTGCAGCCGCTTCGCGGATATGCTCCACAGTAGTACCGTTCATCACCACGCCATCTTGCGTTTCAAGCGCCCAGCCGTCTTTATCCATGTTCATGACCATAACGCTCATGCCCAGGTTTATCGCAGCCTTCTGCGTGCTTAAACGCGTACGTAAACTTGGATTTAAAAACACCAGACCTAAGGTCTTATTTTCGCCAAGCTGCTTATCGCTATATGGATTTGATTTTAAACTTAACGCATCTTTCACCAACTGCTCAACGTCAGCGACGTCATGTACAGATGTAAATTGTTTCATAACGGATTCTTAATCTTTTAAAGCCAGAGAGAATTTTTCAAGGAACAAGTCTGCATGTGCCTTTGTCAGGTTTAATGCAGGCAGCAAGCGAATCACATTCGGCTTTGCTTCCCCAGTGAATATATGATGTTTAAAGAGCAGGTTCTTTTTTACGCCCGATAGTTCTGCAGGCAGATCGATACCGATCATTAAACCACGGCCACGTACCGCCTGCACTTCAGAGAATTTCTTCAGTTCTGTAATCAGGTAAGCACCTACTTCCGCAGCATTCTTCATCAGTTGATCCTGCTCCATTACCTCCAAAACCGCCAATGCTGCCGCACAAGCCAGGTGGTTACCACCGAAAGTAGTACCCAGCATCCCATGCCATGGCACAAACTTCGGCGCAATAGAGATCGCACCGATCGGAAAACCATTCCCCATACCTTTTGCCATGGTATAGATGTCAGCGTCCACGCCTGCATAATCATGCGAGTAAAACAAGCCTGTACGACCGTATCCGCATTGTACGCTATCCGCGATAAATACCGCATCATACTGGTCACAGAATGATCTGATGGATTTCAGGAATTCTACTGAAGCTTCTTTGATCCCGCCAACACCCTGAATACCTTCAATAATCACGGATGATATCTCTTCACCATGATCTTCAAAGGCTTGCGCAAGTGCCGCCACGTCGTTGAAAGGAAGGAAAACCACATTGTCGGTTTCATTTACCGGCGCAATAATCTTTGGATTATCTGTTGCCGACACCGCAAGGGAGGTTCTGCCATGGAATGCACCTTTAAAGGCGATTACCGTCTTTTTGTTGTTATAGAAAGAAGCAAGCTTCAGTGCGTTTTCATTCGCTTCCGCACCAGAGTTACAAAGGAATAACTGGTAATCTGTTTTACCGGAAACCTGACCCAATTTCTCCGCAAGCTGTACCTGCAAAGGAATTTTAATGGAGTTGGAATAGAAACCAACCTTAGATAGCTGCTCGGTTAATCGGCCAACATAATGCGGATGGGTGTGCCCGATAGAAATTACAGCGTGACCGCCATAAAGATCAAGGTATTCCTGTCCGTTTGCATCCCATACATTGCTGCCGGATGCTTTTACAATTTCGATATCATTTAATGGATAAACGTCAAATAAGTTCATTTTAAAAAGGTTTAAAGACCAGAAGGCCCGGTTTAAAAATTAGACAATGCTCAAATTAAAAGGCAGAAGCCTTCAACCGCAACCCTTGCCGTTCTTCCAGTCCAAACATCAGGTTCATATTCTGAACCGCCTGTCCGCTGGCACCTTTTAACAAGTTATCAATTATGCTGATCACATGGAGCTTACTTCCATATTTCTGCACGTATAACAAGCCCTTACTGGTGTTCACCACCTGTTTTAAATCTATATTCTTCTTACTTACATGGGTAAAGGCTGCATCCGCATAATAATCTTCATACAACTTTAGCGCTTCCTCCGCAGAAAGATCGGTATCCAGATAGATAGATGCCAGAATCCCCCTGGTAAAATCACCGCGTTGTGGGATGAAGGTCACCGGTGCACTGAACTCAGGATCAAGCACCACCATGCTCTCTCCAATCTCATTCAGATGCTGGTGATCAAAAGCTTTATATATGGAAAGATTATTATTGCGCCAGCTGAAGTGTGAGGTCGTAGAAAGACCCTGTCCAGCACCGGTAGAACCGGTTGTTGCGTTGATGTGGATCTCGCTTTTAAGTAATCCGTTTGCCGCCATCGGCAGTAAACCCAGCTGTATCGCCGTTGCAAAACAGCCTGGATTAGCAATGTAATTCGCTGTTTTGATTTGCTCACGGTTAAACTCCGGCAAACCATAAACCCAGTCGTTACCCGCCGCAGCTTTTAACCTGAAATCCTGGCTCAGATCAATGATCTTTACCCCTTTATCGATCGGATTGGCATCCAAAAACTTCTTCGCATCACCATGGCCAACACATAAAAACAGTACATTAATATCCTGTTTTAAAGTACCTGAAAAACGAAGATCCGTATCCCCGTAGAGATCAGTATGTACGTCAGAGACCAGGTTACCTTCATTGCTGCTGCTCAGCACGAAGTCAATTTCCACGTCAGGGTGGTTCAGCAACAGGCGGAGCATCTCTCCACCCGTATAACCCGCACCACCAACGATTCCTGCTTTAATCTTCATGGCCGTTCACTTTGTGCCAGATCATCACCTGGTTTCCAAAAATCTTGGAGAAGCCTTTTACATCTTCGCCAGACCAGGTGTTGTTCATCTCGCCGTAGCTACCAAATTTGTTGCTCATCAGGTCATGCCCAGACTCGATACCGATGATCTGGAAACGGTAAGGCATCAATTCAACGAATACCTTTCCGCTAACTACTTTTTGCGTATCTGCAAGGAAAGCCTCTATGTTGCGCATGATCGGATCGTGAAACTGACCTTCATGCAGCCAGTTGCCATAGAAAGAAGCGAGTTGCTCTTTCCAGCTTAGCTGCCATTTGGTTAGCGTATGTTTTTCTAAAGTATGGTGTGCTTTGATGATCAGGATCGGTGCCGCAGCTTCGAAACCTACACGGCCTTTGATACCGATGATGGTATCACCAACGTGTACATCGCGACCGATGCCATAAGGCTGTGCAATGGCCTGCAATTTCTGGATTGCCGCAACTGGTGCCAAGGTTTCGCCATCAATGCCGGTGAGTTCACCTTTTTCGAAAGTAAGCTCAATTCTGCGATTGCCGCTTTCGGTAACCTGGGTCGGCCATGCCTCTTCCGGTAACATCTCATGAGAGGTTAAAGTCTCCTGACCACCTACGGAAGTTCCCCAAAGCCCTTTATTGATTGAATATCTCGCTTTCGCTGCACTATATTCAACACCATGCTCTGCAAGATATTTGATTTCCGCTTCGCGGGATAATTTTAAGTCACGGATCGGCGTGATGATCTCTACTTCCGGAATGATGATGTTGAAGATCATATCGAAACGCACCTGATCATTACCAGCACCGGTGCTTCCGTGTGCCACGTAGTCCGCGCCAATCTTTTTAACGTAGTTCGCAATTGCTGTGGCCTGACTTACACGTTCCGCACTAACAGAAAGCGGGTAAGTGGCATTTTTAAGCACATTACCAAACACAAGGTATTTAATACAACCGTCGTAGTAGTTATCAGTTTCATCAACCACGGCATGAGAAGCTACACCCAGTGCGTATGCCCGTCTCTCAATTTCCTGTAATTCTTCTTCAGAAAAACCACCGGTGTTTACAATGACAGAGTGTACCTCTAAATCACGATCCTGAGACAGGTAAACACAACAAAACGAGGTGTCTAACCCTCCGCTAAAAGCTAAAACGACTTTCTTTTTCATCTATTTTATATTTGTGTTGGTGATGAAACCATCCTAGTGACGATTTCAAAAATTGAAACTGCTATTTAAACAGCGATAAAAATAATAAAGGACTCTTTTTGATGATCATCTTTTGCTTCATCAGCATAAAACGTTCATAGAGCTTAGGCTTGCGCTTCAACTCCTCTGCGAATTTCTTCGCAACGTCATGCTTTTGGGTCGCCGGATCATAAAGCATTGCCGTACACATGCAGTTCTTGCGATCCTTGCTTTTCAGGATCTCAAAATTTACACAGCTCTGGCAGCCTTTCCAGAAATCCTCATCCTGGGTAAGTTCAGAATACGTTACCGGTTCATAACCCAGATCAGAGTTAATTTTCATCACCGCAAGACCGGTTGTTAAACCGAAGATCTTTGCTTTAGGGTATTTTGTACGGGAGAGTTCGAAAATTCTTTCTTTGATGGCATGCGCCAGTCCGGCTTTTCTGTAATTCGGACTAACGATCAGTCCAGAGTTGGCCACAAACTGACCATGGCTCCAGGTTTCGATGTAGCAAAACCCTGCCCAGCTGCCATCCTTATGGAAAGCGATCACCGCTTTGCCATCCGCCATTTTGCCAGCAACATACTCCGGAGAACGTTTGGCAATTCCTGTACCGCGGGCCTTAGCAGATTCGGCCATTTCATTGCAGATTTCCTCTGCAAAAACACGATGTTCAGGTAGTGCAACCTGCACTATAAAATCGTTTATATTCATTATTTATATAACGAAAAAATAAAATAACTGTTTAACTGTTTGGAACGAATATGTCCCGGGGGCGATGAGTAGCAATTACTCAAAGACGTGGCGTGTAGGCATGCCGGTTGGACGGCGCAAAAAATATGGGTCGTAAACGTTCGATAAACAAACTATTAGAAGCAAGAACCTTTGCCGCTATAATGGAAAGTTTATGTGTGTTTTGTTTACTCATTTTCTGTGTTAGATCCCGCTTTAAATTAATTGAAGCGCAAAGGTTTAAATAAATATTCAGTTGTGCAAAACGTTTTTGCTTTTTTTACATTTCCCTTAAAGTGATCGATTTTCGAGACAACACCATCGAAAGGTCTGAAAATCAATTTATTACAAAGGACGTCAAACTTCGAAATATTCGACCGGACTGCCGAAAAACCATAACTTATTTAACAAACAGGAACATACCTGTTTTGTTCCAAAAAAACAGCCTTTAAAATTGCATGAATATCTCATCCGAAAGGAAAAGGATCATTACCTAATTCGTAGGTCTTGCGATAAATTTTCCATGCAGCTACAGGACAGAAAAACAGGTGGCATCAGCATCATCAAACAGCCGGATGCCAGATTGCACGCTGGAACATAACACTACGGACGTGGAAGATAAACAGCTTTAAAATGCCCGATGGTGCACCGTACCCGAAAAAAGTAATGAAATTTCTACATTGCTCAGCGACGTAATTTCATTAAATTGCTTGCAAAGCTGCTGACATGAAACCATTTACCTTCCTTTCTGCTACGGCATTGATCCTGACCTTGTCGGTCATAGATGCTAAGGCACAAACAGATTTAAAGTTGTTACCTGATGCTGATAAGCTAAGCCCAGGTCTGAAATTCAGGATTGATAGCCCTCATTTATATCTTCGTTTGGATTCTAACAGTTACCTGATTGACTCCAACAAGTTCGTCAAAAAGCCTAGTTACAACGAGTATAATCAACCCGTTGCTCTCCCAAATTCCTTTAAATCGGTGCGATCCACTTCTACGCCCATGCGGATAAAGAAAATTCCTTTAGCCGTCCCCGAGGACAAGAAGGACTAAACACTGTCCTTTTAAATGGCAGAACCAACGCTTCATTTTATCCGATCCTCACGGTCCTGTAACCCTTTTCTATGTCCGATACTTCCCTATTCAAGAAAATTGTAATTAAGGTAGGCTCCAATGTACTTACCAAAGCAGATGGTCTGCCGAACGTGGAGCGCATCAGCCACCTCGTTGATCAACTGGCAAAGCTAAAAAAAGATGGAAAAGAAGTCGTCCTGGTATCTTCAGGTGCGGTTGCTTCCGGCAGGAGCCTGATTAAGATCTCCGAAAAGCAAAATACCGTTGCTGCACGACAGCTACTCGCTTCCATAGGCCAGATCAAACTGATCAACCTTTACCTGCAGCTGTTTGAACAGCATGAGATGCTCTGTTCGCAGGTGCTGGTCACAAAAGAAGACTTCCGTGATCGCATGCATTACCTGAACATCAAAAACTGCCTGGAGATCCTGCTGCAGCATCAAGTGATCCCGGTGATCAATGAAAATGACGTGGTATCCGTTACAGAGCTTATGTTTACCGATAATGATGAGCTGGCTGGCCTAATCGCTTCCATGCTCAATGCAGATGCTTTGATCATCCTTTCCAATGTAGACGGCATCTATAACGGTGACCCCAGATTACCCTCATCAAAGGTGATTCCGGAGATCAAGGGTACCGAAGGCGGCATCGGCAACTTCATTACAACAAGCAAGTCCGGCCATGGACGTGGCGGCATGGTCACCAAGCTCAGTATGGCCCAAAAAGTCGCTAGACTGGGCATCCCGGTCATGATCGCCAATGGCAACCGGGAGCACATTATAACAGATCTCCTGTACAAGACGGTTGTCCATACCCGCTTTGCGGCCGAAAAGATCAGGTCTGGCAAAAAGAAATGGATTGCGCATTCGGAAGGTGCCGCAACCGGCATTGTGCAACTTAATGCGGGTGCCAAAGAAGCACTGCTGTCGGGCAAAGCAAGCAGTTTGCTACCCGTAGGAATCATAGACATCCATGCGGATTTTAAAAAAGGTGACATCATAAAGCTCATCGATGAGCAGGAACACCTGATCGGGTTGGGTGTTGCGGAATATGGTGCAGAAAAAGCACGTGCCTGCATTGGCGAACAAAAACAAAGGCCTTTGGTACACTACAACTACTTTCATCCCCTGATCTGATTATGAAATACAGAAGCTACTTTGAAGCCGCGGTTACCGCCAGCAGAGAACTGAACATCCTTAAAAAAGAAACTATTGCACACACCCTGCTTGATGTTGCGGAAGCGCTGGTGAGGAATACAGACAAGATCCTGGAAGCCAACAAGAAGGATCTTGACCTCATGGACAAAGCGGACCCTAAGTACGACCGCCTAAGGTTGTCGCCAGATAGAATCCGGGATATCGCTGCAGACATGAGCAAGGTAGCTAACCTGGAAAGCCCAATAGGCCAGCTAATTGATGGACACCAGGCAGAAAATGGCATGCAGATCTCCAGGTTACGCGTGCCGCTCGGCGTTGTTGGGGTCATTTATGAATCGCGGCCGAATGTAACCGCTGATGTCTTTGCGCTTTGCTTTAAAACGGGAAATGTTGCCGTGCTCAAAGGTGGAAGCGATGCCACGCAGTCTAACGCCGCAATCGCAGAAGTGATCCAGAAAGTACTGCAACAGTTCGGGATCAACAAAAATGTCCTTACCCTGCTGCCACCGGAACGCGCGGCAACAGAAAGTCTGCTGAATGCCCGCGGACTGGTGGATGTATTGATCCCAAGAGGCAGTCAGGCTTTGATCGACTATGTTCGTTTGAACAGCAAGATCCCGGTGATTGAAACCGGTGCCGGCATTGTACATACCTATTTCGACCTGGACGGTGATCTGGAAAAGGGTAAAGGCATTGTGCTAAATGCCAAAACCCGAAGGGTAAGTGTATGTAATGCGCTTGATTGCCTGCTGATCCACAAAGACCGGTTGGAAGACCTGCCTTCATTAGTGATCGCACTGAGTGGCTCGAAGGTCCTGATCCATGCTGATGAAGCATCTTATGCCGTGTTAAAGGATAATTATCCTGAGGACTTACTTAAACCTGCCGCAGCCGATAGTTTCGGGACAGAGTTCCTTTCCCACCAGCTGGCTATAAAAACGGTTTCGAATCTGGAGGAGGCTCTGCAGCACATTGCTAAGTACAGCTCCAAACATAGCGAGGCCATCATTTCTGAGCATGCAGCGAACGTGGAGACCTTCCTTAACCAGGTGGACGCCGCAGCGGTATATGCAAATGCCTCGACAGCATTTACCGATGGTGCCCAGTTCGGGCTTGGTGCGGAAATTGGTATCAGCACACAGAAACTCCATGCCCGCGGACCAATGGGCCTGACCGAACTCACCAGCTATAAGTGGGTGATTCGGGGTAATGGGCAAACTCGAAGTGCTTGAAACTGCGATTTGTTTCTATATTCGCTGAAAATTTAATACATGAAAAAATTAACGTTACTCTTATTAGCTGCACTAAGTGGCTTGACCGCAAGCGCACAAACAGAAAAAGGAACACACATGCTCGGGGGCAGTTTCTCTTTAAATCACAACAAGAGTGAGCCCGCGAACACACCATCAGCAGAAGCAACTAACAAGCAAAATGCATTTAGCATAGGTCCTTCATACACCTACTTTCTGGCAAACAAACTTGGGCTTACTGCTAATCTTGGTTATTCCCGCTCCCATTCGGATCAATACGCGACCAGTGGATCTACAGAAACCACTAACACCGGATTATTCGCGTCACTGTCTCTGAACAAATATTTCTTATTCGAAGATAAAATAGGTGTCCGTACAGGACCTTTCGCGAGTTATAACACCCAAAAAGCTAAAGCTACAAGCACCTACGACTATAACGGCGGTGATTTCGACTTCAAAGGCTACAGCGCAGGCTTGAATCTGGAATTTGTCTATTTCCCAGTGAGGAGAATTGGACTTGTTGCATCACTGGGCAGCTTAGCCTATTCACGGACAGAATTCAAAAGGTCGACTGGAGCCACCAAACAAACTGATCTTAGTCTCGGCTTCTTGAATAATACGACATCATTCTCGTTCTATTATGTCTTAGGCAAATAAGATATCCACATTGTAATTAAAAGCGCTTCCTTCCGGAGCGCTTTTTTTATGAGGTTTGCCTTACATTCCAGATTGAACAATTAAACTTAAGACTTGTTATCATTGCAATTCAGATTCGGGCCTTCTACGGCTCTTGCTTGGCTATTAAACGCCTTCTGTTCGCTTGGAGCCGAACAATAGGCGAACAATAGGCGGCCAAGAGGCGAAGAAGAGCCGGCCAGGAACCGAATCTTTCTAAACGTAAATACATCAATAATACCAGACAATGTCCAATCTATTTTCCCCAATTACCATAAAGAATTTAAGCCTAAAAAACAGAATTGTGGTTTCTCCAATGTGCCAGTACTCCGCGGAAGATGGCTTTACCTCCGACTACCACCTGGTGCATCTTGGTAGCCGCGCTATGGGTGGCGCAGGGCTGATCATCACCGAAGCAGCCAGCGTATCACCGGAAGGCAGGATCTCGCCCGGAGACATCGGCATCTGGAAAGATGAACATATCCCAGGCTTAAAGCGCATTACCGCCTTCATCCACCAATACGGATCTGTTGCAGGCATTCAACTGGCACATGCCGGTCGTAAAGCCAGCTTCAAAGCCCCTTGGTTAGACCCCAAGCAGATCAGCATTGCTGAAGGTGGCTGGCAAACCGTAGCACCAAGTGCCATTCCTTTCAATGAGGAAGATACCATCCCTGAAGCACTAAGCGCTGAAGGTATCCAAAAAGTGAAGGACGACTTTAAAGCTGCTACCCAAAGAGCCATCGCAGCTGGATTTAAGGTGATTGAGATCCATGCAGCGCATGGCTATCTGATTCACCAGTTCCTATCGCCATTGAGCAATGAACGTACGGATCAATATGGCGGAAGCTTTGAAAACCGCGTACGACTGCTGTTAGAACTCGTAGAAACCATTCAGCAAGTATGGCCAGCAGAAAACGCCCTATTTGTGCGCATTTCCGCAACGGACTGGGCAGAAGGCGGCTGGAATGCTGAAGAATCGGTTAAACTCGCGGGTTTGCTGA
The DNA here is from genome assembly GCF_059278965.1 of Pedobacter sp. NEAU-ZC8. Taxonomy (NCBI): domain Bacteria; kingdom Pseudomonadati; phylum Bacteroidota; class Sphingobacteriia; order Sphingobacteriales; family Sphingobacteriaceae; genus Pedobacter; species Pedobacter sp. NEAU-ZC8. The sequence continues at coordinate 16,009 of NZ_JCAJXC010000002.1, forward strand.
AAGATAAAGGTGTAGACCTTATTGATGCGTCTTCAGGTGGCTTAACCAAGAAACAACAGATCCCCGTTTTCCCGGGTTATCAGGTGCAATTTGCCGAACAGATCAAAAAGGAAACCGGTATACTGAGCGGTGCAGTTGGATTAATCACCTCGGCACAGCAGGCAGAAGATATCCTGAAAGAGGAAAAGGCAGACTTAATCTTCCTGGCGCGTGAATTTTTACGTGACCCATATTTCCCGCTGCATGCCGCAGAAGCGCTTGATGTTGAGCTGAAATGGCCGGTGCAATATGAAAGGGCTAAACCCCGCAAACACCATTAAGCCGGGCTCGGTTTCCGTTTGTGGTGACGCTACGATCCCGGTTTGGGAGACAAAAAGCACGCAGATGAAACTTGATACAAACAAATTCAATAATTTAGGGTCTTAATATAAATTTAAAGTTATGTTCGATAAATTGATGGCCGCACAACAAAAGGCCGAGGAAATAAAAAAACGTTTAGATCACGTTTCTGTATATGGTGAGGTTGAAGGTGGTGCGATTAAGGTTACTGCAACCGCAAACAAGACCATCACAGCCATTGAAATTCAGGAAGAATTTTTCAAGCAAGCGGATAAAGAAGAAATCGAAGAGCTGCTGCTAACGGCTGTAAACAAAGCTTTGACACAGGCAGACCAGGTGAGCGCTGTAGAAATGCAGTCGGCAACTAAAGACATGCTTGGCGGTTTAGGTGGCATGTTTGGCGCTTAACAATTCAATTCATAAAACTCAGAAATATGAAATTCAGCTATTACGGACAATCCTGCTTTTTGCTGGAACTTGGCGGTAAAAAGTTTCTCTTTGATCCTTTTATTACCCCAAATCCGCTGGCATCAGCGATTGATGCAAAATCCATTACTGCAGATTATATACTGGTTAGTCATGGCCATGGCGACCACGTTGCCGACCTGGTAGACCTTGCTAAACAAACCGGTGCCCTGGTGATCACGATGGTGGAAATCGCCAACTGGTTGCAGACACAGGGGGTAAGCAATGTGCATCCGATGAACTTCGGTAAGACCAAGTTCGAATTCGGTAACCTGCGTATGGTATGGGCTACGCACTCCAGTGGTTTGCCTGATGGTAGCTACGGTGGTAATCCTGCCGGCTTTGTATTGGAAAGTGCAGGTAAAACGGTCTATTTCGCCGGAGATACTGCTTTAAACATGGACATGAAGCTGCTTGCAGACTTGTACAATCTGGACTATGCCATCCTGCCTATCGGGGGTAACTTCACCATGGACGTCGATGATGCACTTGTTGCAACCAAATACATCGAATGCGATAAGGTGATTGGCGTACATTATGATACTTTCGACTTGATTAAGATCGACAAGGAAGATGCACTTGCGAAATTTAAACGTGAAGGCAAGATCCTGTTGCTTCCTGCAATTGGAGAGACTATCGAGTTATAAAAGAAAGGCCCGGATCGATTGATCCGGGCCTTTCTTTTATACAATCTATACTAACTAGTGTGCAGCCAACCAGTTTTCCCCCATACCAATCTCTACTTCGATTGGCACATTGGTTTTAATGGCTGTTTGCATACGGTGTTTAATAATCTCTTTCATCACCTCGACCTCTGGCTTCGGCACGTCGAACACAAGCTCATCATGCACCTGCATGGTCATTTTAGCCTGTAAACCACGCTCCTGTATGTCTTTATGGATGTTGATCATTGCAATCTTGATCATATCTGCTGCAGAGCCTTGTATCGGCGCATTGATCGCATTTCGTTCCGCAAAACCACGTACCGTCTGGTTGGCAGAATTGATATCTCTTAAGTATCTCCTGCGCCCCATAATGGTTTCTACAAAGCCGTTTTCCCGTGCAAAGGTCATCGTGTCGCTCATGTAGCGCTTGATGCCTGGATATTGGGTGAAATATTGTTCAATGATGTCTGCGGCTTCTTTTCTTGGGATATCCAGGTTTTGAGAAAGTCCGAATGCCGACTGCCCATAGATGATCCCGAAATTTACCGCTTTGGCGTTCCGCCTTTGTGTAGGTGTAACTTCCTCGATGCTGGTTCCGTAAACCTTCGCCGCAGTTGCGGTATGGATATCGATGCCTTTGCTGAAAGCATCCAGCATGTTCTCTTCCTTGCTGATCTCCGCAATGATACGCAGCTCGATCTGCGAATAATCCGCCGACAGCAGTACGTGGTTTTCATCTCTTGGAATGAAAGCTTTGCGCACTTCCCTGCCCCTTTCCGTTCGGATCGGGATGTTCTGTAAGTTTGGATTATTAGAACTTAACCGGCCAGTTGCAGCAACCGCTTGGTTGAAGCTGGTATGTACGCGTCCGGATTTTGGGTTAACCAATAGCGGCAAGGCATCCACATAGGTGGATTTTAGTTTACAAAGCTGGCGGTAATCCAGGATATCCTGCACCACATCGCTTTTGTTCGCTAAACGTGAAAGCACATCCTCGCCGGTCTGGTACTGCCCGGTTTTGGTTTTCTTCGCTTTAGGATCCAGTTCCAGTTTATCAAAAAGCACTTCTCCAAGCTGTTTCGGTGAAGACAGGTTGAAGGTAACACCGCATTTCTCGAATACACTCTGCTCCAATCTTGCGATGTCGGTTTCCAGATCTTTGGAATATTTATTTAAGGTATCTACATCAATGCGTACACCTTCTTTTTCAATGTCCGCAAGCACGTAGATCAATGGGTTTTCAATGTCCCTGGCCAGTTCTTCCGCATTCAGTTCCTTCAGCATCGGTTCGAAGATATTGGCCAGCTGTAAGGTTACATCAGCATCTTCGGCAGCATAATCAACTACTTTTTCTACGGGCACATCACGCATGGTGCCCTGGTTCTTCCCTTTGGTGCCAATCAGGCTGGTGATCGATATTGGCGTATAACCAAGGTAGTTCTGCGAAAGCAGGTCCATACCATGGCGGGTATCCGGATCGATCAGGTAATGGGCAAGCATGGTATCGAATAAGCGACCTTTAATGTTTACGCCATACCATTTAAGCACCAGGATATCATATTTAAGATTCTGCCCGATCTTAGCAATCTTCTCATTTTCAAGCACCGGACGGAATTCATCGACGATCAGTTGCGCCGCTTCACGTTCCGGCGGCAAAGGGATGTAATAACCCTCGCCTACTTTAATACAGAAAGAAAGACCAACCAGCTCGGCCAGGTTCGCATCTGTACCAGTGGTTTCTGTATCCCAGGAAATACTTTCCTGCTGTAAGAGCAGGTCGATAAGGCTTTTGCGAGCTTCCGCCGTGTCAACTAATTTATAATCATGTGGAACATCAGCAATGGTTTTGGATGCAGGCTGCTCGAATAAGGCAGGTGGTGCAACAAAAACTTTCGAGGCTTGCTCCGGCTCACAAACCGGCTGTCCGAAGAGGTCGGTCTGTTGTGATACGCTACTGCCCGCTTCCCCAATGGAGAAGTTATCTCCAAATACGCGTCTGCCTAAGGTGCGGAATTCAAGTTCCGCGAAAAGCGGTTCCAGCAATTCCCGGTTAGGCTCGCCAAGCTCCAGCGCATGGGGGTCAAATTCTACCGGCACATCCAGAATGATGGTGGCGAGTTTTTTGGAGACCATACCCTGCTCGGCATACATCTTCACGTTTTCACGCATTTTGCCTTTCAGCTCATCTGCATTGGCGATGATGTTCTCTACCGACCCGTATTGTTTAACCAGGATCTTGGAGGTTTTTTCACCAATTCCCGGAATACCCGGGATATTATCTACCGCATCACCCCATAGGCCGAGGATGTCGATCACCTGCTTTACATCTTCAATCTCCCATTTGGCAAGCACCTCAGGTACACCCATGATTTCTACGCCATTACCCATGCGGGATGGCTTATAGATGAAGATGTTCTCTGAAACAAGCTGTGCAAAGTCTTTGTCCGGCGTCATGCAAAACACCTGGAAGCCCTGTCGCTCACCTTCCTTAGCCAGGGTGCCGATAATATCATCTGCTTCAAAGCCATCTTTGGTGATCACCGGAATACCGAAACCTTCAATAAGCTTCACCACGTAAGGCAAGGCCGTTGCAAGATCTTCTGGCATGGCTTCACGGTGTGCCTTGTAAGCTTCAAAATCAGTATGTCTTTCGGTAGGTGCATTGGTATCAAAAACCACCGCAATATGGCTTGGTTTCTCTTTTTTGATCACTTCCAGCAAGGTATTTGCGAAGCCCATTACGGCAGAAGTGTTCAGACCTGTGGAGGTGAATCGTGGAGTTTTACTTAAAGCAAAGTGCGCCCGGTAAATAAGCGCCATTCCATCGAGCAGGAACAGTTTTTTCATAATCAAAGTTAATTATTGTAAACCGCTTTGTATCAAAGAATCCATAATTTACGTTATTTGTAACCTATGAAAGTCATGAAAATTACGGCCATTTTATTGTTCCTGATCAGCTTTTCCTTCCTCGCTGCTGCGCAGGATGTGGTGATGCTCGACAGCACGAATTTCGTACGTGGAACGATAAAAGGCACAGATTATAGTACCGTAGCGCTGCTGAAGGACGACCAGGTGGAGGTGCTTTATAAAGCAAAAGATGTAAAGGAGTTCCTCTGGAATGGCGAGACCTATGTAAGCAAGCCGATCATCAACAATAAGAAAGTAGAACAACGGTTCTTTAAGGTTATTGAAATGGGTACAGTGAACATGTATGCCATTGGCGAGCAGTCGGCCGACCCCACTGCGCCGCAGGAAAAGCGGGTCCGGGTTAGTCCCAGTGTTGGTATTGGCTTGGGTTCGGGCGGTATGGGCCGTGGTGGATTTGGTGGTGTAGGTATCGGCGGTGGTATTTCCATTGGCGGCGGGCGGAGGAATAACGCCAAAAAAGCGTCTGGCAGAAAAGCGTTGTACTTTATTGAGAAACCTGGCAGCGGACCGATGTTAGAAATACAGCTGAACTCTTCAAGCGATCAGCAGCGCCTGAAACAGATCTTGCTGGAGAAACTAAATAATGATGAGGATCTCGCAGAACGGATCAAGGAAACAGAGTCCTTCGATGCTAAGTCAGTAGCAGCTTACGTGAAGGCCTACAACCTGATGCATAAATAACAAAAAAGCTGATGCCCTCTGGTCATCAGCTTTTTTTATGACTTTGCTTTTCCGTCTTTGTCTTTTGATTGGGGTTTAAAGACTTAACTCGTCCCAGTATTCTACGGCCCTGCGGTAGTGTGGGATCACGATAGAACCTCCAACCAGGTTAGCGATCATAAATACTTCATTGATCTCTGCATTGCTTACACCTTCATCATAACACTTTTCCAGGTGATATTTGATACAGTCATCACAGCGAAGCACCATTGAAGCAACCAGGCCAAGCATCTCCTTGGTCTTCACGTTCAAGGCACCGTCTGCATAGGTGGTGGTATCTAAAGCAAAGAACCTTTTGATATTGGTATTTGCCGTTTCCATGATCCTATCGTTCATTTTAGAACGGTAGTCGTTAAATTCTTCTACTAATTTTCCCATGTGTTCTTAAATTTCTACTGAAGGATCCCAGTAGTGTTTATTAAAGTTTTGAATTTTGTCATCAACAATGATCAGGCCTTCGTTTTCGAGCAACTGCTGCATCAGTTCTGGTGGTGTAAAATGAAACTTACCGGTAAGCAGTCCGTTGCGGTTTACCACACGGTGCGCGGGCACTGGCGGATGCATACCATGTGCATTGTTCATCGCATAGCCAACCATCCTTGCCGAACCGCCTGAACCCAAGCATTTTGCAATGGCGCCATAAGAAGTTACCCTTCCTGCGGGGATAAGTCGCACCACCTCATAGACCATTTCGTAAAATGTTTTTTCCATAAGTACTGGTTTAAGGTCCCTAAGCAGCGGTATTATTCCAGCTTACTCGAAGGAGAATTGAATATAGTTGATGTTTTTGTCATGTTTAAGATAAATGCGCTCATAATGCGTTTTTATCTTCAGCACCTCATCGTAATATTCGGAGGTGTAAAGCTGATCAGTAGACTTGTGGCAGATCAACCCAAGTTCTTTTACTTTTTCTGCGGTATAAGCGTACAAACCGTCATTGTCGGTTTTCAGGTTAATCCTGCCGCCTGGTTTAAGCAGTTGTTTGTATTTCTCCAGGAAACCTGGGAAGGTTAAACGTTTCTTCTCCCTGCTGATCTGCGGCTGGGGATCGGGAAAGGTGATCCAGATCTCGTCGATCTCACCTGGTGCAAAAAACTCCAGGATGCCTTCAATCTGAATACGCAGGAATGCAACATTGGGAATGTTTTCTTCAATACCGGTTTTAGCACCTCTCCAAATCCGGTTACCTTTATAGTCTACGCCTATAAAGTTTTTCTCCGGGAATAGTTTCGCTAAATTAACCGAGTACTCTCCTTTGCCACAGGCAAGCTCCAGTACAATTGGATTATCGTTTTTGAAGTGCGTTTCCGCCCATTTTCCTTTTAGTTCCTTACCTGCATCAAGCTGGTATACATTATGAAAAGTGTCTATCTCTGAGAATTTTCTTAGCTTATCTTTGCCCACCTGTGAAATTTTTTACAAAAGTACAATTAAATCAGTCTTTTAAATAAGTTGGCATCTATTTAGTAATTTTGAGGACCTAAACGACTATACATTGGAAAAGAACGCAAAGATATACATCGCCGGCCACCGTGGAATGGTAGGCTCCGCAATTCACCGTAAGCTTGCTAAAGAAGGTTATACTGATATCGTAACCCGGACTTCTAAAGAACTTGACCTGCGTAACCAGGTTGCTGTGCAGGAATTTTTTAACCTGGAAAAACCTGATTACGTGTTTCTTGCAGCGGCTAAAGTGGGTGGGATTGTGGCAAACAACACCTACCGCGCTGACTTTCTATATGAGAATCTTGCCATTCAGAACAACGTGATCCACCAATCGTACAAACACGGCGTTAAAAAGCTGATGTTTTTAGGCTCCAGCTGTATCTACCCGAAACTTGCGCCTCAACCATTGAAAGAGGAGTACCTGTTGACCGGTTTGCTGGAAGAAACGAACGAACCTTATGCGATTGCGAAAATTGCAGGTATCAAAATGTGTGAAGCATACCGTGCACAATATGGTTGTAATTTCATCTCTGTGATGCCGACAAACCTATATGGCTTCAATGATAATTACCACCCGCAGAACTCGCACGTATTGCCTGCATTGATCCGCCGCTTTCATGAAGCCAAGATCAATAATGCGGAGCAGGTGACCATCTGGGGTTCAGGTTCGCCATTACGCGAATTCCTTTTCGCCGATGATCTTGCGGAAGCATGTTACTACCTGATGCAGAACTATGACGAGCCAACTTTGATTAATATCGGAACCGGCGAGGACATCAGCATTAAAGACCTGGCTTTACTGATCAAGAAAGTGATTGGCTATGAGGGTGCCTTAACGTTCGACAGCAGCAAACCTGACGGCACACCAAGGAAACTGATGGACGTGAGTAAGTTGCACAAACTTGGCTGGAAACATAAAGTTGAGCTGGAGCAGGGTATCAAATTAGCTTACGAAGACTTCTTAAATATCAGAATCTAACCTTCAAGTCATCAACATCGTTCTCCTTGTAGCGATATAAATAATTAAAGTTTATATATTTATCAAAGTATATAAACTTTAATTATATGACATTAGTACAGCTGGAATATATCGTTGCTGTTGATACTTACCGCAGTTTTGTAGGTGCAGCAGAAAAGTGCTTTGTAACGCAACCTACTTTAAGCATGCAGGTCCAGAAGCTGGAGGAAATGCTGAACGTGAAGATCTTTGACCGCAGCAAACAGCCAGTGGTACCAACAGAAATTGGTGCACAGATCATCGCCCAAGCCAGGGTTATTCTGCAGGAAAGTCATAAGGTTAAGGAGATCATCAACAGCCAGCAACAGGACATCGTTGGCGAGCTCCGCATAGGCATCATTCCAACGGTTGCCCCTTACCTGCTTCCCCAGGTCATCTCTGCGATGATGGAGAAATATCCTGATCTGAAACTACTCATTTGGGAATATACCACCGAAGACATCATCCATCACCTGAAAACCGGTGTACTGGATTGCGGCATCATGGCCACGCCTTTCGGTGATCCGGCTACGGAAGAACTTCCTTTATACTACGAGTCTTTCGTGACCTATATCAGCAAGAACAGTAAGCTCTATAAAAAGAAAAACATTGACCCGGATGATCTGGAGGAGGAGAACATCTGGCTCTTGAATGAGGGGCATTGTATGCGTTCTCAGGTGCTGAACATTTGCCGGACCACCAAGGATAATCGCCTGCAGGGCCTTACCTATAACACCGGCAGTGTGGAAACCTTAATCCGTATGGTTGACCGCAATGACGGCGCTACGCTGGTACCCGAGCTGGCGCTTGCGGAGCTGACCAACAAGCAACTGAGTAAGGTGCGCTCATTTAAATCCCCGGAACCCGTGCGGGAGATCAGCATCGTGACCCACAAGAATTTCATTAAAAAGCGCATGCTGAATGCATTCCGGGAAGAGATCCTCGCCGTGATTCCAAAGACGATGAAACAGCGCAAGAAAAAGGATGTAATTGGAATCTAAGTTTGGGATTTTAATTAGCAATTAGAACTTAAAATAAAAGCATAGTAAAGAGTATCATGAAAGAGATTACCTGGTCTGAATTTGAGCAAGTAGAACTCCGTGCAGGAACCATCCTGGAAGTTTTCGACTTTCCGGAAGCACGTAAACCAGCATTTAAAGTTAAGGTTGATTTTGGCCCTTACGGGCTACGGATGAGCTCGGCGCAGATCACCAAGCATTACACGAAGGAAACGCTGGTGGGGCGTCAGATTGTTGCCGTGACCAACTTTCCGAAGAAGCAGATCGGCAAGTTCATGTCGGAGTTCCTGGTGACGGGATTCGCTGATGAAAATGGCGACATCGTGTTAACGAGTCTGGAACGCCCTGTTCCCAATGGCAGCAAACTGATCTAAAGCCTTATCTTTGCGGCATGAGCTTTTACAATTTCGCAGAAGATAAAGACCCCAGGGCCGAACACGAGTATTTCATGCGCCTGGCATTGCAGGAAGCAGAGAAAGCTTTCCAGTTGGGCGAGATTCCAGTTGGTGCCGTAGTGGTTTGCAGGGGCCGTGTGGTAGGTCGTGGGCATAACCTTACCGAACAGCTTAACGACGTTACTGCTCATGCCGAAATGCAGGCTTTTACCGCAGCCAGTGAAACCTTGGGTGGCAAGTACTTAAAGGACTGCACGCTTTATGTAACCGTTGAACCTTGTGTAATGTGTGCAGGTGCAAGTTACTGGACGCAGATCAGCAAACTGGTTTATGGTGCACCAGAACCAAAAAGAGGCTTTACAAGCAAATGCAGCAATATTTTACATCCGAAAACAGTTATGGAAGCTGGAGTTCTGGCAGAAGAATGTGGCGAGCTGATGCGTAAGTTCTTTGCTGCCAGACGCGATTAAACTACTTGACAATAGGCTGAACAAACTTTGCAGCTGAATGTTATATTTGTATAGAATTTAAACTTAAATCATAAAAATATGGCTTTTGAACTACCTGCGTTACCATACGCAACTGACGCATTAGAACCGCATATCGATAAAATGACCATGGAAATCCACCATGACAAACATCATCAGGCATACGTTACCAACTTAAACAAGGCATTGGAAGGCAAACCAGAAGCTAGCCAAAGCATTGAAGATTTAATGAAGAACGTAGACAAGTTCCCTGCTGCAGTGAGAAACAATGGTGGCGGTCACTATAACCACTCGCTATTCTGGGAAGTTATCGGTCCGAACAAAGGCGGTGAGCCTAAAGGCCCTTTAGCAGATGCTATCAATGCTGCTTTTGGATCTTTCGCTGACTTCAAAACCAAATTTGCTGAAGCTGGTGCTACCCGTTTCGGTTCCGGATGGGCTTGGTTAATCGTAACTGCTGATAAGAAAGTTGCGGTTTGCTCTACCCCTAACCAGGACAACCCTTTGATGAGCATTGCAGAAGTTAAAGGTACTCCGATCTTGGGTATGGACGTTTGGGAGCATGCTTATTACTTGAAATATCAAAACAGACGCCCTGATTATATCGCGGCTTTCTGGAATGTAGTAAACTGGGATGCTGTTAGCGAGCGTTTCGAAAAATCTACAAAATAAGCTGATCTAATCTTTAGATCTTAAAACACCAATACCGCTGCCTGGTAGAAATATCATGCAGAAAGGTATTGGTGTTTTTGCTTTTAGTAACTTTGCGGCATGGTTGAAGTAATACTGAAAAAAGGAAAAGAAAAAGCAGCGCTGCAAAGACATCCATGGATATTCTCCGGTGCTTTGGATCGCATAAAAGGTAGTCCGGCAAACGGGGAAGTGGTGCGCGTATTGGCTGCAGATAAAGCGTTCCTGGCTTATGGTTATTTCAACGAAAAGAGTCGTGTTGCCGTGCGTATGCTGGAATGGGATGAAACGAAAACCATTGACCGCGACTGGTACCAGCAAAAGATCCGCACCGCTATTGCGTCGCGGGCACATGTGCTACAGCATGGGGATACCAATACCTGCCGCCTGGTATTCTCCGAGGCAGACTTCCTTCCGGGACTCATTGTAGATCGCTATGCGGACTTTCTTTCCCTGCAAATCCTAAGCGCAGGTATTGAAAATGCCAAAGAAGAGATCATCAGCATCCTGCGTGAAGAGTTACAGCCAAAAGGGATTTTTGATAAAAGCGATGCGACTGCACGTGGCCATGAAGACCTGGAAGTGGCCAACGGCTTGCTTTGGGGTGAGCAGCCACCAGAATTCCTGGAAGTAAAAGAGAATGGAATCCTATACCACATCAACATTGCAGGCGGACAGAAGTCGGGCTTTTATTGCGATCAACGGGATAACCGTCAGATCTTAGCAGCATACACTGCCGGTAAATCGGTGCTGGATTGTTTCTCATACAGCGGGGGTTTTTCTTTAAACAGTTTAAAAGCAGGTGCAACACATGTAACGAGTGTAGATAGCTCTGCACTGGCATTGGAAACATTGCAGCAGAACATTGATTTGAATGGCTTTGACAAAGCACAAAGCACCGTGGTTCAATCTGACGTAAATAAGCAACTACGTGCTTTTAAAGAAGAAGGCAGGAAGTTCGATGTGATTGTTTTGGATCCACCAAAATATGCGCCATCACGTTCTGCATTGGATCGTGCTGCTCGCGCCTATAAAGACTTAAATCGCCATGGCATGGGTTTACTGGAAAGTGGAGGCCTGCTGGCTACCTTCTCCTGCTCTGGCGCAGTAGATATCGAAACCTTCAAGCAGATCATCGCCTGGGCGGCATTAGATGCAGGTAAGGAAATCCAGATTGTGAAGCAATTTAGCCAGCCTGAAGATCATCCGGTAAGGATCTCCTTCCCAGAAGGTGAGTATTTGAAAGGCTTGCTTTTAAGAGTGCTGTAATACACCATAGATTGTAAAAAGCCTGCGTGTTCCTTTAATTGACACGCAGGCTTTTTACTTTAAGGGCTTTTGCAATAAGCTGAAGAAACGAACAGCTTAAGCTTCCTCTTTGAAATACACTTTGTAATAGTTCATGGATTTATCCTCATCAAAGCCTTTCTCAATGAGTTCTTTATCCCCATGAATATAGATGTGGAAGTTCCTGTCGAGCTTAATGATGCTTTTAAATACCCTTGCCTGCTTTTTAACGGCGGCTGTATTGATATCAAAGCTGTCTGGAATAGCCGTATCGAATTCCTCTTCGTAGCTCTTCTTAAAGTTCTTAAAGGATTCAATACCGTCTTCATTGGCGATCACCTCGTTGGCAAACTCATCCAGATCAAAGCTTTCTTTCTCTTTGAAGTACTTCATGGATTTGTTCAGCAGGTCAATCTTATCTGCCTTGGTCATCTCAAATTCTTCGTCCAGCTTTTCTGTTACGAAGCTCTTGTAAACCCCCAATACGTTGTTGGTTTGGTTGTAGTTATCATTGCGCACCTTTAACTTGAGGAACTCATCCTTCCAGTAAACGGCTTCTGCAGTCCTGTTGGTTTGATCAATTACAGCCACTTTGAAACCTTCTTCTTTATCGGTATTGAAGATCAGGCAGCCTTTATCGAGTTTGGTGATGTTGATGGCATCCTCCTCGTAACTTAAGTTGAAACCTGCCTGCTCAGGGTAGACCTTCAGGTATGTCTCCTTGGTTTCGGACTTGAAGATACCGATCGCATCCAGCAGTTCACCTTCAATCTGAACGTTTTCAAAATACGCTACGTACAACTCCCCGGACTTGATCTTCGGGTGACCAGATACTTCATACAGGTATTTTGCCAGCTGCTGACTATTCTCATGGAAGGTTGAGCCATCTGCGAATATCGCTTCTGCGAAATGGTAAACCTCATTCAGGTTCAGATCATTGTTTGGGTGTGTGAACCGGTATATTTCATTCACCTTCTGGTATGGACTCAGAAAATACTGAAGCAACAGGTTCTTCAGCAGGTTGTCCTGAATGTGCAGCGACTGATCAGAAAGCACGTAGAATTCGTCCTGGGATTTGTTTCCAATCCTGTGGATAGCAAGTTCAGCCAAGAAGGCTTCATAAAAAGAAATCATGTACAAAAGTACTAAACCTGATCTTCTTTCGGCGTATCTCTAAGTTCTACAGGTTTCCGTTCCTTGCCGCGCATCTTTAAGTTCAGCATTTCTACCAGGATAGAGAAGGCCATTGCGAAGTAGATGTATCCTTTAGGAATATGTTGATCCAACCCTTCTGCGAGCAAGGAAACGCCAATCAGTAGCAGGAATGACAGCGCCAGCATCTTTACCGTTGGGTGGTTGTTTACAAAATTACTGATCGCATTTGCGGAAACCATCATGATCAGCACGGCGATTATTACGGCAGCAATCATGATCTCCACGTGATCGGCCATACCTACGGCAGTAATTACGGAATCCAGGGAGAACACGATATCAAGGAGTAAGATCTGAATCAGTACACCTGCAAAGGTGTGCACTTTAGGGTTTCCGGTTTCATCTTCCTCCCCTTCCAGTTTGAGGTGTATCTCATGGGTACTCTTGTAGATCAGGAATAGTCCGCCGACAATCAGAATCAGGTCGCGTCCGGAAATGGCCAGTTTACTTAACCATTCTTCATTATCGACACTGATCCATTCGCCAATGTTGAACAAAGGAGAAGTTAAGGTCATCACCCAGCTTAGGGATAGCAACAGTAACACTCTGGTAATCATCGCAAGGCCCAGTCCCCATTGTCTGGCCTTCTTCTGCACATTTTGCGGCAGTTTAGAAGAAAGAATAGAGATAAAGATGATGTTATCAATACCAAGTACAATTTCAAGAAGGGTTAAGGTGATGAGGGAGATCCAGGCTTCCGGATTACTTAAGAGTTCCATAGGGTTGTCGATATTTGTTGCTAAGATATGAAAAAAGCTTGCTGAATGATCAACAAGCTTCTTTATGCTAGAGTTTTAAAAACCCCTGAATTGCTGTAGTTATTTTTATCGGAAGGTAACAGAGCCGTAAGAAGATTTAACACTCACCTGACCACTGCCGCCGCCATTGATGCTTCCTGTATAACTCTTTGAAAAGGAAACACGGCCTTCATCCTCGCCTTCAACTTTCGCAGATACCCCTGCGCCAAACTTGAAGCCGCCATAGCTGGTTCTTACATCCATTCGGCCCTTGTAGCCATCACTAAAACCAACGTCGACCCCACCGTATTGAGCGTTAATGGTCAGCACCTTTGAACTCTCAGCCACCTCGCCAATTCTAAGCTTGTTATATTGCACGCTTAAAATACCCTCTCCAGTTAGCCTTTCAATCGTCACATTCGAATATTGCGCACTCACGTTGATGTCTCTGGCGCTGCCTAAAGTTATTCCTCCCCCGTACTGCTGCTTAAGATTACCATTATTCAGGTCCTGTACCGTCATTTTACCATATTGCACATTGAGGTTGTTATTGGCACTGCTTAGCTTTTGGGCGTTGAAATTGCCGTACTGTACTTTAGCATTAACAGGCCCTGCATGGCTACCAAGCTCAACATTTCCATACTGCTGTGATAAGTTTAGCGGATTGCTTGAGGGAACATAAAGTGTATAGTTTACCCGCACTTCTCTACGCCATTTCTTCCCATTTCTGGTGCCGTTACCCCAGTTACCATTACGGTTGGTGTTCATTTGCGTTTTGAAGCTGATCTGATCGCCTGATTTCTCCGCCTCTATGTGGGTGTCATCTAAGAGCTTCTGTTGTTCCCCGGCATTATTGCTGTAAGCACTGATGGTAACATCTGCCTTCACTTCCTTCCGGTCCCAGGTCTTTATGGTGATGGAACCGAACTGATTGTTAACGCTGATCTTATCAGACGCAGCTGCAGAGAAGGTTTTGCTGAAGGTTTTTGTCAGCCCATCATCCTCTGAATCGTTGCTTGGGCTGTAGTTTTCTAAGGAAGGTGTTTCAGGTATAGCTGGCAATTCGGGGATCGCCGGCGTAGCCATGCTAGCATCCATAGCTGGCATTGATGGTGCTGCTGGTGCTGCTGGTGCAGTTAGTACTGTGCTTTTTAATGCAGAATATTGCGGTGCTGCCGGTATCTTTTGAGCGACAGCAATGGTTCCCAAGCTAATTGCTGCGAGCGTTACAAGGAAGTTTTTCATAGTTGGTTATCTTTTTTTACTTGTCTGACTTGATTTATAATTTGGAGCTGTTGCGAAACAACTTGTAACTGAAGTTCCAGGTTCTTCTCCATCGCCCGGATGATAAACTCCTGATTGGGACTCTTTGCCAGATCCTGCTTTAGCAGGTCATAGTCGGCCTGAATGCGCTCCAGGTCTGTACTGAACTTCTGATAGAGCTCTGGATTTTCTGCAGCGTACACCTGTAAGCTGTCTGTTTTCTTCTCGATCAAACTGGTAAACCGCACTTGTTTCTGCGCCTGACCAGGGTTCACCTGCGCCAGGGTACTGCTATGCTGTCCTTTTTGCGTGTACATGTACCCGATGCTGAAGACCACCAGTAAGGAAGCTGCAATGCTAATCCATAAGCGATTGTTCGGCCGCTTTTGCTCGGCCTTTTTTAACTGCTGCTCCATTTTGAACCATAGGTGCTCTCCCGGCGTTTCCGTGTCAAAAGCGGACTTATTGTTCCTGATAAAATCTTCAATTTCTCTGCTCATCCTTTTCTCCTTTCTTTTCTAGTAAGCGATGTAATCTTTGTTTTGCCCGCATATATTGCGTGCGTGATGTATTTTCTGAGATGTTCAAAATATGTGCAATTTCCTCATGATCATAACCTTCAAACAGATAGAGGGTTAACACCAGCCGATACCCATCCGGTAGCAAGGCGATTGCTTTTTTAACCAGATCTACCTGTAACTGAAGATCCTGATGATCATCTTCCACAGGTTCCGCGATATCAATTTCATCAACCGGCACCAGGTCCATCTTTCGCTTGCGCAGACAGGTGATCGATTTGTTGATCACGATCTGCTTCAGCCACAATCCGAAGGTGGTTTCAGCGCGGAACTCTTTAACACGCATAAACGCGTCCAGAAAAGACTCCTGCAGTACATCTTCAGCCTCCCCATGGTGATTCAGAATGCGGAAGGCTATATTGAACATGGCTTTGGCGTACAACTTGTAAATCTCAAATTGTGCCTGCCGGCTGCCCTGCCTGCATTCGTTGATCAAAGAAACATGTTTGTCTATGTATACCGCTTCCAAAGTAATATCCGGTTATCCAGTTTAAGGTTTGCTGCCCAATCTCCTCCATCTCAATTCTGATTAAAAGACTACCGGATTTTACAAATGTTGCATGTGCCGCAGATTTATTTCAGAATTTCCCGCTATAGCAGCAAAACGATGTCTTTTGAAAGTACAGAAATCAGTGCTGCAAGTCCTTAAAATAGAGATTGGCAGTGATATATGGCTCAAAATGAATATTTTTGCAGCTTAATACGATAAAAAATGCTAAGAACAACGACTTGCGGCGCATTGAACATTCAGAACATCGGTGAAAGTGTAACATTATGCGGATGGGTGCAGAAATCCAGAGACCTGGGCGGAATGACGTTTATTGATATCCGTGACCGTTACGGAATCACCCAGTTGGTTTTCAATATGGATGATAATCAGGAACTTTGCGAGACAGCACGTACACTTGGCCGGGAATTCGTGATTCAGGCTACCGGTACTGTAGTTGAGCGTTCCAATAAAAACCTTAAAATCCCTACTGGCGAAATAGAGATCAAGATCACAGCTTTGGAAGTCCTGAACGCCTCGAAGATCCCACCATTTTTGATCGATGATGAGACCGACGGTGGCGACGATCTAAGAATGAAATACCGTTACCTGGATTTACGCAGAAATCCGGTTAGAAATAACATGGTGTTGCGCCACAAGATGGCTCAAGCCGTAAGAAGATATCTGGATGCCTTAGACTTCATTGAGGTTGAAACACCGGTATTGATCAAATCTACCCCTGAAGGTGCAAGAGATTTCGTTGTGCCAAGCAGAATGAACGCCGGTGAGTTTTATGCTTTGCCACAATCCCCACAAACGTTCAAACAGCTGTTGATGGTATCGGGCTTCGACCGCTACTTCCAGATCGTAAAATGCTTCCGTGATGAGGATCTACGTGCCGACAGACAGCCTGAATTTACCCAGATCGACTGTGAGATGTCCTTCATCGAGCAGGAAGATATCCTGAATACTTTCGAAGGCCTGATCCGTACCTTATTCAAAGATATCAAAGGCATTGACCTTCCTGAAGTTCCTAGAATGCAATATGCGGATGCAATGCGCTTGTATGGTTCAGATAAACCAGATACCCGCTTTGACATGAAGTTCGTTGAACTGAACGACCTTGTTAAGGGCCATAACTTCCCCGTGTTTGAACAGGCAGAGCTTGTTGTGGGCATCAACGCCAAGGGTGCAGCACACTATACCCGTAAACAGCTTGACGAACTTACAGAGTTCATCAAACGTCCGCAGATTGGCGCTACCGGCCTGATCTACTACAGACACAATGAAGATGGTTCCATCAAATCTTCTGTAGACAAGTTCTATAACGAAGAGGAGTTGAAGAAATGGGCTGCAGCATTTAACTCAGCGCCAGGTGATTTAATCCTGATCCTCGCCGGTGTTAAAGATAAAGTTCGTAAACAGCTGAATGAACTGCGCTTAGAAATGGGTACCAGACTTGGTCTCCGTGATAAAAACACCTTCAGCGCCCTATGGGTACTTGATTTCCCACTATTGGAATGGGATGAAGAAACTGAGCGCTACCATGCCATGCACCATCCTTTTACCTCTCCAAAACCCGAGGATATCGCGCTTTTAGACACCAACCCTGGTGATGTGCGTGCAAATGCCTATGATATGGTTGTAAATGGTACCGAGATTGGTGGTGGATCTATCCGTATTCACGACAGGACCCTGCAGGCATTGATGTTTAAACACCTTGGATTTACCAAAGAAGAAGCACAAAAGCAGTTTGGCTTCCTAATGGATGCCTTCGAGTTCGGCGCACCTCCACACGGTGGTATTGCTTTCGGATTTGACAGGTTGTGCTCCATCTTCGCTGGTCTGGATACCATCCGTGATGTCATCGCATTCCCGAAAAACAACTCCGGCCGTGATGTAATGATCGACAGTCCATCGACAATCGATGATAAACAGCTCAAGGAACTGAGAATCAAAACAGATTTAAAATAATCAACATAAAAAAAGGAGCTCTAAGCTCCTTTTTTCATGTATTAATATGTTTCGCTATCAGGTGGAATGCCGTAATCCACATAACCAACCTGCCGCTTCGCTGCGATTTTCTTTTTGGCACCACCAAACCATGATTTAACATTGCTGAAGATCCCGCTGAGGTGTTCTGCATCCAGCGATTTACCAACCTTACTGGTTGCTAAACCTACAAGGGTTTTGGTGATAAATCCGGAGCCCCTGAACAAGGTGTTGTTCATCAATACCGGAAGTAAAAACGACATCACCCTACTACTGATATTCAGCTGATCATCAGCCTTACGGAAGGTAGATGGTGTGAGGTACTTTTTAGTCAGATTTTTAAAAGAATATTGTTTAACGTATACCTTGGCATCAGAGACCAATCGCTCCTCCTGCATGGTATATTCCGCTTTAAGGCCGCTTATTGCTGCCTGAAGCTCTTCTGCGTTCTTGATGTTATACTTTCTCCTCATCTTCCTTGTCCGCTAGTTTGGTGAAATACTTTTTTATAGCAATGTTTATGACTGCTGTTTCTACCTTCTCTTTCGCAAGCATTACAACTACTGCAATCAAAACCAGAAGCAAAGTCACTATTCCGAATCCTGCTGCATAACTGCCGATCAATTCAGATAAGAATAGTGCCAGGGTGATTATAGCAAAAAGAAAAGCCAGGATAAAGCAGATGATCATGAAAGTATTGGTGATGATATCTGCAACGAGCTTTGATGTTTTTTCTAAGAGATAAAAACGGGTATACTCCACCCGGGTTTCCAGATAAACTTTCGCGTCAGCATAAAGTTCTTCCAGCGTTTTTTCTTGATTTTCCTGCATCGTTGTAAGGTTAAGAAGTACTAAGCAATGTCTAATTCGTCGGCATACTCGTCATCATTGTTCATTTTGCCTTTCACGGAGTCTACGACCTTATCTTTAAGGCTGCTTAGGTGGTCCAGCTCTTCAGCAGCTTTCTCTTTAATGGTATCGCTCAGATCTTTAAAAGACTGTCCCAATCGCTCACGCGTTTCCGAACCAGCCTCTGGCGCAAATAATAAACCTAATGCTGCACCAGCTGCCAAACCTGCTAAAAGCCCTAATAATACTTTTGAACTATCATTCATAACCGTAAATTTTAAATTGTTTGTTTATCAAAGACTATAACTCTTGAGTTTCTGAAATTGTTTTAATTCTTTCCATTCTATCGGAGGCCAGGGCACTCGTTTCGTATATTTTAACCACAAGGATAAAGTACGATAACAACAGTGGACCAAAGACCAGGCCCAATATACCAAAAAGCGGGATTCCAATGACTACACCGATGACCGTAATGATCGGATGGATGTTTCCGACTCTTTTCGCGATAAGAAAACGCAGTACATTGTCGATGTTGATGATCACAACAAAGCCGAAGATGAGCATGGCATAACCCCCAAATTCATTGCCATTGACGATCTGCATTATTGCAGCAGGCACAAAGATGATCGGTGGACCAAGTACAGGAACAAAACAAATAAAGGTGGTAATAACACCCCAGAAAAAGGGATCGCTGAAGCCGAGTACAAAGAAAGAAAGGCTGACCAATGAACCCTGCACCAGGCAAATCAAACCCTGTCCCACCACATTGGCGAAGGTGGTGTTCTTCATTTCTTCCGCAAAGCGTAGTGCGTTCTGCTCACGAAAAGGCGCATACTTGAGCATAGCGGCTTCAAAACGCTCATGTTCTACCAGCATGAAGTATAGCAGGAAATACATGAGTAGCAGGCCTAAAACGATGTTGAAAGCGCCCGAAATGAGCGAGGGAAAGAGCTCTGTGGCCCAGGTGCCCGCCTTTCTTAATCCTTCACTGATTAAACGTTCGGCATCACCGCCTACGGGTACCAGATGCTGGATTTTGTAGAAAAGGTTTTTGTAATAGATCTGATCGCCCTGCAGCTCATGAATCTTCGTGATGACCATATTACTCAAACCATAGAAGGGGAGTACAATGAGCACAATGGAGGTAAAAAGCAGTAGAATGGCCGCAAAGCGCTTATTGAGGTGATGATCCTGAACTAGGTACAGGTACACCGGCCGGAGTATGGTATAAAGCACCAGAGTGCCTAATATGGAGCTGAATATCCCGAGAAGTGAATATGCAATTAGTCCCCCCAGAGCGACAATAATGACAAGATTTATATTATTACGCTGTTTATAGGTAAATAGGGACATACAAGTTTAGGTATCCAGATTGATTGCTTTCATTTTATTATAAAGTGTTTTCCGGTCTATATTTAAGATCTTAGCGGCCTTTGTTTTATTGAAGTTCACTTCACGCAACACCGCCAGTATTGCAGCATATTCCGCTTCAAAAGCTGCATTCTTCAAATCCCTAGGGCGTTCCGTTCTTTGAATACTGGTTTCAATAACCGCGCTTTTGGCATAAGTTGAAATCTCCAGCGGCAAAGCTTTAAGCTGAATCTCGGTACCTTCCGCGAGCAAGGCTGCACGTCTGATCACGTTTTTCAACTCCCTGACATTGCCTGGCCAGTTATAGGTTAGAAAACACTCCTCAACTTCCGTTGAAAATGATTGAACATCTTTATTCAGTTCTTTGTTTGCAAGCTTCAGAAAAGTGTGCGCAAAAACAAGAATATCCTTGCCACGTTGGCTTAAAGGCGGCAAACTGATCGAGAACTCATTAAAACGGTGATAAAGATCTTCCCTGAACTTACCCTTCTGAATGGCTACAGACAGGTTTTCATTGGTTGCTACAATAATGCGTACATCGAGGTCAATCTCTTTGGTGCTACCAATCCGTTTGATCTTACGCTCCTGAACCGTACGTAATAAGGCCGCTTGTATATCATAAGACAAATTACCCACCTCATCCAGAAATAGAGTACCACCATTAGCCATTTCGAAGTGCCCGATTTTGGTATAAAGTGCTCCGGTAAAAGACCCTTTCTCGTGCCCGAAAAACTCACTGCCCGCAAGTTCTTTCGTGAGCGAGCCACAATCCATGGCGATAAAAGGCATATCCTTTCTTGGGCTGTTCATGTGAATGGCCTTGGCCACCGACTCTTTTCCGGTACCGCTTTCGCCGGTAAGGATCACACTGTATGAAGTTGGTGCAACCAGTTCAATCTGTCTTAACAGATCCCTTGATGCCTGGCTTTGCCCGGCTACGAAGTTTGCATCCTGATTGTATGGTTGTTTATCTTTCTGCGGTTCTGCATTTTGCGTACCTGCAAGAGCATTTTGTGTTTCCAGGGCTTTATTTATGGTAGCGAGGATCTCGTCCGGATAAAGCGGCTTGGTGATATAATCAAAGGCACCCAATTTAATCAGCTCTACAGCAATTTTTACATCCGAGTAACCGGTGATGATAATTACACAGGTTTGTGGATATTTAGCTTTGATCTTTATTAATAATTCACGTCCATCCGTATCATCCAACCGATAATCGCAAAGTACCAGATCGTACTGTCTGCTGGTAAGATGATCAAGCGCTGAAGCACCCGAGGTAACAGCATCTACTACAAATCCGTTTTTCGTTAAAAATTTGGAAAGCAGTACACCTATATTTACCTCATCGTCAATTATTAAGATCTTTTTCATATGCTTACAAGAGCCCGTTAAATACAAAAGTAAAGATAAGCAAAAATTGTTAATGGGAAATATTTTCTACAGTTCAGGTAAAGCTACACCGGAGCTCCGGGTTAATTACCTGAAAACTGTGGCGACCGTTTCTCCAGGAAGGCAGAAACGCCTTCTTTGAAGTCCACCGTACCGAAACAAGCTGCAAAGGCCTTAATTTCAACATCAAAGCCGTTTACATCCACATCTACGGCTGCATTTACCGCAGCAATTGCATGGGCTATGGCTAGTGGAGCACGTTGTTTGATCCTGCCCAGCATACGTTCGGCTGTAGAAATGAGTTCCCCGGCGGGCACCACCTCATTAACCAGGCCAATCTGAGCAGCTTTCTGTGCGGTGATCATATCTGCTGTAGCAATCATTTCAAAAGCCCTTCCTTTACCCACCAACTGCGTTAGGCGTTGTGTGCCACCATACCCCGGGATAAGTCCTAAGGTAACTTCCGGCAGACCTAACTTTGCGCCTTCAACAGCAATTCGAAGGTGACAGGCCATGGCCAGTTCCAGTCCACCACCCAGTGCAAAGCCATTGATGGCAGCAACGAAAGGTTTTGTGCTCCGCTCGATGGCATTGAAAACTGCAGTCTGGCCATCTCTGGCAAGCTGTTCACCTTGCGTAACGTCAAAGTCGGCAAACTCGGAAATATCCGCACCCGCTACAAAGGCCTTTTCGCCAGCACCGGTAAGCAACACGCCAAGTACCTCCGGGGTGGTGTTCGCGTAGATCACCACATCTGCAAGCTCTTTCAACGTTTCACGGTTCAAAGCATTCATCTTTAGTGGCCTGTTGATGGTTACATACAGGATGTTGTCTTTGATTTCGGTAAGAAGATTTTGATATTCCATGTTAGAAGTTTCGGTTTTCGGTTACCCAGTTGGTAATATATTCGGTAATGGTTTGCATGGAGGTTCCTGGCGCAAATAACTCGCCTACCCCGATCTGTTTAAGTTTTAGCATATCCGCTTCCGGTATGATGCCGCCTCCGGTTACCAGTACATTTTCCAGCCCCTTTTGTTTCATAATGTCCATCATTTTCGGAAAGACGGTCATGTGCGCACCGGAAAGGATAGAGATCCCGATGGCATCAACGTCTTCCTGCAAAGCCGCATTTACGACCATCTCAGGGGTTTGTCGCAGGCCGGTGTAAATGACCTCCATGCCCGCATCGCGGAGTGCGGTAGCGATCACTTTAGCACCACGATCGTGGCCGTCCAGCCCTACTTTTGCCACTAAAACACGGATTGGCCTGTTCAAGGTTTTACTCATAAATAGTTAAGATAGCGGGTGGTAAAAGTAAGTAAATTAGCGGTTTTATATTAACTTTGGAGAAAAATTAACAGTTTTTATGAGTGAAGAAAGATCATTGAATTTTATTGAGGAAATCATTGAAAACGATTTACAAAGCGGAAAATACGAGACCCTGATCACCCGTTTCCCTCCGGAGCCAAATGGGTATTTACATATAGGACATGCCAAAGCGATTTGTTTGAACTTCGGACTTACAAAAAAATATGGCGGTTACACCAATCTACGTTTCGACGATACCAATCCAGTAACTGAAAAAACCGAGTACGTAGACAGCCAGCAGGCTGACATCAAATGGCTTGGTTTTGAATGGAAAAATGAATTATATACCTCAGATTACTTCGACCAGCTTTTCCAATTTGCGGTAACGCTGATTGAGGCCGGCCTGGCATACGTAGACCACAGCACTGCGGAAGAAATCGCACAGGCAAAAGGCACACCTACAGAGCCTGGTAAGGATAGCCCTTACCGTTCTCGTTCTGTGGAAGAGAACCTGGATCTTTTTAACCGCATGAAAAACGCTGAGTTTCCGGACGGTGCCTGCACTTTACGCGCAAAGATCGATATGGCCAGTCCGAACATGCTGATGCGCGACCCGATCATGTATCGCATTAAACATGCGGAACACCACCGTACCGGTAACAAATGGTGCATTTACCCGATGTACGATTTTGCGCATGGCCAAAGTGACAGCATTGAAAGCATTACCCACTCCCTTTGTACCCTGGAGTACGTTTCACACCGTGAATTGTACGACTGGTTCATTGAAAAACTGAACATCTTCCCTTCACATCAGTATGAGTTTGCACGTTTGAACCTGACCTATACGGTTATGAGCAAGCGTAAACTGCTGCAATTGGTTAATGAAGGTGTGGTAAGTGGCTGGGATGATCCAAGGATGCCAACGATCAGCGGTTTGAGACGACGCGGTTACACCCCGGAAAGTATCCGTGAGTTCTGCGACCGTATCGGGGTTGCGAAAAGAGAAAACCTGATCGAGCTTAGCTTGCTGGAATTCTGTGTCCGTGAGCACCTGAATAAAACGGCTAATCGCGTGATGGCTGTGCTGGATCCAATCAAGATGGTGATCACCAACTATCCTGAAGGTAATGGGGAGGTTCTCATCGGCGAGAATAATCCGGAAGCGGAGGATAAAGGCGGAACACGTGAAATTCCTTTCAGCAAAGCGCTGTGGATCGAACGTGAAGACTTTATGGAAGAGCCTGCCAAGAAGTGGTTCAGGTTAGCGCCTGGCGCCATGGTACGTTTAAAATTCGCTTACATCGTAAAGTGCGATAGCTTTGTGAAAGATGAAAATGGTAACGTAACCGAAATCCATTGTAGCTACATTCCAGAGTCCAAAAGCGGTGAAGACAGCAGCGGCATCAATGTAAAAGGCACGATCCACTGGGTAAGTGCACAACATGCTAAAACGGCGGAAATTAGGATATACGATCGCTTGTTCAGCGTAGAATCTCCTGACAGCGAAGAAGGCGACTTTAAAGATTATCTGAACCCTGACAGCATTAAGGTCATTCAAGAAGCATATATTGAACCTTATCTGGCGAGTGCTACTGCTGACACCAGATATCAGTTTATCCGTAAGGGCTATTACACCCTTGATAAAGACTCGACAGCGGAAAAGCTGGTATTTAACCAGACCGTGGGCTTGAAAGACGCCTGGGCGAAGGCAAAGAAATAAAGGCAAAGCCTTAAATACATATCATTCCAAGAGGATGTCTCAGCAATTGAGCATCCTCTTTTTTTATGCCCGAATCCTGGTGATTCCATGTCCGGGAACTGTCTGATGCCTTGCAGGTATTCCGCCCAGGAAGCTTGACCCAGTATTGCGGAAGCATCGGATCAAACGCACACCTGACCCACATCAAGCGCACACCAAGTGCACACCAAACGCACACAGCTGTGTGTTTGGTGTGCGTGTGATGTGCCTCAGACCTTCGGTTGATCCGAACCTGCCGGCACTGCGTTGCCGCAGCAATGTCTACGTACAAAAAAGCCTGTCTTCATTCAGGATGAGACAGGCTGTATAACATTTGCCCAAAAGGCAATTCGTGGCTGTTACATGTATTTAGGGTACAGGTTATACAACACCAGCCTAACACCTGGTGTAATGGTAGGCCCGGTTTCTGTGGGCAGAAAATGTCTTTTGAAAGCAGTTACTGCTGCGCCGACGTTACTGATATCATAACCGATAATTCTTAAAGCCACAAGTGGATCAAACTCCGGTGGTGGCATCTTTAACACCTGGTCGTACCAGAGTCCGAAGCCACGGTCGGCAAGTGTTTTCCAGGGAAAGTTGTTTGGATCGGGCTTCCGCTTTGGAGCCAGGTCCGCATGACCAATAAAGTTTGCCCTTGGAATGTTGTATTTCTTTTTCAAAGTAGCCAATAAACCCAGAAGGCTATTGATCTGGGCCGTGGAATAGGCTTCCGAGCCATTATTATCCAGCTCTATCCCGATGGAGGAAGAGTTCAGATCTGTATCATTCCCCCATTTGCCCAAGCCGGCATGCTGAGAACGCAGGTAATCATTCACCATCTGTACCACTTTTCCATCGCGGCTCACCACGTAGTGCGCGCTAACGCCCGTCCTGGCAAGCGTAAAGGTTTTAATGGTCTGATCAAGGGAATTTTGTGCCGTATGGTGTATTACCACAAAGTTCGGCTTACGGATGCCGAAGTTCACCGAGCCAATAAAGGACTGTACTTCTGGTCTAAGCGAATCAATGAACTGTCCTTGAGGGGGCATCGCTTTGATGTTGTTGGCGAAATTTTCTGCCTGCTGTTTGTAAATCTTATTCGTTGCGGCGTATTTATTGCTTGAACATGCCGAAAAAGCAATTGCAGCAAGCATTAAAGAGAGGAGTTTGTAAGGTCTGAACATGTTGGATTTCAAAAGTGTGAAATTAGGATTTATTCGCCAATGCAGCCAACAGGATCGCGATTCTTTATAGAAGCCTAATATTTAGTAGTTTTGACCCTCCAATCGTTTGAAATTATATTGAATGAAATTATTTAATAAAACAACCTTATTTCTAACCGGCTGCGCATTGGCAGCTAGCCTTCATTCCTGCACCAATACGGCCAGTAATACAGAAAAAAAGACGAATACTGTTGTACTGCCAGACAGCTTACAGGAATACGTAAATGACAGAATAAAGACCTATGAAACGGTTAAACTGACAACGAACCTTAATCAGCTGAGCACCGCGGAACGTAAAATGCTGCCATTGCTGATCCAGGCTGCTCAGATTATGGACGAGCTTTTCTGGTTGCAGACTTATCCGCAAAGAGACAGCCTTTTGAATGCGGTTAAAGATGACCGGGCCAAAGAATTTATCCGGATCAACTATGGTCCATGGGACCGCCTAAACAACAATAAACCCTTTATTGCGGGCATTGGTTTGAAACCAGCGGGAGCAACATTTTACCCGGCAGACATGACCAAGGAAGAGCTTGAAAAATCAGACTTGAAGGATAAGTATGGGCAGTACAGTGTTGTTCAAAGAGATTCGACCGGCAAACTGATGACCGTTCCTTATCACGAGCTTTTTGCAACCCAGTTACAGCGCGCTTCGAGCCTGCTGAAACAAGCGGCGCTGATTGCGGAAGATGAAGGTCTGAAAAAGTACCTGAACCTGCGTGCAGATGCACTTACCTCGGATGATTATACCGCCAGCGACCTGGCCTGGATGGATATGAAAGATAATGGACTGGACATCATCATCGGTCCGATTGAGAACTATGAAGATAATCTCTTCAATGCACGGGCATCATACGAAGCTTATGTGCTTGTAAAAGACAAGGAATGGAGTAAACGGCTGGCCAAATATGTAAGCCTGCTTCCAGGGCTTCAGAAAGGCTTACCGGTGCCTGCAAAGTATAAACAGGAAAAACCAGGTGTAGATTCGGAGCTTAATGCCTATGATGTGGTATTTTATGCCGGAGATTGCAACGCGGGTTCTAAAACGATTGCCGTGAACCTTCCAAATGACGCGATGATACAGCAGAAAAAAGGCACCAGAAGGTCGCAGTTGAAGAACGCCATGCAGGCGAAGTTCGACAAGATCCTGGTTCCGATCGCTAACGAACTGATCGATAAGGAGCAACAACAATACATCAACTTCGACGCGTTTTTCGCCAATGTCATGTTCCATGAAGTTGCGCATGGATTGGGTATTAAAAAGACTGTAAATGGTAAAGGTCTGGTTAAAGATGCGCTGAAAGAGCAGTTTTCCTGGCTGGAAGAAGGTAAAGCAGATGTTTTAGGACTTTACATGGTAACCAACATGCTTAAAGCAGGCGAGCTGCAGGGCGATATTAAGGCGTATTACACGACCTACATGGCCGGCTTATTACGTTCTGTTCGTTTTGGTGCAGCCAGCGCACATGGTCAGGCCAATATGCAGGGCTTTAACTTCTTTAAGCAACAAGGTGCTTTCACAAGAACTGCAAATGGAACGTACAAAGTTGATTATGTAAAGTTTGAACAGGCAATGAATGCCCTGAGTAAAATGATCCTCACCTTACAGGGTGACGGGGATCGCGCGGCTGTAGCAAAAGCACAAGCTGAAAACGCAGTCATCAGCAGCGAACTTAAGCAGGACCTGGATAATTTAAATAAGAAGGGAATTCCGGTAGATATCGTTTTTCAACAAGGTGTAGACGTATTGGGTGGATTATAAGTACTTACTTATAATCTTCTCCAATTCTTCGATATCAAATGGCTTGGAAAGATAATCATCCGCGCCGGCCTGTTCAGCCAGGGATTTAACGTCATTATTCGCAGAAAAATAGATTACAGGAATATGGGAAAGCTCCTTGTGGGCTTTCAATTCCTTAGTCGCATCTATACCACCTACATCCGGAAGCCAGTTGTCCATGAATATAATATCAGGCACGTAGGATGAAACCTGGTCAATGATATTGTTTGATGTAGAGGAGGTCTTGATTTCGTAACCAGCGTCTTCAAGAATGATTGTGCATAGATCGAGTATGTCAACATTGTCGTCAAAGACGAACACCTTTTTTGCCTTGCTCATGTATGTTAATTTAATCTAAGATAACAAATTTATAAATTTTGCGGTATCTTCAATGTTTAATGATGCATCAATTACAACATTCTGTGCGGCTTGCGCAGGCATGTAAGGCACCTGTGCATCTGCCGGATTTTGGATAATCGCCCTGCCACGGTAGGCTTTAACCGCTTTCAAACCATTCACCCCATCAGCATTTGAACCGGAAAGCAACATACAAACCAGTTTGTCTTCATACACCTCTGCAGCGGTCTGAAAGGTTACATCTATCGAGGGCCGGGAATAGTTAACCTTCTCTGAGGAGTCGAGCGAAAAAGTAAGATCCTGTTCAATCAGGAGATGGTAATCGGATGGAGCAACGTAGATGGTACCTGCAAGTATCGGTTCTTTCTCCTCAACTTCTTTTACAATCAAGGTTGTCCTGCCCTTCAACAATTCCGGAAGCAGTGAATCTGCGCCATGTTTACGGTGGATCACAATGATGATTGGAAAAGGCAGATCGGGCCTTAAATCCGGCAGTACCTTTAGCAGTACATCCAGGCTCCCCGCAGAGCCGCCAATGATCAGGGCCTCACAGGTTTTCATCAGGTCATCTTCCTCCATATTTTCTCATTCGGTAACCTTCGGTACCGTTTTGATACGTTAGAAAATTCCAGGGTTTCCTTACTGCCTAAGGCCAGGTAGCCCAGCTCCTCAAGACTGTCGTCGAACAGGCTGATCACTTTGTGCTGCAGATCACGATCAAAATAGATCAGTACATTGCGGCATAAGATCAGCTGAAATTCATTAAAGGAACGATCAGAAACCAGGTTATGGGTAGAAAAGATGATCTTTCTTCGCAGATCATCATTGAACTTCGCTAAAGAATACTTCGCCGTGTAGTAGCTGGAGAAGTCCTTGCTACCGCCCGAAAGAATGTAGTTTTCCGAATACTGCTTCATCTGGCTAAGGCCGAACATCCCCTGCGCAGCTTTTTCCAGCACGGCGGGATTAAGGTCTGTAGCGTAAACCAAGGACTTGTGCAGCAGGTTTAATTCCTGCAACAGGATGCAGATCGAATAAGCTTCCTCGCCGGTAGAACAGCCTGCCACCCAAATACGGATCAATGGGTAGGTGCCAAGTTTCGGCAGCACCTCGTTCCTCAGGGTCTTGAAGAATGTTGGGTCACGGAACATCTCGGTTACGTTAACCGTGATCTGCTCCACAAAACGCTTGAAGTATACCGGATCATTCGCAATTTTAAACCTGAATTCGGCAAAACTTAAGGCTTTGTCTATGCTGTATAAGCGATGGATACGACGTTTTAATGAAGCTCTCGAGTAGCCCGTGAAGTCGTAACCATACCGCTCCAGCAAATCTGCCAGCAGTATGTCGATCTGATCTTCTGTAATTACAGTACCTTCCAAATTAGATGTATTTAGTGATTAAAGCGGTAAGCGTATCGACATTAATAGGTTTCGACACATATCCTGTGGCACCCGCCTCCAGGCAGCGCTCGCGGTCGCCAAGCATGGCTTGTGCAGTAACCGCAATTACAGGTACAGCTTTAAGTTCTTCATCAGCATTTATCTCGGCAATGGCCTGATAACCATCCATGCCTGGCATCATCATGTCCATCAACACAATGCCAATCTCTTTATCTTGTTTTAACAGGGCCAATCCCTCCTCTCCGCTGGTCGCGGAGACGCAGCGATACTTCCTCGCCTTCAGCACCGCTGAGAGGGCAAAAATGTTCCTGTTATCATCATCTACGATTAAAATCTTATCCTTAGCCATATTGAAAGCGATCATTAAACTTTGTCATACAACCATACCCTCAGCAATGAGGTCAGTTGGTCCACATCCACCGGCTTCGAGATATAATCCGAAGCGCCGGCAGCAATACATTTCTCCCGGTCTCCCATCATCGCTTTGGCTGTAACAGCTAAAATTGGCAATTGTTTGTACGCAGGAATCTTACGGATTTGCTTGGTGGTCTCATATCCGTCCATTTCCGGCATCATCATATCCATTAGGACAATATCAACCAGCGGGTTCTCTTTAAGCACCTGCAAGGCCTCTTTTCCGTCTGTAGCGGCAAGCACTTTCATCTTGTGCTGTTCCAATGCTTTGGTTAGTGAAAAGATGTTACGTACATCATCATCCGCAATCAGCACCGTCTTATTGTTCAGTACCTCGTATAATCCACCGAAACGTTCAGGTAGTGTTTTACCTGGCTTAGTGCCAGCAGCATGTTCTTCTACCAGGTGCAGGAATAAGCCTGCTTCATCCAGAATACGCTGGTAAGAATGTGCGGTTTTTACTACAATAGAGTCTGCATACTGTTTGATGCGGGCTTCTTCACCTTTCGACAGGTTCTTACCGGTGAAAATGATGATTGGCAGGTTCTCCAGACCTTTGGTTTTCTTGATGGTTTCTAGCGTATCATAAGCATTGGTATCCGGCACACCCATATCCAAGATAACGCAATCCACTTCCTGCTTACTTAGGGCACCAATACTTTCCGTCACGTTGTTCGCGACCTGTGTCTGGATGTTATAGTTACTCAGGAAGTAGTTCAGCGCTTCGGCATGCTGACGGTTTTCCTCAACGATAAGCACCTTTTTAGGAAACCTGCTTAACGCATGTTCCAGTTTCTGGAATATCTGGCTCATATGTTCCAGTGCTACGGGTTTATTGATGAAATCAATGGCACCACGCAACAGACTCTCCTTCTTCACTTCCATGGAAGACATGATGTGCACTGGGATCGGACGCGTAGCTGGATTGCTCTTCAGCTCTTCCATGACCTGCCATCCATCTTTTACCGGTAGTTGAATATCCAGCAGGATCGCCAGAGGCTTGTAATGGTTGGCCAGCTCTATACCTACGTCACCACGTACGGCAACAATGCCCTTGTAGCTTCGCTTACGGGTAAAGTTCAGCAGGGTCTTTGCGAAGTTGGTATCATCCTCAATAATCAGAATAATCTTATCGCCTTCCTGGATGTCGTCGCGGTCATCCTCTACATCCTTAGGGATGTTTGGTACCGTGTAACGCTCCGGCAGCGGTTCAGGTACCTTTTCCGGGTAAACCTGTTTCACCACCACTGGTTCGGCGAATGAAGCATCTTCAGTTGTTGTCCCGCGCTCGATTGGTAGTGAAAGTGTGAATTCACTTCCGATGTTTTCTTTACTGGTTAGCTCAATTTCACCCCCTAATAGCTTGGCGAGCTCACGACTGATGGACAATCCAAGGCCGGTACCGCCGTATTTTCTGCGGGTTGAACCATCGGCTTGCTGGAAAGCTTCAAAGATCAGGCTTTGCTTATTTTCCGGAATGCCGATCCCGGTATCTGTAACTTTAAACAGGATGTTTTGACCGCGTTCATCTTTTGAAACACTCAGGCGCACCTCACCCGCTGTGGTGAATTTGATGGCATTGGAAAGCAGGTTTTTCAGCACTTGCTCCAAACGCATCTTATCGGTGTTCAGCGTTTTAACATCCTCATCTAGCTCGATGAGCAACTGCAGCTGCTTATTCTTAGCCAATGGGTTGAACAAGGAACGCATATCCGTGGCAACTTCGCCAATGTTCACCTCCGAGAATTCCAGCTTCATCTTGCCGGCTTCGATCTTTGAAAGATCGAGTATTTCGTCGATCAAGCCTAACAGCCCCTGACCAGAGCTCTGGATAACTTCCGCATACTCAATGTATTCCTTATCCAGATCATTGTTCTCTGACATCAGTTTGGACAGTAGCAAAATGGAGTTCAGCGGCGTACGCAACTCGTGCGACATGTTGGCCAGGAACTCAGATTTGTACTTGGTGCTCTGTTCCAGTTGCTCTGCTTTCAGTTGAATGTCGCGGTTACGCTCCTGTATCATCTGGTTCTTCTCTTCCAGTAAACTGGTGCGTTCTTCGAGTTCCTGATTGCTTTGCAGCAACTCTTCCTGCTGCACGCGCAGTTCTTCTTCTGAAGTTTGGATTTTCTGAGACTGTGCTTCCAGCTCAGCGTTCAAGCCCTCCAGCTCGCTATGTTGTGCCTGCAGTTCTTCGGCTTGTGCCTGCGTTTCCTCCAGGAATTCCTGCAGCTTTTTCCTGTTCTGTGAAACATGGATGGCAACACCAATGTTATGTGACACCTCGCGTAGGAAGGCCAGATGTTGCGGTGTATAAGTGGTTAAGGAGCCGAATTCCATGACCCCGATCAGTGCTCTGTCGCGATACACCGGAACGGCAACCACATTTCTTGCAGCAGTTTCACCTGATGTGTAGCTAATGGTCAGCTCATCCTGAGGGATATCGTTTAACACCATCAGCTTGCCAGAATCAGCCACCTGGCCAACCAGGCCTTCACCAATCTTAACCCTGTTTTTAGCATGCCCGCCCTCTAGTGCAAAGCTGCTTACCAGGTGTAATTCCTTGTCTTCAAGCAGGTAAAAAGCGGCAACCTGACTGTCGGTATGTTCAACGATATTTTCAAGAACGTCACTGGTTAACTGGGCTACAGTTTTCTCTCCAACCATTTTATCATTCAAGGTCGCGATTCCAGCCTGTTGCCATTCTTTCTCCTCTAGTAAGCTGAAAGATTTCTTCAGCGACTCTGCCATGGCATTCAAGTGCCCGGTAAGGCTGCCCAGTCCGTCGGTCTGCTGATCGTCCAGGCGGATGTCATAGTTACCTGCAGAAATCTGACTGGCGAGGTCTCTGATAACCCCGATGCGGTAATCAACTTCCCTGTTCTTCTCTTCCAGCGCCCGCTGCAACTCCATTTTGGCGTAAAAGTCTTTATAGACCTTACGGTAGAAGTATATGGTGATGAAGATAGAGATGATCGCCGCAATGATGATCAGGATTGGTGTATAACCAGCAAACCTGTTCAGTTCTTCCGTACGTGACTGCAGGATCTTATTTTCTTCGGTCTGCATCATCGTTATAATCGACCTGGCTTCATCCATCAGATCCTTGCCTTCAAGTAAGGCATTCACGCTGATGTCGCCACCCTTTGTCCTTACATCAACAAGGCGCAAGATCATATCCAACCTGCGGTCTACAATGCGATGCAGCTTTTCGAGGTTCTTTTGCTGAAATTGATTGTCTTTTGTTTCTGCAGCAACCTCATTGATCAGGTCTAAGGCTTTTGCTTTAGCACCCACTGTAGGCTCCAGAAAGACCTGTTCGCCTGTAAGCAGGTAGCCGCGCTGACCGGTTTCTGCATCTTTAAGGTGTGAAATGATCTGGTTGGTTTTAAAGATCACCTCATTGCTATGTGCAACAAGTTCAGAGCTTTTAACCAGATTTCGAATGCTTATAAAAGAAGCGAGTGAGGTGATAAATAGAATTAATAATGACAGACCTAAACCGACCTGAAGGTTGCTTTTTAGTGATTTCTGCATAGTAACTTAAAATATTATTCGATTTCTGAAGGCGCGTTTAAAGGTATTTCAAAGTAAAATTCGGAGCCTTCACCCAAGGTGCTTTCTACGCCGACTTTACCGCCATGCCTTCTTATAATCTCCGCAGAAATATACAAACCAATACCTAAACCTTGAAAATGAAGTGCAGTTTCTTCTACACGATAGAACTTCTCGAACAGGTTTTTCTGTTGTTCCGGTGCTATACCGATGCCGTAATCACGCACGCCAACATAGATATGTTCGTTTTCTTCCCGTACGTTGATCAACACTTCGCTGGTGCCGGGAGAATACTTGATGGCATTGGTCAGGAAGTTGATGATCACCTGTTCAATTCGCATCTCATCGCCATAAATGCAATGTTCTGCAGCGCCGCTTACGGTGATCTTATAATCCGGGAAGGACTGCGCCATCACCTCAACAATGTTCTTGAGGAGGTCGCCAATAAAGAAATTTTGTTTATTGAACTTGAGCTTACCGCTTTCGATCTTGGAGATATCGAGTAAGTCGGCGATAAGATTGTTTAGCTTTTCCAGCTGTGTCTGCGCCTTATGGAGGTGCTTTTTGACGGTATCCACATCGCCTTTATCGATACTTCGTTCGAGCAGCTGAACATAACCCTTTACGCTGGTAAGGGGTGTTTTAAGCTCATGACTGGCGATGCTTATGAACTCATCTTTCTTATATTCCGCCTGCTTACGATATTCAATTTCCTCAAGTAAGGCGGTTTGAATTTCAATAAGTTTTCTGCTTTGTTCATAGATCCGGTAAAAAGTCTTCACTTTGAGCAGCAATACGCTCATATCCACGGGCTTGGTAATGTAGTCCAATCCACCTGAGGAATAACCTTTAGTAATAAACCTGGTTTCCGTATTTGCAGCCGACAGGAAGATAATGGCTGTTTCTTTTGCTTTGCTATAGCCCGAGATGGCTTCCGCAACTTCAAAGCCATCCATTCCCGGCATCTGTACGTCTAGGATGATTAAAACATATTCATTTCGGAGTACCTTTCGCAGTGCTTCTTCTCCCGAAGAGGCGGTATCAACTTCAAAATCATGTTTTTCAAGAACTTTTTTTAAGGATATCAAGTTCTCCGGGGTGTCATCTACGATTAGAATCATTCTTTTATAAGTAAGCCTTAAAGGCAGCTGTATATTTTCTAGGCAAGTTATACAACTTTGTATGTTATGCTATAATGTTAAAGTAAAATCTTAATTATCTGTTATTTACACCTATAAAACATCAGAATTAAAGGTGTCGCCCTGGCTCATATCGCCGGTGTCAAATCCCTTCTTAAACCAGGCCATGCGCTGTGCAGAAGTCCCGTGGGTAAAGGTATCCGGCTTCACATCACCCTGTGCCTGCCGCTGCAACTTATCATCGCCAATGGCGTTTGCGGCATTCAATGCTTCTTCGATGTCACCTTCTTCGAGCTTGAACAGATCCGGACCAAGCTTTTGGGCGTCATGTGCCCAAACACCGGCGAAGAAGTCTGCCTGAAGCTCCAGCTTTACCGAGAGCTTGTTGTATTCTACTTCCGAAAGCTGCGAGCGGTAACGATCCATCTTTTGGGAAATACCCAACAAGGTTTGTATGTGGTGCCCCACCTCATGTGCAATCACGTAGGCGTTTGCAAAGTCACCCGAAGCACCAAATCGGTTGTTCAGCTCGTTATAAAAACTCAGATCCAGATACACATGCCGGTCTGCAGGACAGTAAAACGGCCCTACAGCAGAACTGGCATTTCCGCAGCTGGTAGAAACACCATTTTCAAACAAGGTCAGGATCGGTGGTTCATATTGACGGCCCATTTCTTCAAATTTTGCCGTCCAGACCATTTCTGTAGATGCCAGTACATTGGATGCCCAGCGCCCTGCAGCATCTTCCGGCACACCTTTGCGACCTTCAACGGCTGCCTGATTGCCAATTGGCAACTGGCTTACGATTCCGCTAAAATCCTGACCAAACAACAGTCCGAGTACAACAAGCACGATACCGCCGATGCCGCCGATGGCACCTCCGCTCATACCACGCCTATCATCTACATTTCCGCTTCCTTTACCGAACCATTGCATAGTTGTCTTTTAAATGAACGCCGCTAGCGCAGCTTTTATTCTGTTCTTTACCTCAGTTTTACCCAATAGAATAGCAATGTCGAATACACCCGGACCAAACTTGCCGCCTACCAGCATCACACGGAAGGGCAACATCAGTTCACCTGGCTTTAACTGGTGTACTGTTGCAAGTGCCTTAAACTCCGCTTCAAGCGCTTGTGCAGTGCCTTCCATCGGGCTGGCCGCATAAGCTTCAAAGAATGCTGTTTTCTGCTCGTTCCACTTCGGCTTTACCGATGCGACGTCATATTCCTTAGGAGGAACAAAGAAGTAGGCACTTTGTGTGACAAAATCAGAGATTATGTTGCATCTGTCTTTAACAAGCTCAATAACAGTGAATAAATTTTCGTTATCAGCAATTTCAATCCCTGCAGCAGTCATAGCAGTTTTTACTGCCGGTGCGAGTGTTGCAGCTGGTGTCTTCTTGATCCACTCATGGTTATACCACTTGGCTTTTTCGTAGTCGAACTTTGCTCCTGCTTTCGAAATACGCTCCAGGGAGAATTTTTCCACCAGTTCGTCCAGGCTAAAGATCTCCTGATCCGTGCCATCGTTCCAGCCAAGCATGGCTAGCAGGTTCACGAATGCTTCCGGCATAAAGCCCAGCTCGCGGAAACCTTTGGTAAGATCACCGGTTTTAGGATCCGTCCAGTTTTGTGCATACACCGGGAAGCCGAGCCTGTCGCCATCACGTTTACTTAGTTTTCCATTGCCATCTGGTTTAAGGATCAATGGTAAATGCACCCATGCCGGCATCTCATCTTCCCAACCCAGGTAGCGCCAAAGCAGGATATGGATCGGTGCTGAAGGCAACCATTCTTCACCCCTGAAAACATGTGAGATCTCCATGGCACGATCGTCTGCAACAACCGCCAGGTGATAGGTTGGCATGCCGTCCGCTTTTAATAGTACTTTATCATCAACCAGGTTCGTATCGAAACTTACATGGCCCCTGATCAGGTCATGGAAAGAAACCGTTTCATTTTCTGGTATCTTAATCCGCACTACGTGCGGCGTATTTGCATCCAATAGCGCTTGTACCTCTGCCGCATCCAAAGTCAGGGAATTACGCATCTCCATTCTTGTGGCCTGGCCGTAGAGGAAGTTTGGAGCCGCTTTGCGCTTAGCGTCAAGCTCTTCAGGCGTATCAAAGGCATAGTAAGCATGGCCGCTTGCAACAAGCCGCTCGGCATATTGCCTGTAGCTTGCTTTGCGTTCACTTTGGCGGTAAGGCGCAAAAGGGCCTCCCAAATCAGGACTTTCATCCGGTTTTATTCCGCACCACTCCAAACAAGAAGCAATATATGCCTCAGCACCGGGTACAAAGCGTGTTTGATCCGTATCCTCGACCCTTAAAATGAAGGTTCCTTGATGTTGCCTGGCAAACAAATAGTTAAACAGGGCGGTACGTACACCACCTAAATGAAGTCCTCCGGTTGGACTTGGAGCAAATCTTACTCTTACTTTCTTTTCCATAACTGTGTTGCAAAGATATATAATTTGTAATTTGCGTTTCTATCCTATGAATCCTTACGAAAAGAAACGCCGCTGGAAGATCTTTCTCCTTGTTTTTGCCATCGTTATTGGAACGGCATCTGTATTCTATTCCGACTTCTTCGTCAAAAAGATGGAGCGGGAAGAGAAGATCCAATTTGAACTCTGGGTTAAAGGAACGGAAAAGTCTTCCGAAATCTTCGACGATGTCCGCTATGCGGATGTACTCAATATGATTATTCAGAGTAGTAAAGTACCGGTGATCCTCACCGATACGACGGGCACAAAGATCATGACCTATCTGCGGCTCGATAGTACCAAGACCAATTACATGAACGCAGAGTCGGATGCCACTTACGACCCGGCCTATTTCCAGCGTGAGTTGAGGCGCATGAAAGAACAGCATGCGCCATTACCCATCAACTACATGGGCGAGAAAATGTTGGTTTATTACAAAGACTCTTTCATCCTTACCCAATTGCGTTACTTCCCTTACATACAACTGGGTGTAATTGCCCTGTTTTTAATCACCGCCTATGTGGCCTTCAGCTCTGCCCGAAAAGCAGAACAGGACCAGGTTTGGGTGGGTATGGCCAAGGAAACGGCACACCAGCTTGGCACGCCGATATCCTCTCTCATGGCCTGGGTCGAATTGATGAAAGCCCGTTTTAACGCCGAAAATGATCCGCTTATTGAAGAGATGGAGAACGATATCAAACGGCTTGAAGTGATTACCGACAGGTTCTCAAAGATCGGGTCCAAACCCATTCTGGAAGATCACGTGGTATATGTGGTGATCAGCAACTTTGTGGATTACTTCAAATTACGGACCTCCGATAAGATCACCTTTAAAATCACTGGTGATGACCAGGTTCGTGCCCTGCTCAATGTACCGCTGTTCGATTGGGTGATCGAAAACCTGCTTAAAAATGCCGCCAACGCGATCAGCAATGAAGGCACCATCACGGTAAACATCATTGAGCATCTGGCCAAAGAAGAGGTTTTTATTGATGTAACCGACACGGGTAAAGGTATTCCGCGTTCCAAGTTTGAAGCGGTATTCCAGCCGGGATATACCACCCGTAAGCGTGGCTGGGGCCTTGGTCTATCTTTAACAAAACGTATTATTCAGAATTACCATAGCGGACAGATCTTCGTAAAAGAGTCTGAACTCGGGAAAGGCACCACCTTCAGAATTGTATTAAAAAGCAGTATAACTTATGAACCGACCACAACCTAGTGAATACCCCGCATGGGCGGAAACCTATATCAAACTTGTAGAGGACGACGTGCTGCAGATCCTGGAAAGTCAAGCTACGGAGTTTGCTGATTTCATCAATAACCTGGTAGAAAAGGCGGACTACGCTTATGCGCCCGGAAAATGGACCATCAAACAGTTGATCGGCCATATGATCGATACGGAACGGATTCTTACCTATCGCCTGACCTGTTTCGCTCGTGGTGAAAAAACGCCACTGCCAGGCTTTGAAGAAGATGATTATGTTGCCAATGCGCACTTCAGCGACCGCAGTCTGCTTAGTTTTTCAGAAGAATTCTCTTTGTTAAGGCGCGCCAATATGTTCCTGTTCAAATCGCTTCAGGAGCAAGAGCTGGATCAGATGGGCAATGCTTCCAACCGGGACATCACGGTCCGTGCAATGCTGTTTGTATTGGCCGGACACATCATCCATCACACCCGCATCATCAAGGAACGTTACCTGGAAACACCCGCTGTTTAGTTTTTTTTATTTTACCTGTAACCTGTTAAAAATTCATGTGGTCTTAGTATACAGAACAGCTGTTAAGAGTTCATTTACTTTAACCTTTTTTAACACACAATATCATGGAAGAACTAATTCCTATCACAATGTTTCTTGGTGCATTCGCAATGGTGTTTGGCATCAGATATTTATCGAACAAAGAAAAGATGGCCATGATCGAACGTGGCATGGACCCAGGCATGAGCAAGAGTGTTGCAGCACCAAGACCCTTCCTTAGCCTAAAGTTCGGATTGTTGCTGGTCGGGCTCGGCATTGGCTTAATTGCGGCCCTATTTGTTGCCAAGCTAAATAACCTTACAGAAGAAGAATCTGTAGCGATATACTTCGGATTTCTAGGCATCTTCGGTGGAATCGGATTAATTATATCCTATGCCATCGAGAAAAGCTGGATCGATAAACATCCGGAATAAAACACGCGTTCAATAATCACGAGGATAGCCCATAGCTATCCTTTTTTTTTCCAACAAACTATTGGTAATTTAGTGTAACCTCAGCAAGACAAGTTGCGTCTTATGGGTAATTATGCAGCAAAAGCTTAGCGACAACGATTTAATTACAGCCATTCTGGAGGGCAATACTTCCGCCTATGCAGAGTTGGTGAAGCGCCACCAGCGTTATGTATTTACTTTGGCCATGCGCTATGCTAAAAACCGGGAAGATGCAGAAGAGATTGCGCAGGACACCTTTGTTAAGGCCTACCGCGCCTTGGGAACCTTCAAGCAAAGCTCCAAGTTCAGCACCTGGCTGTTTACCATCACCTATACTACAGCCATGACCTTCCTGCGCAAAAAAAGACTGCTCACCGACTCCATCAATGATGAAGAAAGTGGCATACAATTGGAGAACCATATTTCGGCCTACCAGGCAAATGGCATAGAACAACGCTCCGGATATGTATACCTGAATCAGGCCATTGAGCAGCTGCTGCCCGATGATGCCGCAATTATTACGCTCTTTTACAAAGGGGAACAAAGCCTGGAAGAAATTGGGCAGGCACTAAAAATGGAACCCAACACGGTGAAAGTTAAACTGCACCGGGCCAGAACCAGGCTCAAAGAAAAGCTGCAGTTTTTGTTAAAAGATGAAGTTAAAGAATTGTTATGAAAACCATAGACGAAGAAATCTGGGACTATATAGACGGTAGCTGCGATGCCGCAGAAAGCGAGCGCATAGCGGCAAAGATCGCGACCGACGAGCGTTATGCCTCCAGCTATCAGGAACTGATGAAGCTGAATACACTGATGGCAGCAGACGATCTGGAAGAACCTTCCATGTCTTTCAGCAGGAATGTTATGGAAGCGGTAGCCCTGGAGATTGCGCCAAAAAAGCTAACGACCAAAGTCAACAACAAGATCATCTATAGCATCGCCGCATTCTTTATTCTGTCCATTGCCGCCATTTTCGTTTATGCATTGGCAAATAGCACACCTGGTGGAACCGAATTTACAATGCCAAGCTTTAGCTTCAAAATGGATCTGAGCCAGATGCTCAGCCCATTGTACATGAAGATCTTCCTGATGTTCGACCTGGCATTACTGCTGTTGTACATGGATCGCCTGATCAGAAGGAAGATGCACAAACCAGCACACTAGAAAATAGAAAAGCCGCTTAATGAAGATTAAGCGGCTTTGTATCTGATACAGTCCTGCTGTGGACCGTTTTATGCTCTTTTTATTGTACCTGAATCGGCAATGCTACACTGGTGTTATCCCAGCCGATGTTTAACACCGCATCGTTTCCTGTACCAGTAAATACCATAGCAAGATTTTCTACAGTTTCCGTCAACGGCTTAACCGGAGCTTCTACCCTTGCAACATCTTTGCTTTCATCATACGAATAAGCACCCCATCTGTCGGTATCCTTATTGATAATGATCGTCCAGTTGTCTTTATTCGGGATTGCGAACAAGCTGTAACTTCCTGCAGGGATGGTTTTGCCACCAACTACTACGGGTTTATAAAATTTAATCTCTGTACTCTCATTGGCACCTAAACGGTAAACCGCTCCGAATTTCTCCAAAGCACCAAAGATCTCGCGTCCTTTTTTCGCAGGACGGGCATAGGTAACTTTGATCAGCGCAGCAGATTCAGCACCTTTTTTCGCCATCTGTGTAGCCCTTGCAGGGAAATAAGCCAGATCAACCGGACTTGGATCCAATCCCGGGAACTTCAGTTCCTGTGCAGTAGCCGTAATTGCAAACAATGCAAATACAAGCATTAAACTTAATTTTCTCATAATATTTGGTTAGCTAAAATACTAGTTAGTAGGTGCGGCCTTTAACGATCTTATTCAAGAATAAAGACGAAATAATCA
The DNA here is from genome assembly GCF_059278965.1 of Pedobacter sp. NEAU-ZC8. NCBI lineage: Bacteria > Pseudomonadati > Bacteroidota > Sphingobacteriia > Sphingobacteriales > Sphingobacteriaceae > Pedobacter > Pedobacter sp. NEAU-ZC8. The sequence goes on from NZ_JCAJXC010000002.1 coordinate 56,806, forward strand.
AACCAATAATACCGCCTAAAATTGACGATAAGAAACTTCCTGTAGCGGCTGCTGCAATAAGGATTCCGGCAATGATCCCTAATACATAATAAACCCAATCAAAATTCTGTGTGCTTTCTTCTGTATTCATATTCATAAATGCTAATGCTTCAAAGGTATCGAATTATTTTAAAAAGTATTTACTTTCCTTAACAAACTCATTCCCTTTCGGTTTCCATACACTCGTTTTTCTACCGTATCATGCCAGCAACCAAACGCAACTGTCAAACTCCGGTAATCTGTGCGCTTTTTCTTTAAATCTCTTTCAATCAATCAAACGATTGATTAATTTTGCCGCGCAATAAAGAAATGGAAAAAACAGATAAACGAACCAGTATCCTTAATGCTGCTGAAAAGTTGTTTGCCTCTCAGGGCTATGAAGGGACATCCACCCGGCAGATCGCAAATGAAGCCGGGGCGAATATGTCCATGATCAACTACTACTTTGGCTCCAAAGAAGGTGTGTTCATGGAGATCATGTCTAACCGGATAAATGGCTTCAGCCTGGCGCTGAGTAGCATTGAGGCTGAGGATTTAAGTCAGCTGGAAAAGCTGACCATGGTTGTTGATCAGTATGCCCGCAGAATTCTCGGAAATATATCCTTTCATAAAATGATGCACCGGGAGCTATCCTTAACACAGCGGCCGGAAATGTACGACAAGCTTAAGGAGGCCATGAGCAAAAACCTGATGGCTATTGAGCGCATCATCAATGAAGGTATCGCCAAGAAGCAGTTTCGTCCGGTAGATGTGCGGATGCTTATCGCAACCATCATGGGAACGATCACCAATGTGGCTACGGCACCATCAAAGATTACCGCGGGCTCTAAACTGGATATCAAAATCCCTGCAGACCGTGAGATTTTGACCGAACGACTGATTGCCTACCTGAAAGATTTAATTACCACGTATTTAACACCCCAACAATGATACAGAACACCTTAAAACTAAGCATCCTGGCTTTGCTGCTGCCCGGAATGTTGTACGCACAGAACGTGCGTAAACTAAGCTTGCCTGAGGCGGTACAACTGGGACTGGAGAACAGCAAGAACCTGAAGCTGTCCCAAAACCGGATCGACCGCGCCGTAGCGCAGCTCAAAACCGTCAAAGACGAGAAACTGCCTACGGCAAGTGCCTCGTTTACCTATAACCACGCAGAAATTCCAACCAGCACCTTCGACTTTGGCGGTGCCGACCCGCTGCGTTTGCCAAAACGCTCTGATGCCTTTATTGGTACGGCAGCTGTGCAAGAGTTGGTTTACGGCGGTGGCAAATTCAGACTTGCTGAAGAATCTATCCGTCTGCTTACGGAAGTGGCTAAACTGGATGCCGATAAAAGCGCTAAAAATGTAAGTTATGCAGTGATCAACACTTATTATGCTTTGCACAAGATCACGCAGAGCAAGAAAGTCATTGCGCAAAACCTGGAGGCGATTGCCAGCCAGCTGAAACAAGCGCAGCGCTTTTTTGAACAAGGTATTGTAACCAAGAATGACGTGTTAAGGTTCCAGCTGCAACAAGCAAACGTGACCCTTTCGCAAATGGAAGCGGAAAACAACCGCAAGGTGATCAACTATAACCTGGATGTACTCCTGGGTTTGCCAGAGCAAACAGAACTGGAGATCGCCAATCCGGATGAGAGCCTGGCTACGCCACAGCAGCTGGATGCCTACCTGGAAATGGGCCTTGCCAATCGGCAGGAACTTCGTTCCCTTGATCTGCAAAACAAGGTTGCCGAAAACAACATCAAAAATGTGAAAGCGAATGTGCTGCCTACGGTAGGTGTTGGTGCGAACCTGTACTATGTAAATCCAAGTGGCAAGTTTATTCCACCAGCCAACCAATATATCGTTCCAATGACGGTCGGCGCGAATGTTTCCTGGAACATCGGCGCACTGTGGAACAACAAGAATAAAGTAAGCGAAGCCAGAATTCAGCAGAAAGAGGTTACCCTAACCAAGGACCTGCAACTGGATCAGGTGAAAACGGAGATCAACAAGAACTACCAGGATTACCAACTCGCACTGGCCAGAATCAAAGTGCTGGAAACTTCTATTCAGCAGGCTTCTGAAAACGACCGCTTACTGGAATCCAAATACAGGAACAATGTGGCTTCCGCAATCGACCGTATTGATGCAGAAACCTTATTATATCAAAGTAAGATCAACCTTGAAATCGCTAAAGCAGATGCAGGACTGGCTTACTATACCTTACTAAACTCAACAGGAAAAATTTCTCAATAAATCATACAACCACTAACATGACAACTGAAGTAAAAAAGAAAAACAAGATCGTACCTATCATCTTAGGGGTATTGATCCTTATAGGCGCCATCTTTGGCGTAAAGGAGTACTTATATTACAGTACCCACGTAGATACAGATGATGCACAGATTGATGGCGACATCAGTCCGGTAGTGGCCCGTGTTGGCGGCTATGTAAACGAAATCCTTTTCGAAGAAAACACCCGTGTTATCGAAGGACAAGTTTTAGTAAGACTTGATGATCGTGACTACAAAGTAAAATTAGAGCAGGCCCTTGCTACTCAAAAAGGTGCATCTGCAGGTGTAGGCGTGTCACAAGCACAAATTGCAGCTTCTTCTGCCAATACCAGCACGGCAAAAGCCAACATTACTGAAGCGAGAGTAAGACTAAACCTTGCGCAGAAAGACTACGAACGTTATGCAAATCTGGTAAAAGACGGTTCAATCACCCAACAACAATTTGATCAGGCTAAAGCACAAAAGGAGTCTGCAGAAGCAGCGTTTCAGGCCGCTACAGACCAGTATAATGCCGTTGTGAAACAAGTGGGCACCACGCAATCGCAACTTGCTGTAAGCAGCTCCAGCGTTAATCAGCGCCAGGCAGATGTAGACTTCGCCAAGTTGCAATTGTCCTATACAGAGATCAAGGCACCTGCAACAGGTATTGTCTCCCGCAAGAACATTCAGAAAGGTCAGCTGGTACAAGCCGGTCAGTCTTTGTTCTCTATCGTGAATGAAGGCAGCATCTATGTTACTGCCAACTTCAAAGAAACGCAGGTGGAAGACATCAAACCAGGCATGAAAGTGCGTGTGGAAGTTGATGCTTATCCAAACGACGAAGTGATCGGTGAAGTGTACAACTTCTCGCCGATTACAGGTGCAAAAGGATCCCTGTTACCTCCGGATAATGCTACCGGTAACTTCGTGAAAGTGGTACAACGCGTTCCGGTAAAAATTAAGATTACAAAAGCCTCGAAAGAAATCATGGACAAATTACGTCCGGGTATGAGTGTACAAGCTTCTGTTTCCATAAAAGATTAATAAAATGGCCGAAAAAGGTTTTAAAAAGTGGATTATTACGTTCACGGTGATCACCGCCTCCTTATTGGAGCTGATTGATACGACCATCGTAAACGTAGCACTGCCACAGATACAGGGTAACCTGGGTGCCACGCTCGAAGACGTAGCCTGGCTTTCCACCGGTTATGCCGTGGCGAACGTGATCATCCTGCCCATGTCGGGCTGGCTCGGTTCACGCTTCGGACGAAAAAATTACTTTTTATTCTCCATTATCATGTTTACCATTACCTCCTTTTTGTGCGGTAATGCGACAAATCTGGATGAGCTAATCTTGTTCCGTATCCTGCAGGGTGTTGCAGGTGGTGGTTTGATCTCGACGGCCCAGGCCATCTTAATTGAAACCTGGCCAAGGGAAGACATCGGTATCGCAACCGCATTATTCGGGTTGGGTGCCGTTGTGGGTCCTACTGTAGGCCCTACCATTGGTGGTTACATCCTGGACATCAGCACCTGGCCATGGATCTTCTACGTGAACATTCCGGTCGGTATTCTCGCCGCATACCTCACCTACACCTTCGTGCGATCCACGCCTAAAGAAGGTAAAGGTATGCCGATTGACTGGTGGGGCATTATCTTACTGGCGGTCGCTGTCGGCAGCTTGCAAACCGTACTGGAGAAAGGTGAAAGCGAGGACTGGTTCTCCACCGGATACATCATTGTACTAACGGTAATGTCGATTCTGGGTATTCTGTTATTCATCTGGCGCGAAACCACGACAGATCACCCGATCGTGAACTTCAAGATCATGCGTCACCGGAGTTTCTCAGTGGGTATGTTTACGTCCTTCATCCTTGGCTTCGGATTATACGGTTCCGTATTCGTGTTCCCGATCTTTTGCCAGAACCTGCTGGGCTTCTCTCCATTACAAACCGGAGAATTGCTGTTCCCTGGTGGATTGTGTACCATCCTGATGATGCCTTTCATCGGGATCATGCTGAAGAAAGGTGTACCAGCGCAGTTTATGGCTACCATTGGGATGTTCTTGTTCTACTTGTTTTGTATGATGCTGAGCAAATCAACCCTTCAATCCGGAACCGGCGATTTCTTTTTACCGCTGGTGATCCGTGGTTTCGGTATGGCGCTATTGTTCGTACCACTGACTACGTTAGCCATACAGGATCTGAAAGGCGCAGAAATCGGACAAGGATCAGGTTTAAATAACATGAGTCGCCAACTCGGCGGATCGTTTGGAATCGCAGCATTAACCACGCTCATCCACGTACGTCAGGGTTACCACAGAACAAACCTGCTGACCAATGTAAACGAATACAACCCCGCATTTTCAGAACGCTTTGAGGGCTTTATACATAACTTTATGGGTAAAGGTTACGGGTATCTGGATGCGAAAATGCTTGCTACCAAAGCTTTGGAAGGTACCATCGTGAAACAGACTTTACTGCTTACCTATAACGATGCCTACTGGATTGCAGGTATGATCATGCTTTGCTCCATCCCACTGCTCTACCTGCAGAAATTTAAAAAGAATGCGAACATCCCGGTTGATGTTCACTAATCATGTTAATGGTGTTAATGAAAAAAGAGATAAGGTAACCTTATCTCTTTTTTTTATTTCCTTTTATAAATGCGGATGGTCTTGATGTTTGATGTGCTTAAAGAATCTCTGATCGTATTCACCAACAGGAGCGAATCTTTTGGCACTTTCGCGAAAGCTGCAATATCATTGTCGAAGATCCGGTTGTCTACCACGATCAGGTAATCATCTTTCACCGCAGTACTGATGAGTTTCTTCCGGGGAATCGTATAAGCTTTCCGTTTTTGATCCTTGGTTTCTATCCAGTCTTTTTTCACCGCAGGTTTTTGCTGCGCATGTACATAACTACCCGTTATAAAGAGGAATAACAGTAGTACTATCTTTTTCATACCCAAAGATCTTTAAATTCCTGCATTATACAAGTAGAAAACAGTAAAGAACACCTATTTGCCTTTGCACTGGAGAGACCTTAACCAAACATTGACAAGGGGTTGACAAGGTGGTTCTTCGGCTTTAGCCTTGTCAAGGCCTTGTCAACCCCTTGTTAACCCCTTGTCAACTGCAAGCCGAGGTTATGTCTCATCCGGGTTTATCTGCACGTTTTTGGGTCAATAAAAAGACGCTGGCAGAAAATTTTGAACAAAAAAAAGCCGCTGAAAACAGCGGCCTTTTTTTCCCAAAAAATTAACAATTAACACAATAAATCTGATGGTCTTGCGGACATCATTACTACTATTTGTTGTAAGATTTAATAACCTTGTGGTAGCAAGATAATAACTTTTAGTATTTCTTCAAAATTTTTGTTGAAGCATTTTAGGCGTTTTTACCTTAAAATCCTTAGCTTAAGGGCTCTTAATGACCTAAAACTATGACCTATAAACCAAAAATCAGTGGACAAAAAGAAGCAATTTTTTCGAACGATGTCGTGTCCAGATTTGAACTTTATAACAGCTTATTCCTTACGCTTCCCTTTTACAAGATAAAAGATACCGGAACGTTATTGCCGCTGTTTATTAAACATTGCGAGGATGGTGTGAAGCAACACCAGAACCCTACCGAGATCATCAACAGCTTTTTCGAAAAGTTCAGCAAGACCGAAGATACCAAGGACGGCATTGACCTGCTGTTCCGCTTTATCCAATACATTGAACGCCAGGTCGTGTTATTTGACGCGGTGGAGGATGCATCCTTCAACAAGCTGAATACACCGGATGATCAGAGTTCACTGCACTCCTATTTGTCGAAAGGTATTGACAATAGGTTGCTGCAGACCAAGGTAGAGGCTTTAATCGAAGAGTTTTCCTTACGATTGGTATTAACCGCCCACCCTACGCAGTTCTATCCAGGTAGTGTGTTGTCTATCATCACCGACCTTACCGCTGCTTTGAAGGTGAATGATATTTCCACCATCAATCAACTGTTGCAGCAACTGGGTAAAACACCTTTCTTCAACAAGAAATCACCAAGTCCCGTCGATGAGGCTTTGAGCCTGGCCTGGTTCATGGAAAATGTATTCTACTTCGCCGCAGCGAACATCCAGAAGGATATCGATGAAACGCTTGCTGAGTTCAACATCCCTTCGAAGAAGGTCATTGAACTGGGCTTCTGGCCCGGCGGTGACCGTGATGGCAATCCGAACGTACACGCAGACTCGACATTGCAGGTAGCCAAATTGCTTCGTCAAATCCTGTTCCGCTGTTACTATCGTGATTTCAGGAACTTGAAGCGCCGCATTACTTTCCGTGGCGTGGAAGATACCATCGCCAGAATACAGGATGTACTGTATAAAAATGCCTTTGATTCCAACATTGAATCCGAGAACCTTAATGAAGACCTGATCGCACAGCTGGAGGAGATCCGCAACACCCTGATCACTTCACATGATGGGTTGTTTGTAGATGTGGTTGATGACCTGATCCGTAAAGTAAACCTTTATGGTTGCCACTTCGCTTCGTTGGATATCCGTCAAGACAGCCGGGTGCTGCGTAAAGCGTATACCTACTGTCTGGATCGTACCACAGAGCCCGATCCGCTAACGGTTGACACGATCAGTACCATTGCAGAGATCAAACAGATTCAGCAGAGCAATGGAGAACTGGCCTGCCACCGCTTCATCATCAGCAACTGTCAGCGTGCAAGTGATATCCTGCAGCTTACCGACCTGTTCCTGTTTAACGGCTGGACAGAAGAAGACCTGAGCATGGACTTTGTGCCGCTGTTTGAAACCGTGGATGACCTTGCCGTTGCCGGCGAAATTATGGAGACGCTATATACCCATCCATTCTACAAAAGGCACCTCGAACGCCGGGGCAATAAACAGGACATCATGCTGGGCTTTTCAGACAGCACCAAAGATGGTGGATACCTGATGGCCAACTGGTCGATCTTTAACGCCAAAGTAGCACTCACAGAAGTGTCTAACAGGCATAATATCCAACTGGCCTTCTTTGATGGCCGGGGTGGACCACCGGCAAGAGGTGGGGGTAAAACACACCGCTTTTATGCCTCGATGGGTAAGGAAATTGCAAACAAAAACATCCAGCTCACGATACAGGGACAAACCATCAGCTCGCAGTATGGCTCCATTGCCAGTGCGGAGTTCAACATTGAGCAGCTGATCAATGCAGGTATTTCCGCGGGCATCCGGGAAAAGCACAACATCCTGCTGGATCCGCTGCACAAAGAGGTACTGGATACCATGGCCAGGGATAGCTACAATGCTTATGTGTCCTTACGTCAGGATCCACTGTTCTTAAGCTACCTGGAGAAGTTTTCACCATTAACCTTATTGTCGAAGATCACCATCAGCTCCAGACCGGTAAAACGAAACTCCGGAAAGAAACTGGAATTAGAAGACCTGCGCGCCATCAGCTTCGTGACCTCCTGGAGCCAGCTGAAACAAAACATCCCTGGCTTTTACGGCATCGGTACCGCATTGAAAAATCAGGAAGAACAAGGCAACTGGGATAAGGTCCACAAGACCTACCAGGAATCTGGCTATTTCAAGACGATCATTGAAAACTGCATGATGTCTATGAGTAAAACAGATTTCTCCATCACCGCACACTTCGCGGAGGACCCGGAATTCGGTGGTTTCTGGAAGATGCTGCATGCAGAATACGAGCTTTCTAAAGCGATGTTATTGAAGCTGGCTGACCAACAGTCCTTGATGGAGAATTATCCTGTAGAGAAGCGCTCTATAGCGGTGAGGGAAAAGATCGTGCTGCCTTTGGTGTTGATCCAGCATTACGCGATGGCCATGCTACAGCAGCAGCCAGGCGAAGATGAGCAGCAAGCTTATGAGAAGCTTGCGATCCGTACCGTTTACGGTATTGTTAATGCCGGCAGAAACCTGGCTTAGCATACCTATTTAGCATAAAAAAACGCTGCCCTGGTGATCAGGGCTGCGTTTTTTTATAATCAACCATTTACATGGTGCTGATCGAAGGATTAGTAGATCACTTTACCCGTTGCAGTGATGATCGATGCGATACGTACCGCATCAAAAACACGCTCTTCTGAAGAGCCTAGTGCAAGGATTGACTTCTCATGTGCATTCACACACATTTCGCAACCGTTTACGGCAGAAACTGCGATACTCATCAACTCGAAAAACTCTTTTCCGGTTACCGGGCTGCTCATCAGTTGCATACGGATACGTGCAGGGATCTGCGTGTATTTTTCTTTACCGGTGAAGTGACGGAAACGGTAGAATACGTTGTTTAAAGCCAACAAAGAGGCACAGCCAGCTGCTTCAGCAATCTCTTCTGCCGTAGCACCTTTTTCTAAAGCGTGTTTCTCCAGGAAATTGGTTAAAACCGCATTGTTGTTGTTTACCGCGATGCTTAAAGCCACTAAAGCACATTCCTTTTCTGATAAATAAGAAGATGTAAGGGTGCTGGTAAAGTTTAATTTAAGGTCACGTACATATCTTGAATTGCCTTTTTCAAGCAAGTTTAAGCTTTCATTTCTGTAATCTGCATCTAAGCCTACAATGGCTAGAACTTCCTGGATAACTTCTGTGTTTGCGCTCATATTTTTTAAATATTAGGGTATAAAAAATCCCTGCAAAAAGCATTTACAGGGATAATATTTTCGTTTTTAAATTAAACGGTTAAGGTTTCCTGACCTTTTTCCCAGTTACAAGGACAAAGTTCGTCAGTTTGTAAAGCATCAAGAACTCTCAATACTTCTTTAACGTTACGACCTACGCTTAAGTCGTTAGCACTTACCCAACGGATGATACCTTGAGGGTCAATGATAAAAGTAGCACGATAAGCAATTCCTTCAACAGGCTCAAGGATGTCTAATGCTTTAGCTAAAGACTTAGAAGTATCTGCAAGCATTGGGAATTTTAAGCCACGAAGATCATCATGGTTATTTCTCCAAGCCAAGTGAACGTTTTCTGAGTCAGTTGAAGCACCGATTAGTTTGGTATCGCGGTCACGGAATTCGCTGTAGTTAGCGTTGAATTCAGCGATTTCTGTAGGACAAACAAAAGTAAAGTCTTTTGGCCACCAGAACATGCAAGTCCACTCGTTGTTGTCATTGATGAAAGATTCTGAAGTAATGGTTTCAAATTCTTTACCTTTTTCTAGACTTACAACGGCAATTTTAGAGAATGAAGGAAATTGTTCACCTAAGTTGATCATAATTATATTGGTTTTTTTATGGCGCAAAGGTATGTCTCTGCGCCCTGATTAGCAACACCAAATGGCTTGTTGTAGATTGTTATTCTCTATAGGGTTATAGAGAATAACTATAAACATAAAAGCAAAAAATAGCGTTTAACTATTTTTCTTTTAAAGTAGTTTCGAACAGTTTGAAGATTCTTTTGTATTCATCGGTCCAACTGCTTGGCGTGGTAAATCCATGATCTTCAACCGGGTACACGGCGAGTTCCCAATTATCTTTTCCCAATTCGATGAGCTTTTGTGACAGGCGCACAATGTCCTGGAAATGCACATTGACGTCGACCATACCATGGCACATCAACAAATTACCCTTCAATCCTGCTGCAAAATTGATCGGCGAACTACGCTGATAAGCAATTTCATCGTTAAAAGGCTCATTCAAGATATTAGCCGTATAGCCCTGATTGTAGTGTGCCCAGTCGGTTACCGAACGTAAACCGGCACCGCTTTTGAAAACATCCGGTTCGTTGAAGAGCCCCATCAGGGTGATGAACCCACCGTAGGAACCACCATAGATACCTACCCGCTTTGGATCTACGCCATATTTATCGACTAAGAGCTTAACGCCATCCACCTGATCCGTGAGGTCCTTACCCCCCATATGCCTGTAAATTCCGGTACGGTGATTTCTGCCGTAACCTGCACTGCCAGTGTAATCAATGTCGATAACGGTATAGCCGTTATCTGCCAGCAAGTTGTGGAACATATATTCCCTGGAATATTGGCTCCACCAGTAATGTACGTTCTGCAAGTAACCTGCGCCATGTACAAAGACTACCGCTGGGCTGTTTTGGCCTCCATTTTTTGCAGGATATATCCTGGCATAAACATCATCGCCATGGCGGTTCTTAAAGGCAACCAGATCGGGTTTCCTCCAGGCATAGGATTTAAATTCTTCAGATCTGGACTCCGTGATCTGTACCGCCTTCGCACCTGCTTTATTCGGCTGGATGTAGAGCTCCCAGGGCTTGTCCATGTAAGAATAATTGATGGCGATCCATTTCTCATCTGGTGACATGGTGATCTGGTTACCACCCTTCATGCTGGTGATCTGGGTCGGTTTACCACCGGTTACCGGCAGACTGTAGAAATGTGTGATTGCTGGGTGTTCCATGTTACCGGTGAAATAGAAGGTCTTTTTATCCTTGGAAAGGTTCAAGGTCTGCAGCTCCCATTTGCCGCTGGTAAGCTGCTTTTTACTGCCGGTATTGACATCCGCCACATAGAGGTGCGAGTATCCGCTGGCCTCACTCTGGTAATAAATCTTGTTCTGGTCGATAAAATCGATGTTTGCAACATAGGAGCTGATTCCCGGGCCTGCGATCCATGCTTCATCCCGCTGCCGGTCTACTACGCTGAAGCTGCCTTTTGCAGGGTCAAGCTTCAGGATCCAGAGGTCCTTATTGTCCAGCGCCTTTGCCGTAAGCACCCCTGCGCTGGCGTTGCTGTTCCAGATCACCGGTGTAAAACGAACTTTCCGGTCTTCGTTCTTTTTCTTCCGCTCTTCGAGCTGTTTAGGGTAGTCTTTCAGATAATCCGGGAGGTCCTTGATGCCTTGTATATTGCTAACCGCAACCTGGTAAGCTGAATCACGTTGTTTATCGTAGATGAAGAACTCGTAACTGGAAGGGATCTCTCCTACTTTAGTTCTGCCATTGATATCTTCAGTGAATCCCGATTTGGTTACAAAATTAGGGATGATGGTATTGGTGTTCCCTTTGGCGAGGGTTACGAGTTGGTAGGTCACGAAACGGCCATCAGGGCTAAGGGTTAATCCTGTAATGGCTTTGTTTTCGAGGTAAATGGGTTTCAGCGCCTGTTTATTTGTGGCACGACCGGGCCTTCTGCCCGCTGTGCTGGTGTTTTCTTTGAGCACATCGAATATTTGCAGTTGCTGGTTTTTCAGCCAGCTCTCCTGTGGAGAAGGTACTGCCTTGTTCCCTGCGGGTTTATTGCCGGGTACGAAATTGGTTAACTGCGTTAAGGTTTGTGTGTTTGGATCCAGGCTGAAGAAATTACCGCCTTTGAGGAAGTAGATGGCACCATTGATCAGGAAGCCAGGGTTACTTTCACGATCCATGGTATTGGTTAAACGGCTCTGTTTTTTTGTTTTTACCTGTAAGAGGTAGATGTCGCCATCCTGCTCCGCTACACCGAGGCTGCCATTCTGGTTAAAAGTATAAACAGGTCCGATGGCCTTTTCGGTAGTGGAATCAGGAGAAAGCTCCGGTTTGTTTTTACCGGCTTGTACGCGGAAGAGTTGTTCTTTGGCTTTCTGCTGTGGGTTCCAGTCGAAATACAGCGTTTTACTATCATCTGCCCAGCGATAGTTAGTAGGCGCAACACCGATCCACTTCTGATCGCGCATGATCTTTTCTACGGTCAGGGTGCTGGTTTGCTGTGCATGAACAGCGGCTGCAGAAAACAGCAGCAAAGCGGTAAAGATTCTTTTCATGAAGGAATTAGGATTTATATAGCTGCTGCAAGATAAAATAATTTGCGCTAGCAGTTTCGCCACAATCTCTTTACGGTCGGGTTTTCTTTTCTTGCTTTATTAGAACTATTTTTAGCTATAACCAATGTAAACGTTTCCGTAAGGCTGAAGACGCCGCATACTTATGCGCTGAACTTTAGCAAAAATTTGAATGGTATGGACGAGCAGAAATTAAGAAGTCAGGGATGGTTTGGCCGTAAAGGCAAGGATGGATTCATCTACCGTGCCTGGATGAGAAAACAGGGCATTGCGCCGCATGAGTTTGACGGGCGGCCAATCATCGGCATCTGTAATACCTGGTCGGAGCTTACCCCTTGCAACTCGCATTTCCGCGAACTGGCGGAACATGTAAAACGCGGTGTGTACGAGGCCGGTGGCTTTCCGGTAGAATTTCCAGTACTCTCTTTAGGGGAAACACTCATGAAACCTACGGCGATGTTATTTCGCAATTTAGCCTCCATGGATGTGGAAGAGGCGATCCGCGCCAATCCCCTGGATGGCGTGGTGCTGCTTTGCGGCTGCGATAAGACCACACCTTCATTGGTGATGGGTGCCTGTAGCGTGGACCTGCCAACGATTGTGGTTTCGGGCGGGCCCATGCTTACTGGCAGGCACCGGGGCAAGTGCATCGGCACCTCAGACCTCTGGCGATTTTCAGAAGCACAACGTGCCGGGCACATGGACGATATGGAGTTGTCGCTGGCAGAAGCTGGCATGTGCCGCAGCGATGGGCATTGTGCCGTGATGGGTACGGCATCGACAATGGCCTGCATGGTAGAAGCTTTGGGCATTTCCTTGCCCGGGAACGCCGCTATTCCGGCGCCTGATACGGCACGGAAGATCATTGCACAGCGTTCCGGTGCCGAGATCGTCAGGATGGTTAAGGCAGACCGTAAATTATCGGACATCCTGAGCCCTGAAGCTTTTGAAAATGCCATTAAGGTGAACGCCGCCATCGGCGGGTCGACGAACTTTGTAATTCACCTGTTGGCTATAGCCGGCCGGATTGGCGTGGAGCTCAGCCTGGAAGATCTTGACCGCTTGTCGGCAGACATTCCCCTGATTGCGAACCTGCAGCCATCCGGCAGTTTCTTCATGGAGGATCTATACTATGCCGGGGGCTTGCCGGCCATCATCAATAAATTGCTGCCCCATCTTCATACCGGTTGCCTGACCGCAAACGGGCGAACGGTCGCCGAGAATTTCGGCAGCGCTGAGTGTTATGACCCAAACATCATTACAACGACCGACAAGCCCTTCAGCACCATGTCGGGCATTGTTGCACTTAAAGGAAATTTATGCGAACAGGGTGCAGTGATCAAGCCTTCTGCGGCCTCCGCACAGCTGATGAAACATACTGGAAAGGCGGTCGTATTTGAAAATATCGAGGACTATAATGCACGCATCGATGACCCCTTGCTGGAGGTTGACGAAACGAGTTTGCTGGTGCTGAAAAACGTTGGTCCGAAGGGTTATCCCGGAATGCCTGAGGTGGGCAATATGGGTTTGCCGGCGAAGTTGCTGGCGAAAGGCGTGACAGACATGGTACGGATTTCTGACGGGCGGATGAGTGGTACCGGCTTTGGCACCGTGGTGCTGCATGTATCTCCTGAAGCGGCGGATGGCGGCACACTGGCCATTGTACGCGACGGAGACGAGATTACTTTGGATGTAAAAGGCAGGCAACTGCATTTACATGTTTCCGATGAAGAAATCGCGGCACGCAAGAAGGCGCTGCCTCCTGTAGCACCAACAGCAGCGAGGGGTTATGTAAGGCTCTATCAGGAGCATGTACAGGGTGCACACCTGGGTGCCGATCTGGATTTCCTTCGTGGTGGATCCGGAAGTCAGGTTACCCGTGACTCTCATTGATTTTACCAAGGGCATCTCCATGATGCTTTAAAAGATAGATGCAAATATGAGTTTTGAAGATAAAGTTGCTATTGTAACCGGTGCCGGACAAGGTATTGGACTAGAGATCTGCAGAAAGCTTTGTGCTGCGGGCGCCAGGGTGATTTTGAACGACGTTGATGCTGAACTTGCCGCGCAGGCAGTCCTGGAATTGAACAATGCCGGTGGTGTTTGTATAGCGGTGCCTGGTGATTCCAGCGACCTCAGCATCATTCAGCAGATGGTTGATACCGCAGTTTGGAATTTCGGAAAACTGGACATCGCCATTGCGAATGCTGGCATTACGCTTTTTGGTGATTTTTTCAGCTATACGCAGGAAGCTTTCTCGCGGGTGATGCAGGTGAATTTAAACGGCACGTTCTTTTTGGCGCAGACTGCGGCAAAGCAAATGAAGGCACAAACCTCTAGCGGCAGGCTGCTGTTCATGTCCTCGGTAACCGGGCACCAGGCACACCGCAATCTGGCTGCCTATGGGATGAGTAAAGCAGCGCTGGAGATGCTTGCCAGGAACCTGGTGATTGAAGTTTCCCGGTTTGGCATTACCGTGAACTGCATTGCACCCGGTGCCACTGCAACTGAACGCACACTGGAAGATCCGGATTACGAAAAAACATGGGCAAGAATTACGCCGACGGGGCGTGCGGGTACGGTGCAGGATGTTGCCAGCACGGCAATGTTTCTGGTTTCTGATGACGCGTCGCAGATCACCGGGCAGACGATCCTGGTGGATGGTGGCTGGAGCGCAGTGAGCCCAGATCCATATTAGTCTTGAATATAAGTGTTGATGTTTGGGAATGCTTAGCGCAGCAATCGCGGCAACAATCCTGACAGGTATTCGGAGATGATCGGGGTCAAGATACTGGTAACACCCATATCCGCTGGAGCATTGGAAGCCGGGCCATTTTCCTTACACGAGAAGCTGGCTTCAGTGGCTTTATGGCCTGCGGGACGGTTGTTTAGACTACCGCTGGCAGTATTATTGAAAACCCCTGTATTAGAAGTGCATAGCTGCAAAACCAGCATCACGCCAACTGCGCCTAACAGGCACAGCATGCTCAATCCCTTTGCTATGGTACGCATTGTTTTCATTCTGACCAAAAATAATAAATTTCTTGAAACTACAAGAATTTTTATACATAAAGTACTACTACCGAAGACTTTCTATCCCTGCGGAAAAACGATTACCTTAGCAAAAATAATTTTGGTGAGCTTAAACGTCGGTTCCAGGCTGAAAAGCGGCTAAATAGCCGATGCGCTTGCATCACCGCAAATAATATTCTAAGCAATGAAAAACCTTTTTTTAGTAGCCCTGCTGTGCTTGAGTCTGGGCAGTTATGCGGCAAAGCCGAAGCATCAGTATGTTCGCATCAGCACCGATAAAGGAGAATGTATCATCATGCTCTACAATCAAACGCCATTACACCGCGACAACTTCCTGAAGCTTGCAAAAGAGAAGTTTTATCATGGCACCTTGTTTCACCGGGTGATCCAGAACTTCATGATCCAGGGTGGAGACCCTGATTCGAGGAATGCAGCGGGTGGTGCGGCGCTTGGCGAGGGTGATGTAGGTTACCAGGTTCCGGCGGAGTTCAGGGATAGCCTGTTCCATAAAAAGGGCGTACTTGCTGCAGCAAGGGACAACAATCCGGAGAAAGCTTCCAGTGGTTGCCAGTTCTATATCGTTCAGGGGAAAACCTACACCGACGAGCAGCTGGATGCCATCGAAACGAAAAGATTGCAGTTTAAATTGCCGGAAAGTCATCGTGCCGTTTACAAAACGCTGGGTGGCTCCCCACACCTGGACCGCAACTACACGGCCTTTGGGGAGGTGGTTCAAGGGCTGGAACTTGTTGACAGCATTGCTGTGCTGAAAACGGATGAAAGAGACCGGCCGGTAACTGACGTAAAGATGGAGGTTAGCATTTTGAAGCGTCGCCAGGCCCGCAAGTTGGAAAGGGCGCTTAAAACCAGCAATCCACTGCTGATCAATAAAGAATATTAATAACAATACCTTTAGAAAGCCTTACATGAAAATTATATCCTATAACGTAAACGGTATTCGCTCTGCGGCTACCAAGAACTTTTTTGGCTGGCTGCAGGCTACGGACGCAGACATGGTGTGTTTGCAGGAAGTAAAGGCCATGCCGGAACAAATACCTGAAATCATTGCATTGATCGAACAGCTCGGATACCACCATTACTGGTTTCCGGCGGAGAAAAAGGGCTACAGCGGTGTGGCTATTTTTAGCCGGGTTAAGCCGCTGCATGTAGAATATGGCTGCGGGGAGGAATGGATCGACCGTGAAGGACGCATTTTAAGGGCTGATTTTGGAGACTTCTCCCTGATGAGCCTGTACATGCCATCTGGATCAAGCGGCGACGAACGGCAGGTTAAAAAGTATGAATTTATGAAGTTCTTCGACGGCTACATTGATGAATTAAGGAAAGTATATCCGAATTTGATCATTTCGGGCGATTACAACATCTGCCATACGCCGATAGACATTCACAATCCAAAGTCCAACGCGAACTCTTCTGGTTTTCTGCCGGAAGAACGTGAATGGATGGATCTGTTCCTGAAACGTGGATTCATTGATACCTTCAGGCATTTCACCAAAGATCCGCATCATTACACCTGGTGGAGCTTCCGTGCGGGTTCAAGGGGCAAGAACCTGGGCTGGCGTATCGACTACCACCTGGCGACCGAACCAATGTTACCGCGTTTGAAGAAGGTCAGCATTCTACCGGATGCCATTCATTCCGATCATTGCCCGGTATTACTGGAACTAAACGTTTAAATGCAAACTAAACTTCAGGCGGGCGAAAATCATACAGCTTGCCTGGAGTTATGCATAGATCGAGTTTCAGGTCGTGTTCATTTACATCTTCAATGTCTGCTGAAACATCAAAAAACGACAAGCCAACCTTGAGTGTATCCATGCCCTGAAGAAAGCGGTCGTAAAAACCCTTTCCATAGCCTGCACGGTATCCTCTTTTATCGAAAGCCAGCAAAGGCAATAAAACCATGTCAATCTCTCCCTTGTGTTCTTCTCCATGCTGTGGCTCGAGGATGTTGAAAGCATTTTTTTGCAGGGCTTTATGATCGCCCAGTACATGATGCGTCATTAAGAAGGTACTGAAATCTGATCTTGGTACAATAATCTTGATGTCGGGCTGGTGTTCACGAAGCCATTCGATGAAAAGGAAGGTATCGGGTTCGTTCTTTTCCTGTATCGGTAAAAAGGTATGCAGCACTTTTACCCCATTGAAGTTGAGCTGGCTAAACTGGGCTAAGAGTTGTCTGGACAGCGATTGAACGCCTTCAGGATCAAGCTGCGCCCTTAACAGATTGGCTTGTTTCCGGAGTGCTGATTTTTTCATTTACAATTATATATAAAAAAAGATGGCTTCGGGAACCACTCCGAAGCCACAATCAACCTAAACCTAAAACTAAACTATGAAAAATCTTTATTTTACTCTTTCTATGTAATCGCCAGTACGTGTATCAACTTTAACTTTATCGCCCTGGTTGATAAACATTGGCACTTTAATTTCTACGCCTGTTTCAACAGTTGCATATTTCAATGCGTTTGTTGAAGTGTCGCCTTTAACTGCAGGCTCTGTATAGGTAATTTCCAACTCTACATGTGAAGGTGTTTGTGCCATGATCGGCTCGTCACTTTCAAATGCGATAATCACATTCATGCCTTCTTTCAGAAATTTAACAGAATCTCCAAAAAGGATCTTCGGGATGTTAAACTGCTCAAAAGAATTGTTGTCCATTACCACAAGGAAATCTCCATCCTCATATAGGTACTGATAATCGCTGGTTTCAACACGACAGATGGTTACCTCTTCATCTGTACGAAATCTGTATTCAACCAGTTTTCCAGTCTTAACATTTCTCATTCTGGCCTGGTAAAAAGCTCTAAGGTTTCCAGGTGTGCGGTGAAGGAACTCTTCTACCTGTACGAGGTCACCATTGAAACGAAGAATATTACCACTTTTTACTTCTGATGCTTTTGCCATTGTACTAAAAATCAACCTTATATTATCGGCCTTATTTGGTGCCGCAAAGGTAAAAGTAAATTACTTATAAAACAATAGTAAATATAAATATTTTAATTAACCAATTATTTCTCGCTTTTTCCCGAAAAACTATACACAAATATAAACTTGTTTACTTATAATCAGTAACTTCTAATAAATGATTGCAGAACAAATATTCATTTTTTTGATTGGAGCAGACAATTAGGAGGCGTTTGTCTGAAAATTGCTCGATCAATTGTTGGTACCAGGCGATGCCTTGAACGTCGAGGTTGGAGGTGGGCTCGTCCAAACACAACATTGGCGTGTCGGAGCAGCAGGCCAGAATCAGCTTGGTTCGCTGTTTCATGCCGGAAGAGAAGTATTTAAGGGGTTTATCCTGCGACTTTTTCAGCCCTAGTAAGTTCAATATTTCGGATTTTGCGATTGCCGGATGAACTTTCTTGAATTTAAAATGGAAGTCGATGGTTTCCTGCAGCGTGAATTCTTCAATGAGATCCAGGTATGGTGCAGCAAAGCTGAGGTGTTTGTAGACTTCATCTACGGGGATATTGCTGCCATCTGCAGCGGTGTAGCTGATCTCACCTTCGGAGGGCGCGAGATTGCCTAAAAGAAGGCTTAGCAGCGTTGATTTGCCAGAGCCATTGGGACCGAGTACGGCATAACGGTTGGGCGCTTCAAACAGGTAGCTTACATGTCTGTATATCCATTCCTGATTGAAGCGACGTCCCGCGTCTTTAAGTTCGATCCGCATCTAACCCTGAGGTTAATTTCCCGAACCATAACCTTTCATCACACCCCGGTTGGAGTTCCTGATGAAGTCTACAATTTCGTCCCTGATCTCTGTAGGTTTAAATTCCGTTTCGATCATGTCCAGCGCCTTGGTCACGTTGTTATGACGCACAAAGAGTATCCGGTAGATTTCCTGTATTTCATCGATCTGCTCGGAAGAGAAACCCCTTCTGCGCAACCCGACCGAATTGATCCCTGCATAGGAAAGCGGCTCACGTGCAGCTTTTACGTACGGCGGAACGTCTTTACGAACCAGTGATCCACCGGTTACAAAAGCGTGAGAACCAACTTTAACAAACTGATTGATGGCTACTAATCCGGCAAGTACCACATAATCACCAATGGTGATGTGTCCTGCAAGCGTCGTGCTATTGGAGAAGATACAGTGATTGCCGACCTGACAGTCGTGCGCAATATGGGAATAAGCCTGGATCAGACAGTTGCTGCCTACAACGGTCTTCCATTTATCTTTTGTACCACGGTTAATGGTTACACACTCCCTGATGGTAGTATTGTCGCCGATTTCTGCGGTAGTCACCTCTCCGGCAAACTTCAAATCCTGCGGGATACCCGATATCACCGAGCCGGGAAAGATCCGGCAGTTTTTACCAATACGCGCACCATCCATGATGACCACATTCGAACCTACCCAGGTTCCTTCACCAATCTCGACGTCTTTATGTATAACGGCGAAAGGCTCGATCACCACGGTATCAGCTATTTTAGCCTGTGGATGTATATATGCTAGCGGTTGTATCATGTTGTTGGCTGTGTTTCTTTTACTTTACTGATCTGTGCCATCATCTCTGCTTCTACCACAACTTTCTCACCGACCATGCCGACACCTTTCATTTGAGCGATGCCACGTCTGATTGGCTCCATCAGATCACAACGGAACACGATGGTGTCGCCAGGCAACACCTGGGCACGGAATCTCACGTTGTCAATTTTCAGGAAGTAAGTCAGGTAATTTCTTGGGTCAGGTACGGTGCTGAGCACCAAAATGCCTCCGGTTTGTGCCATGGCCTCGATTTGAATTACACCAGGCATTACTGGTGCACCCGGGAAATGACCTTTGAAGAATTCCTCATTCATGGTCACGTTTTTCACGCCCACCACGTGTGTTTTGGAAAGCTCCAGAATCTTATCAATAAACAGGAAAGGCTGTCTGTGCGGAAGAATGTCCATGATCTGAACCACATCATAAAGTGGTTTAGCACCTGGATCGTAGGTATGTTGTACTTTTTTGTTCTTTTCTTTTTTAATTGCTGCTTTAATTTTCTTTGCGAAAGCAACGTTTGCCGCATGGCCAGGTCTTGCAGCCATAATATGGCCCTTCAAATGTACCCCAACCAATGCCAGGTCACCGATCATGTCCAGCAGTTTATGTCTTGCAGGTTCGTTCTGGTAACGCAGTTCCATATTGTTCAGGATGCCTTGTGGCGCAACTTTGATCTCATTGCGGTTGAACAGCTTGGCCAGGTGATCAAGCTCCTCAGCAGTAACCTCTTTATCAACGATCACGATCGCATTGTTCAGGTCACCACCTTTGATCAGGTTGTGATTTAACTGGTACTCCAGTTCGTGCAGGAAGCAGAAGGTACGGCAGGATGCGATATCTTTCTTGAATTCAGCGATGCTGGAAATACCGGCATGCTGGCTACCCAGTACTGGTGAATTATAATCAATCATACAGGTAAAGCGGTAGTCATCCAAAGGCATGGCTACGATCTCTACTTTACGATCAGGCTCTGTATAGGTGATGTTATGTGGAATCTGGAAGTATTCACGGTCTTTATCTTGTAAAAGCGTTCCAACACTTTCCAGCGCCTCCACGAACTGGATTGCACTACCATCCATGATCGGAACTTCAGGGCCATCAACTTTCATTAAAACGTTGTCCAGGTCCATACCAACAAGCGATGCCATTACATGTTCCACTGTGCTGATGCTTGCACCATTTTGAGTTAAGGTTGTACCGCGTGCAGTGTCCGTCACGTAATCACAATCTGCCTCAATAATTGGCTGTTCAGGCAAATCAATACGTTGAAATTTAAACCCATGATTTTCTGGTGCAGGACTAAAAGTTAAAGTCACATTCGCTCCGGTGTGTAAACCGACCCCAGTTACGGAGATTTCACTTTTAATGGTCTTCTGTTTTACGTTCATTATGAAGTCTGTGTAGTGTTACTTTGATCTAATAAAGCTGTTAGTTCGGCAATCTTAGCCTCTAATTTTGAGATGCGCTTTTCGACACTTGGTAATTGTTTAAATATCACAGAGGCCCTCATCCAGTCACGCAGTGGCTGCGCCGGACTACCATGCCATTGTTTGTTTTCTTCTACGGTGTTAAAGTTAATGCCCGCTTGTGCACCGATCTGGGTTCCTTTTGCCAGACTCAGGTGACCGGCAATGCCGACCTGGCCTCCGATTACAGAGTTTCCACCAAGCTTAGTGCTTCCGGAAATACCAGACTGTGCGGCGACAACCGTATGTGCCCCAACATCAACGTTATGTGCAATCTGGATCAGGTTGTCCAGTTTCACCCCTTTACGGATAAAGGTAGAACCCATGGTCGCACGGTCGATCGTGGTATTGGCACCGATCTCCACATCATCTTCGACCACCACATTTCCAATCTGCGGGATCTTCGAATAGGTGCCATCCGCCTGTGGCGCAAAGCCAAAGCCATCACTGCCGATCACGGTATTGGAATGAATGATCACGCGGTTACCAATTGCGGAGCGATTATAAATTTTTACGCCTGGCTGGATCAGACATTTCTCGCCGATTACAGCCTCAGCGCCAACAAATACCTGTGCATTAATCTTGGTGTTATCGCCAATGACAACATGTTCGGAAATGTACGAGAAAGCGCCAATGAAAACGTTCTTACCAATCTTGGCACTTGGGTGCACAAAACTCGGCTGCTCAATACCAGACTTCTCGTCGGGCATATTTAACATTTCATTATATTTTTCCAGTAAGATGGAAAAAGCACTATATGGGTCGGGAACCTTTATTAAGGTTGCTTGAACAGGCTGAGCAGGTGTAAAGTCGGCCCCTACAATTACAATGGAAGCCTTTGAGCCGTACAGATAGTTCTCATACTTTGGATTTGATAAAAAACACAGCGAACCGGCCTTACCATCCTCAATCTTCGAAAGTTCTCCTACAAGAACATTTTCATCCCCCTCTACGGTTCCATTTAAAAGTTCGCTTATCTGCCGGGCAGTAAATTGCATTTTACAAAGTTAGATGTTAAATTGATATGAACAAATTACCCCTTCTGGTATTTGTTAGCCTTCCAATAGGCTAAAGACGGAATAAAATGGTTACTTATTTGTTAAAATTTCTTAAATCGTTCTTGGATAACACAAAATATGCTTTGTTACAGTTCTATCCAATGATTCCAAGTTCGATAGATCCGATGCTTTAGCTATATCAATTATCGTACTGTTTTTTAACAGAATATTGATGTTTCCTGTTCCGGCATTGTAGGCGCGGTTCATAATTGCGGCGGTAAACACGAAATAGCTGCTTTCTGCTTTACTGATGTGGTAAACTGCAGCAGTGGTGTCTTTTAGCATATTCATACGCTCGGCACCAGGTTCATCATTGCTGATCTCAATCTTATAAAGGTTCCTTGCGGTAAGCATTTTGCAGAGCTCCGACAGGATGTGATCCGGGTGCGATACCCATACCTTTATCGAGGTAAAGATATCCTGATCATCCAGGGTTGTAAACTGCGCCAAATGTAAGGGTTCGGAAAAGAAAGCCGCTTCTGAGATGTTATTGGTCAGGAAGTGCTTCAATGCAGGTGAGGCAAAAAGGTCTACGCCGCCAGCCGCGAGTTCACGGGCACGCTCCAGGATCTTCACCAACAGCTGTTCAGCAGCAATCACCGTTTTATGCAAGTACACCTGCCAGTACATTAAGCGTCTTGAAATCAGGAAATTCTCAATGGAGTATATCCCTTTCTCTTCGATCACCAGCTCACCATTACTTACATTGAACATCTTGATGATCCGGTCGAAGCTGATCACGCCTTCAGAAACACCCGTGAAAAAGCTGTCGCGGTTCAGGTAATCCATACGGTCCAGATCAAGCTGTCCGGAGATCAGCTGATGTAGGAACCTCTTGTGGTAATTGCCGGTGAAGATCCGGATGGCCAGGCTCAGCTTTCCATCGAAGGCCTCATTCAGCCGCTGCATGATCAGCATGGAGATGTCTTCATGTTTAATCCCATTGACCAGCGAATGTTCCAGCGCATGGGAAAAAGGCCCATGGCCAATGTCATGCAATAGAATGGCAATGGTAGCAGCCTCTTCTTCATCCGCGGTTACCTCATGACCTTTGTCGCGCAGCACTTTGATGGCCAGGCTCATCAGGTGCATCGCACCCAGGGCGTGATGAAAGCGCGTATGTAGTGCGCCCGGATACACCAGGTGGGTCATGCCCAACTGCTTGATGTATCTCAAACGCTGGAAATACGGGTGCGAGATCAGGTCAAAGAGTAAGGCAGAGGGTATATTTATAAATCCGTAAACCGGATCATTTATGATTTTCTTCTTGTTCAATATGGGTCGAATCGTTTATCCGGTACAAAAATTGCTAATTTTATCCATAGTTTGGAAAGAGCAGGTTCTTTTTGAATACTAATTAGATAAATAATGCAGGAAACTAAGATTCTATGGGCCGATGATGAGATTGACTTATTAAAACCACATATCTTACTGCTAAACGAAAAGGGTTATGATGTAACCACTTTTACCAATGGTAATGATGCCCTGGAAGCGTTTGGCAAAGAACATTTTGATCTCGTATTTCTTGACGAAAACATGCCAGGTCTGAGCGGAATTGAAACGCTTTCCGCGATAAAAAATATAAAGAGTGACGTGCCGGTGGTGCTGATCACCAAAAGTGAAGAAGAAAACCTGATGGAAGATGCGATCGGTTCAAAGATCGATGACTATCTGATCAAGCCTGTAAATCCGAAACAGGTACTATTAACCATAAAAAAGATTATCGACAACAAGCGCCTGGTGAGCGAGAAGACCTCTATGGCCTACCAGCAGGATTTCAGGCGTTTGGGTATGACCCTAAACGATAAGCTGAGCTATGAAGAATGGGTCGACGTATATAAAAAGCTGGTATTTTGGGAATTGGAGCTCGAGAAGCTGGATGATCCGCAGATGCATGAAATTCTTACCATGCAGAAGTCTGAGGCCAACATGCAGTTCTCCAAGTTCATTGAAGACAATTACCTGGGCTGGGTAAATGGCAAAGAGAAAGCGCCATTGCTATCGAATGAACTCCTTAAAAAGAAGGTATTTCCTTTAATCAATCCCAATGTTCCGGTTTTCTTTATTCTGATCGACAACCTTCGTTATGATCAATGGAAAATCATCAATCCGCTGATCACGGAATACTTCCGTATGGAAGAGGAAGATACTTATTCCAGTATCCTTCCAACAGCCACCCAATATGCGAGAAACGCCATCTTCTCGGGCCTGATGCCTTTGGAAATGGAAAAACGTTTCCCTTCAATGTGGCAGAATGACGATGATGACGGTGGTAAAAACCTGCATGAAGCGGCCTTTCTGGAAGATCAGATCAAGAGAAGTCTCCGTAAGGATTGCAAATTCAGCTATAACAAGATCCTGACCTATGATGATGGAAAAGCATTAACGGAACAGGTGAACAACCTGATGCAAAACGAATTTAATGCTATCGTTTACAACTTTGTCGACATGCTTTCGCATGCGCGTACCGATATGCAGATGATCCGCGAGCTTGCAAATGATGATGCAGCTTACCGCTCCTTAACAATGTCCTGGTTTGAGCACTCGCCATTATTGGATCTGTTGAAAAAGATCTCACAGAAGCCGGTGAAGCTGGTGATCACAACCGATCACGGCACCATCCGGGTAAAACATCCAAGTAAGGTAATTGGTGATCGCAATACGAACACGAACCTGCGTTATAAGCAGGGACGGAATTTGAACTATAACGCTAAAGAGGTGTTTCTGATCAAAAATCCGCATGAAGCGCAGCTGCCAAAGATCAATATCAGCTCAAATTATATTTTTGCGAAAGAAGACCGCTACTTCGTTTACCAGAACAATTACAATCAGTTTGTGAATTATTACAACGAGACCTTTCAGCATGGAGGTATCTCACTTGAAGAAATGGTTATTCCGGTAGCGACATACAGTTCACGATAAATGAATATTCAGATAAATAGTCAGGAAGATCTTAAATCTGCTGCCAGGCAATTACTCGAGTTTGCAGCAGCGGAGAAGATCTTTCTGTTTGAAGGCGATATGGGCGCCGGGAAAACCACTTTCATTAAAGTGATTTGTGAAGCCCTGGGTGTTGATGATCTGGTCTCCAGTCCAACATTCTCCATTGTCAATGAATATCTGGCCAAAAATGGCAAGATCTATCATTTTGATTTCTACAGGATCAAGGATTTACAAGAAGCCTACGACATCGGCTACGAGGAATACTTCTATTCGGGCGACCGCTGCCTGATTGAATGGCCGGAACGCATTGCATTGTTGATCCCCGAGCATCATGTGAAAGTTGACATCCAGGTCACCGGTCCGGAACAGCGACTAATCAGCATTTCGAAAATTTAATGCCTTATTGCTTATCTTTAGTATTCTAAGAACTTAATAAATAAAAATGGCTACTTGTTTAAGAGAAGAAATGGCCTCTATTGCCCAGCAAGGATTAATACAGCCAAAGGAGACCTTGTCAGAGATAAAAGAGAAGAACAATAGTCTTTACATCGGCATCCCTAAGGAGATCTCTTTTCAGGAGAACAGGATTGCCCTAACCCCGCTTTCCGTGGCCTTGCTGGTGAACCATGGGCACAAGGTGGTGCTGGAAAGTGGTGCCGGTGTTGGTGCGAACTTCTCCGACCATGACTATGCGGAGCAGGGTGCCATTATTACGTTTAACAAAAAAGAAGTTTTCGATGCCGATATCCTGGTAAAGATTGCCCCGCCCACCTTCGAAGAAATCGCGATGATGCATAAAGGGCAGACGCTGATTTCTGCACTTCAGATGGGCTCCATTAAACTGGATTACCTGAAAGCCCTTTTAGATAAAAAGATAAATGCTTTAAGCTTTGAGCACTTACGCGATGAAGGCAACAGCCTGAGCGTGGTACGGGCCATGAGCGAAATTGTGGGAGCAACATCCATTTTCATCGCTGCAGAGTACCTGAGCAACGTTACGGGAGGCAAAGGTTTGATGCTTGGCGGCTTTACCGGTGTGCCTCCAACAGAGATCGTTA
This sequence comes from Pedobacter sp. NEAU-ZC8, assembly GCF_059278965.1. Classification (NCBI taxonomy): domain Bacteria; kingdom Pseudomonadati; phylum Bacteroidota; class Sphingobacteriia; order Sphingobacteriales; family Sphingobacteriaceae; genus Pedobacter; species Pedobacter sp. NEAU-ZC8. The sequence goes on from NZ_JCAJXC010000002.1 coordinate 82,924, forward strand.
TTCTGGGTGCAGGAACCGTGGGTGAATATGCAGCTCGAACTGCCCTGTCTCTGGGTGCCGAAGTAAAGGTATTCGACAGCTCCATTTACCGGCTTCGCCGCTTGCAGAACAACCTGCACGACCGGGTATATACATCCGTTATGCAGCCTATTGTGCTGAATAAAGCCATTACCACCTGCGACGTAGTTATAGGTGCCATCCGTGCAACGAATGGACGCAGCCCCTGCATTGTTACCGAAGAGACCGTAAGCAAGATGAAGCCGGATTCCGTGGTTATCGACGTAAGTATTGACCAGGGCGGCTGTTTTGAGACCTCCGAAGTAACCAATCATAAAGACCCGGTTTTCCGGAAGTACGATGTAATTCATTACTGTGTACCAAACATTGCTTCTAGGGTGCCTCGTACGGCATCTTATGCGCTGACGAATATCTTCACCCCAATTCTGGTGGATATTGGTGAGATGGGTGGCATGGTGAACCTGGCCTGGAGCAAGCCGGGTATCCGGCAGGCGCTGTATATCTATCAAGGGCATCTGACGAATAAAGACCTTGCAAACAAGTTTAACCTGCCATACAAGGACATAGAGTTGCTTGTGGTTTCTAATCGTTGATAGGATCATGAGGTACATCCTTGCTTTGCTGCTTTTCTTTCAGGTATCGGTGCTTTGGGCACAAAAGAACCCCTATGGCCTGAACATCATCAACAGTCCGCAGGCGTACCGTGCATCCATTAAGGCACATCCGGAAAAAGCATTGGTAGACATCAAAAAGGCAGTTCCAGGCGTGGTGCTGGACATCCGCTATGCCACAAAAAACAACTTCATGAAGCAGGTGATGTATCCATCAGCCCGAGCTTTCGCGAGAAAGCCTGTGGTGGAACAGTTGAAGAAAATACAGGCCGAACTGAAGAAGAAAGGTTATGGACTGAAGATATTTGACGCCTACCGCCCGTACACGATCACGGTAGCCTTTTACCAGAAAGCATCCGACAAGAACTTTGTAGCCCATCCAAAAAGTGGTTCCAAGCATAACCGTGGTTGCGCAGTAGATCTATCGATCATTGATCTGAAAACGGGCAAGGATGTGCCCATGCCGACGCCTTACGACAGTTTCAGCAAGGCCGCTGCCGCAGATTACCAGGACTTACCGACCGCAATAAAGAAAAACCGGGATTTCCTGATCGGGGTAATGGAGAAACATGGCTTCCGCGTGATGTACAACGAATGGTGGCATTACGACTTCCGCGGCTGGGAGAAATATGAGCTGATGGATATTCCCTTTGAAAAGCTTTAATCCCGCCAGCAGACGATTCATTTCCTATTCATCCCGCATAAGTTCCCGCCAGATCACATCATGGATCTCCGTCGCCTCCAACTGCGCAATAGGTTGTGCTTTATCGGTAATCAGCACCGGATAGAATGCTTCGGAAACATTAATGCTACCATGAGAACCTTTGATCAGCCTGGCATCCAGTGGCACCACATCCATTACATACCGGAAGCCCGCCTTTTTTTGCAGTAACTTGTAGGCTGCACGACCTTTAGAGCTCATAAACATCTCCACAGGATCATATCCAGGTTTCTTGTGGATGTCTACGCAACGCGCATAATCCGGGGCTTTTGCATCGTCCAGCCAGAAGTAATAGGTAAACCAGCTGTCTGCTTCGGCTACCAATACCAGGTCTCCTGCCCTTTCGTGTGCAATGCCATAAGCCTTTTTACCAGCTTCATCAAGCATCAAGGAAATACCGCGACTGCTGGAAAGGATTTCTTTTACCTGCTGCGTTACTGTGGGGTCGTTGATATAAACATGCGCCACCTGGTGATCTGCTACGACAAAGGCCTTAGAAGCACCGGCATCAAGCAGTTCGAGCCCTCGCTCCACACGTACCTGCAGAAGGCCATGTTCGCGCAGCACACGATTCAAGTGAATGGGCCTGTGAACCGGCACAATGCCATATTCGGAAAGGATGATCACGCTGGCACCTTTACGCTCATAATGGTTCACCAGATCTTTGAGCAAATTGTCTATTTCCTGTAGATCCTTGCTGATCCTGGAAAAATCCTGCCCAAATTTCTGCAGGCAATAATCCAGATGTGGCAAATAGATCAGGGTTAATGTAGGGTCATAACGCTCGTCAGTAAGCATGGACGCCTTGGCAATCCAATCGCTGGATTTAATGTCCGCCCCAGGGCCCCAGTAATGAAACAAAGGAAACTGACCCAGCTCCTGCTGCAGGATGTCACGCAGTTCTGCTGGTGCGGAATAGCAATCCGGTATTTTTCTACCATCAGCAAGGTAGTTGGGCCTTGGAGTCACCGAATAATCTGCATTGGAGTACATGTTATACCACCAGAACATGTTCGCACAAGTGAAGTTGGGATCTATGGCTTTCGCTTTATCCCATATTTTTGGTTGCTGTACCAGCTTGTTGGACTGTTTCCAGAACTTCACTTCTGCATCCGTACGGTCGTACCAGCCATTGCCCACAATTCCATGTTCCGTGGCATTCTTCCCGGTGAGATAGGTCGACTGCACTGCTGTAGTAACTGCAGGCAGCATAGGCTTAATGTGGCTGATATGATGTGTTTTCAGGTATCGTTGGAGAAACGGTGTGTGTTCCCCAATTAAGTTTGAGGACAGTCCAACAACATCAATAACTACGGTTTTCTTCATTTTATCGCATGATTGATCACCCAGTCCAGTTCATTGCTGATGGATTGGGCGATGGGTATTTTCATTCCTTCAGGCAGCACCTCCCAGGTATAGGTTTCGACTTCCAGGTGATTGGTAAAGGGTGCTTGTTTCTGAAGCTCTAGTACTTGGACAATATCGTCCCTGGTGGAATAAAGCTGCCCGATCCGGTCGGTAGAAACCGGCACGTGAAAATGGGCCCGCCATTCTGCTGCTGCTTTTGGATGAAAAGCAGCTAAGGCTTCATCCAGGTCCGGATAGCGCGTTAACTTGCCAGCAGCATCTTTTGCTACAACCTGATGAAGATAGGTGGGCTCATTAAACTTCTTAAAATCCTCCAGAATTGCCTGGTTATGGGCTTCATCGCTAAACTTGCCTTTTAAGGCGGCACTGATCTGTATTTTGCCAACCTTTAAACCTTTCGTTTTTAGCTGTTCGAGTACCGCAGCATGATTTTCATAGCCGATGGAGAAATGACAAACGTCATAACAGAGGCAAAGGTGCTGTTTAATCAGGCTTTCCGCTTCCTGATCATTCAGGCTGAAGGTTCCCGCAATTAGCGGTATACCAATTCGCAGGAGTTGGGTTTCGTACCAACTGATGTATTCCGGTCCGGATTCAATCACACCATCGGGTTCAGGTTCGAGATCCAGGTGAATTAATTTACCAGTTTCCCGGTAGATGGAAATCAATTCTTTTACAACCTCAAGGATATTCATAGTTGCCATTTCAACCGCAGCATTTAGTGCATCGGCCGTGTGGAACCAATGACGGTAGCTTAAGGGCGACGTTGAAATGCCGCCATCCATAGCTTCCGGCAACAAGCCAGCTAGGAGCTGTGCCAGACGAATCGTATAATCTTTTCGTGCCGCTGTGGTCCAGTCCGGGCTATGAACATCCGCCTTAACCACGGTATGATGGAATTCTCCATAAGGAAAGCCATTCATGGTAAAGACATATGCCTGATTTTCCTTTAACCAGCTGTTAAATTCTTCCTGCACTGCTGGATCTGCTAGCGTAATACTGGCTGTGTTCGACAGCCGCAAGCCGATACCCATTGGTTCGGTTGGCGAGATGGCGGCCTTTATTTCCGGAAAGTGGGTTTTTAGATTCTCGAAATCTGCGTTCCAGTCTTTTCCCGCATGGATGTTTGTACAATAGCCTAGATGCCCTGATTTGGTCTTCATCAATGGAGGGTATTCGTTTTGAACTGGAACATTTTGAATTGCAGGATATACTGGCTGGACTGTAAAAGCGTATGCAGATCCATCTCATTAACCTCGAATCCCACACCAATGTCGCGGAGCAGGGTAATGCATAACTTACCGCCGAGATGCTCGCGAAATTCGGCTAAGCCATCTAGAATTGGCGCCTTGAGGTCGGTGATCCGCATTAGTGGATGGGTAATGTCGAAGAATATGGCCAGTAAATTTAGGATGCGTTGCAGTTTCTCTTCCGTCAGTACCCCGGCATGAAGCGAGTATGTGCTGTCGAGCGCCATTCCCATAGCCACAGCTTCCCCATGTGTAATGCTGAAGTTGCTCAGCTGTTCCAGCTTGTGCGCAGACCAGTGACCGAAATCCAGCGGTCTGGAAGAGCCCATTTCAAAGGGGTCTGCTCCGGCAATATGCTCCATATGAAGTTGCGCACAGCGCTTGATGAGGTAAGCAATGCTATCCATATCGCGGTTCAACAACAGATGGGCATGTTCCTCCATCCAGGAAAAAAATGCAGCATCCTTAATCAAGGCTACCTTTATAGCCTCTGCGATACCAGAACGGAAATCGCGATTATTCAGGCTCAGCAAGAACCGCTTATCATTGAATACCGCTGCCGGTGGTGCGAAGCTGCCTATAAAGTTTTTCTTCCCTTTATAGTTGATGCCATTTTTTACGCCGATACCGGAGTCGTTCTGCGAAAGCACCGTGCTGGGTATGCGGATGTGCCGGATACCACGATGTGCCACCGCAGCTGCATAACCAACCAGGTCAAGCACTGCGCCACCGCCAACGGCCGCAATATAGCTGTGCCGGTCGATCCCTTCGGTATTCACCGCGTCAATAATTCGCTCAAAGGCTTCCGGGTCGTTCTTTGCGGCCTCAGCACCAGGAACGATCAACAGTTCCCCGGCGAGCTGCACATCGGTATGTACCTGAAAGTATGCTGTGATTGCCGTTTTCAAGGATGGATTCGCTTCCAGCAGACCTGCGTCCAACACAAACAGAACCTTCTTTTCTACCGTTGAAGGTTGAGCCCTGAAAAAGTTTGCTAACGTGAGATTGTCGGTGTCGAACAGGCCCTCTGTAAAAAAGACCTTGTATTCGTACCGGATATGAAAGGATTGCTCTAAAAAATTCATGATGATCGTCTGATTAGGTGACGGCAAAAGATTTGCTCAGCCACAGGGAGAGTGGTAATAAAATAACGATGAACAGGGCCAATTGCCAGATGCCAAAAGCGCCGGCCCAGGATGCATTCAGTAGGATCAACGCAATGACACCTGCTTTAACCGCCTTTCCAATATTTTCTGCACTGGGCAGACGGAAAGCCCTTAACAGTGGCTTGAAAATCATCAGCACAAAAGGAATGAGAAAAACCAGGGTCAGTTCAATATTATGCAAGGAAGCGGAAACCCCGAGAATGCTGATAATTACCACTGCGTACAAAATTGCAGCAATGCGCAGCATCTTCCGATTTCCACCATGAACCTCACCCCTGCTGATGATGGTGATGGAGGCAATATAAACCAAGGGAATGAGCCCGAGGAACCACCAGTTTCCAATTTCATGCGACAAGATACTCATCCCCAGCATGAGGTTTAAGCCTCTGCAAAGCCCCATGTTCAGCAGCCCCCATACGGTATAATGTTTTGCCCAGCGGTTATAGCTTAGGCAGGCCAGTACAATTAATATGGCGATCACCAGAGATTCTGGCTGGAACAAAGCCGCTGCCCCAACGCCTATACCGAAAAATAACGTTCCGAAAACAATGGCTTCCGCCCGGGAGACCATGCCGCTGGGGATGGGCCGTTCCGGCCGCTCAATGGCATCCAGCCCCGCATCAAAAACATCGTTGAAGATGATGCCTCCGCTATAAAGACCGATTGTAGAGACACAAAGCAGCAACACCGGCAGGTAATCTTCCGAACTGCTGAAATAACCCGAAATGGCAATACCAGCGAGTACATCGGCAATCGCGGTAACCACATTTGCCAGTCGCATTAACCTGACCAATCCCAATGCTTTAGCCATACCTTTATGCAATGATGATGTTGTTCTTATCAATCCGCGGCTGTTGTCCGCCACGTAATATGGAGTTGCTTTCAAATTTCTGTGCCTGATCCACCTCGCGTACCTGATCAAAATCTTTTTCATTGATCTGGCCGCTCTGTCCAAAGGCGGTAATTGCGTTCCGGTAGGTTACCAGCTCAATGTCCTGCAGCGATATGCCGCGCTGCTTCATTAAAGCGGCCGACTTCGGTACAGCCAGCGGATCACTGATACCCCAGTCCGCCGCAGAGTTGATCATAATCCGCTCAGAGCCGTACTGCTTGAGGATCTCCACCATCCGTTCATTGCCCATCTTGGTAAATGGATAAATGGTAAAAGCTGCCCAGAATCCGCGATCCAGCACTTCCTTTACCGTTTCTTCGTTGTTGTGATCTATAATTATCGAAGCTGGCGACAAGCCATGTTCGATGGCAATATCCATGCTTCTGCTGGTGCCCTTCTTTTTATCACGATGCGGCGTGTGCACCTGCACCGGTAGCCCGGCCTCTTTGGCGAGTTCCAGCTGCAACCTGTAGTATTTTTCTTCTGCGGCGGTCTGGTCATCAAAGCCGATTTCACCGATACCCACAACCCCTTCTTTATAGACGAAAGATGGCAGCAGCTCCATCACCTGCTCCGCCAGTGCTTCATTATTTGCCTCCCTGGAATTTAAGCCGATCGTGCAATAATGTTTGATACCAAACTGTGAGGAGCGGAATCGTTCCCAGCCAATCAGGCTGCTGTAGTAGTCGCGGAAGCTGTCTAAGCCTGTCCGGGGTTGGCCAAGCCAAAAGGCCGGCTCAATTAACGCCACAATGCCCGCATCGGCCATAGCCTGGTAGTCGTCCGTGGTCCGCGAGGTCATATGTACATGCGGATCAAAGAACCGCATTCCGGAGATGTCAGTCAGGTCAAGTTGCGTATGCGTTCTTGTACCTTGATGACGTTCATTCAAATTGTTATTACAACACATATCTCTTGCGATTTCTATACTTCTATTAATTTATATATCTCCGGATTAACGCTTCTCCCTGCTGCCAGACGTTCCTGCACATAATCTGATAATGTTGCTTGAAGTGCCGGGTTTAGGCGCTCCTGCAATCCGTATATTCTTAATACATCTTTATCCGTGAAAAAAGCTTTTAAAACCATTTGGTTCCATGCCGCTTCAGATAGGTACTGCCTTGGATAAGGGTTATGGTACATGATGGCTTCCAGCACATTACCCATATTACTCCGGATACCGTCCTCACAGCGGCTTAGCCAGTATGTGGGGTATTGCAGCAAGGGTAAAGCTTTGTACAGCGCCACCAGCTCCTGGAGTTCCGCACCTACAAACAGGGTGTCTACAGCTTTCACATAGTTGTCTTGATCACCAGCGGGCAGCTGCTGCAACAGCCACACCCGACAGAACGTTTCAATGGTCCAGTCACCTAGCTCGTACCCTGGAATGAGCACGCTTATTTCCTGTATGGCTTTATCTTCCCCGCCGAGCAGATCCTTGGATGCATAACGCGGCACCTGCGCAAAAACTCTGTTCAAGGGCTTTAAATCACCCGTATTTTTAAACGTAGCCGCTATGTTGCTCAGCGAGCTGTATGCCTCAGGTCGCAACCTGGTTTCCAGCAGATAGGTAAACAGGTTTTCAATGCCCTCCATCGTTCCAGTCTTCATGTTACGCCTATATCAACGTCGTAAAATAATTGATTCCCAATGCAGCACTGATGATGAGCAGCCCGAAAAACTCCCTGGCTTTTTCGATGTAAGGCTTCGTTGCCTGCATACTTTCGACCAGACTTGGCCGGCCATAAACTTTAATCCAGTCCAAGACACCGTCTTTGCTGAAAAACAGCCGTACCGCGTAGATCAAGTAAAAAGATATGGCAATCAGATAGCCAAGCGGGTAATAGAAATGAATCGCAGCCAGCCCACATAAGCCTGCGGCTACCAGGTAGATCGGCACCCAAAGCCAGGAATCTCCATCATTCAGATTCACGTAAGCGAAGCCGATGAAAGAGATGCAGAAAATCACGTTCAGAATCGTCAGCAGCATATATTTGGTTTTCTAAACCCAATTAACCAATTATTCGACAGATCTGGTTCTAAATTTTGTAACAAAAGAATATACTAAAGCCCGGCTCAACACAGGCTGGGCTTCAGTAGACCTACAATTCTTTGATCTTAATGCTTCTAAAGGAAACCTTATTGCCATGATCCTGAAGTAGGATATGTCCCTGCGCTGCCTGGCCAAAATCCTTCCAATCTTTATACTTACTGATCTGAACCAAGGCCTTGAATTCCTCAGAGCCACGCTTGTATTCAAGCACTTTGAAGCCGTTCAACCAATGCTCAACACGATTATCGGGATATACACGCACCAATCCCCTGTTCCACTCCCCGATCTTACGCTTAGCATTGTTAATTTTCTTACTGGTGATCAGGTCATATAGTGATGACAGGGTGCGGTTTCCGTCCCTACCCATCTTTGCGTCCGGGTGACGTTCATCATCCAAAATCTGATACTCCAGACCTATTGCGGAACCTTTGGTTTTTTCGGCCAGCGTTACAAAATACTTTACTCCGCTATTCGCGCCTTCGGTCAGTTTAAAATCGAACTTCAACTCAAATGCTTTATACTGCTTTTCGGTAATGATGTCGCCACCGTTTGTGGACTCCTGACCATTGGCTTCCTGTACATTCAGTTCTCCATTGGAAATGCTCCAGCCGTTTTCCGGGAACTTGGTGCCGTTTCTTGCACTCACCCAGCCTTTAGTGGTTTTGCCATCCCACAGCATCTGGTACCCTTCCTGCTTTTCCTGTGCAGACAGATCATTCGGCACCAGGTTTACTACAAATATGTCGTCCATTTTTGAAGGTTTTAAATGCTCTGTTTGTATGCGGATATTTCTCCAGCGGATCTGCATGCCCGGCTTCATATCACCATAGATGCCATGCACCTGCAGCGCAATAAATCCTGAAGGTGTCATGTCATCCACCACATTCGCGGTTGGAATACCGTTAACCCAGGTGCGGATAGAATTTCCAATACACTCGATCCGGTACTTGTTCCATGCGTCACGCTTAAACGCTTTCTGTCCTTTAGGATTAATATCCAGCGGGTATAACCAACCACGGCGGGCTTCATCATATATTCCACCACTCCAGGCGCGTTCCGAAGGATCGACCTCCACCTGGTAGCCATGCACACGGTAATCCTGATAATCTGCCTTGCTTTCGCTCCGGATCTGTATACCCGAGTTCATATCATTGTTTACCAATAATTCGAGCTCCATGATAAAGTCGCTGTATTTTTCCTTGGTGGCCAGAAAAGAGTTCGGTTCCTTAGGAACGGTAGTTCCAATGATCTCCCCATTTTTAACTTCATAGGTGGCCTTTCCGTTCAGCTGCTCCCAGCCATCCAGGTTTTTTCCGTTAAACAAGGACTTCCAGCCACCACTGGATTGCTTCTGTTGGGCTGTACAGGTTCCTGAATAACAGAACACTGCCAGGATCAATAATTTACTTATGTTCATATCGTTATGGTTTGGTTGCTAATACTTGTTGTTATTTTGTAAATGGATTGCTCAGCAATTCTTCAACGGTGAATGCCTTATCACGCCCTTTGAATTGTTCCCTTACTTTCGTGACTTCCTGCTGCTTCACCTTATCGGCCTTGTTCCGGCCATAATCGCGAATGTAGCTTAGCAGTTGCGCGATATCCTCATCAGAAAATTCTATGCTGCTACCAATTCCAGGCATATCAGCCATGATCTCCGGTTTGGTGTACAGATGTTTATTCACTTCCACAGGTCCGGTAAGGCCATAAAGCACGATTGCAGCCAGCCGTTCTTTTTTGCCCGTCACCCATTCAGACTTGTTCAAGGGCGGTGCAAGTGACTTTATGCCATTCAGATCTGCGCCGTGGCAGGTCTGGCAATTGGTACGGAACAAAGCTGCACCTCTTGGGAACTTCCGTTCTGTTTCCCTCGGATCATTGTTGTTCAGCGCATTGAACTTATTGGTCACAATCGTTTTAAGCTGTTTATTGATGATCAATGACGTATCAGGCAGCTGGTTAAGTACCTGCTTTTGGTAGGCTTCCTCTTTGCCCTCCAGATTGGAGATTACCGCATCTGCTACAAACTTGTCGTTAGCATAGTTTTTAACCAGTTGATTTAGCATGGCCTCAGCAGCCTTGCTGTCGTAGGCTCTTATCGTTTGCGCAAGTAGAGCCAGGTATGGGGCAGCAAGTTTATCATTCAGCATGGCAGGGCTGTTCAGGGCTGTAACATATGCCGCCGCAGTGCGCTGGTTTATCACAGCGGGTATAACACTAAGTGCCTGCATTTTTACCGGCCATGCATTGGAATTCAGCGCGGCAAGCACTTCAGGACTTTCCAATGCATGCAGCCCTTCCAGAGTCCAGAAGGCATGGATACGTGCAAGCACATTATTCGACTGCAGCATTTTTTTCAACGCCGGAACCACATCCTTTTGCTTTCGGTCTACCAGCATCTGCTGTGCGCGATCCCGGATCCAGCCATTCGGATCTCCTAAAAGCTGCACCAGGGCCTGCGACGCTTTCGGCATCGCCTTGAACTTCGGTGCTTTACCTTTAGGCACAACCTTATAGATGCGGCCGCAAACCAGTGGCAAGGTTAGATCCCGCTTTTTAATTTCATTTTTCAGATATGGCGTAAGGTAGGTTTTATGCTGGATGATACCGCGGTACATATCCACGACATATAAAGCACCATCCGGGCCGTCATGCAGGTTCACCGGCCGGAAACGTTCATCTACGCTGGAGATAAACTCTTTCTCCTGATATGCCTGAGTCCCTTTAGCAACATAACCACTGTCTAAATTCATGATGTTCCGCTTTACCAGGTTCCCTGCAGGTTCTGCAACAAAGGAATTTAACCGGTAAGCCGAAGCAAAGAGGTCGCCACGGTAGATCAATGGTCCACAGGCGGCAGTGAAATTCACCAGCCGCTGTGTCGTATCCAATACACCAGGAAGATATCCGCGGTTTACCCCTGGAGTAGCATGTGCAGGATACACCCTATTGTCGGGCACCACGGCCATGTTGTAACCCGCAACCTCGCGCTGGTTCTTGTTGGTTGCTCCTAAACCTGGACTGAAGTAGTCGCCGATCACATTTGCGGAGTTGTGGTTATAGAACAATCGGCCGTAATTATCCTGACTGATGCCCCACTGCCCTCTAAAGTGTGTCTTTTCAATGATCCAGCGGTCGCCATCTTTCTTGTATCTTTTGGCAGATTTCGCATTATAGATCCAGTTGTCCATTGCGCGCAACAGGCCATTCGGCTGATGCTCAACATTCCCGTCATCGGCATACAAGCTGTCCACCAGCACCCTTTTACCGGGCTTATCATTCTTGATCTCGTAATACCAGAGGTAAGGCGGCTCCGCGACAAGCAAGCCATCCTCGATCAGGCAAAGTGCACGGGGTAAACGAAGGCTGTCCAGAAACACTTTGCGCTCGTCCATTTCGCCATCCTGGTCTTTGTCTTCAAGAATAACCACTTTTCCACTTGGACTATCTTCTCCGGTACCAAGGGTATCCGGCATAAAGCCATTCATCTCAAGCGCCCAGATGCGGCTTTGATTATCGAAAGTCAGCGCCACTGGTGCCGCAATAAGCGGTTCCGAAGCGATTAACTTCAGTTCAAAGCCCTCTTCAACGGTCATGTTATCCAGCGAGGCTTCTGCAGAAATCGGGTCAGTTTTACACTGGCTACACAAGACAGTGATGGCAGCCAGGCTTAATATAAATAGGGCTCGTATCGGTTTAGGCCACTGTTTTAGGTTCATACAAGGTGATATATTTGGATTTCTGCCGGCTCAGCGCCGGCAGCTCTAAAATAGGAACAATTAATAACCAGGGTTCTGCTTCAATGTAACTTTCCCGTCTTTAAAGCTATTTTCTACAGCTTGTTGCGGGATCGGGATTAAGGCATCCGGGTTTCGGGAGTAAGAAGCACCGGCAACGAAGCCCCGCAATTTCGATTCATACTGCAAATAGCCATTAAACTCGGCAGCATCGGTAGTATTGTCTTCGGCGCCAAAACGAATGGCATCGTAAGCACGGTGTCCTTCCAGCCCAAGCTCCAACGTACGCTCGTAGAATACCGCCTTCAACGCATTTGCAGGATTATCAAAAGGAAAAGCACCAGCGGTATATAAGCCAATTTTATAGTTTGCCGCTGCAGCACCATTGTTCTGCACCCAATTTTCCGGATTTGTCGTGTTGGTTGCCATCCGGTTACGTACCTGGTTCACATAAGCCATGGCAGCGCCTAAATTGCCCAGTCTGGATTCCACTTCTGCAGCAAGCAATAAAACATCAGCAAAGCGGATGATATCAATGTTCAGGTTATTGTACGGTGTTCCAGGAGCGGTATCCACCCCCTCCCGGGCCTTAAGCACAAAGTACTTCTTACCAATATATGGCCCTGCGAATGCCTGATCCCTCACCCAGGCCTTCCCAGGCATAATACCATAATCCAGGTATGGAATACCTCGTCGGCCTACGGTCCAGTCCAGACGTGGATCAATAAAGCCTGCATCCGGCGTAAATGCGGCGGTAGATTCAATGCCGTCATCATTTTTGATGAAAGCCGCATTTCGCGCCGCATCATCGAAGATCGGCAGTCCATTAGCGTCCACCCTGAACTTGTTTACGAACCATTGCGATGGATTAAAGTAGGCATAGCCACGCCCCAAAGTAGGACCATCACTTGCCTGCACGCCGGTATATAGATTTTCGCGGTTTGCATTCGCATGATTACTTGAACTACCATCGTTTACCGAATGCTGAATAGCAAACACAGACTCCGGACCATTCTCCAGCTGACTGTTGAAGTTATCATGATAGTTGGGATTAAGCGCGTATTTCTGGCCCCGAGAGGTTACGCCGTTAGCGATAACATCATCAAACTCCACTTTAGCAAGCGCATAGTTGGCATCATCACCTTCATTGCCCATGTAAACCAACACTTTTCCATAATAAGCCTTTGCTGCCCATTTATTTGCGCGGCCCAAATCCGACTGGGTAGCAGGCAAGTTTTCAGAAGCAAACTTAAACTCTGCCGCAATTTGTGGCCAGATTTCAAGAAAATTGCCGCTCTCGTCGGTATTGGGTACCCTGGCATCTTCCACGCTGCCTTCATCCATCCAGGGAAAGTTCTTAAACAGCCTTTTCATCATGAAGTGATAGTGGCCTCGCAGAAACCGGGCTTCTGCTTCCAGGCGGGTACGTTCTGCCTGATCCAGCCCTTGTACATCCGGCAAGGCTTTGAGCACCAGATTCGTCCGGGCTATAGCATCCGAGAAGTGGTTGAAGAACAGCAAGACCGAACTGTTGCTGGTGTTTACCTCGAAGCGTTGCACCTGTGTCATCTGAGGCTGTACCCCGGAGCCTGAGCCACGGTTGGCTTCCCCGCCACGAATGCTGCCGAACAAGCCTTGAGCAGGCGTTCTTTCCAGGCCTTCCGTACCGTTGAGCGGTGCATAGGCACCGATTAAAGCTTTTCTGATCCCCTCTGGCGTACTCAGCACACTTTCCGGAAATGATCCGATGGGTGGCTGTTCCACGAAGCTGTCCTTACAGGAGAACATCAGCGAACTGCTGCATAAGAGGAGGGCAATTATTTTGGAATGAAAATTTTTCATCATGTTCTTAATTTAAGGTTTGTAACTGTTTTAAAAGCCAACGCTAAGTCCGAATATCACTTGTTTTGGCGTCGGCAGTGTATTGGTGATCACGCCCATAGCGGTATCGGTATCCCCGTTCAACCCCGCATCCGGATCAAGCACTGTTGCATTTTTTGCGGTGAAAAGGTTTTGTGCTTGCACGTAAACACGGACCCGGTCGATTTTCGCTTTATTCACCAGGTTCGTTGGCAAGGTGTAACCCAGCTGAATGGTCTTCAACCGTACGTATGACGCGTCCTCCAGGTAGTAATCCGTAACGTTGGAGTTTGAATAATTATCCAGGATATTCAGCTTTGGCAGTTTGGCATTATTCCCGAGTTCAGGCGTCCAGGATTCGTTTAACATTCTGGCGCTGCGGTTAAACTGGAAGGTATTAAAATCCACGTTGTACCTGCTGAGGTTAAAGATCTCCCCACCCTGGTTCCAGAATACAAATGCCGTAAAGTCAAAGTTCTTATAGCCCATAGACAGGTTCAGACTGCTTTGAAAATCCGGGTGCGGCGAGCCGATGATCGTACGGTCAAGCGCATTGATCACGTTGTCTCCGTTTACATCTTTGATGCGCCAGTTACCTACTTCCGCAGGAATCCATGGCGTTGTAGTACCATTCGGGTTGTATACCGCCTGAAAAGCATCTACCTCCGCTTGACTGTTGAAGAATCCGTCCAGCTGGTAACCGTAGAATGATCCGATCGGACTGCCCACACGGGTCAAACTTGGACTGCCATTTAGACGAGAGCTGGCGCCCATGATCGTAGCCAGTGGATTATCCAGAATACGGGTGACTTCATTTTTGTATTTGGAAAAGGTAAGCCCAACTTCATAGGTAAAACCTTCCTTAAACTGTCCTCTTTTTGCTATTCCGATATCGATACCCTTATTCTCCATGTCTCCGGCATTTAAGAATGGCTGTACAGCCATTGTACCCGTAACCGGCGCCTGATTCCGTACCAGCAAGTCTTTGGTCTTTTTCTTGTAAACCTCTATGGTAAAATCAACCGTTCCCTTGAACAAGCTTGCATCCAAACCAATGTTGGTGGTGGCATTCTGCTCCCATTTCGCATTCGAATTAGCGACACTAGCCAAGGTGTAACTGTCGCTGAAACCAGATTGTGCCCCAGTGATCGGGTAGCCTTCACCCAGGCTGGACACATAAACATTATACTGGTTCTCATCCGGTAAGCCACTTTGATTACCGATGATACCGTAACTACCGCGTAGCTTCAGATCGCTGATAAACTCGATATCCTTCATGAAGTTTTCCGAGCTGACACGCCAACCGGCTGCCACAGCTGGAAAATAACCTACCCGGTTGTTCTTAGAGAAACGGCTCGATTCATCTCTTCTCAAGGTGGCATTCAAAAGATACTTGCCTGCAAAGGCATAATCAAGCCTGGAGAACAGTGAGTATAAACTGCTGCGCCGGAAAGTTCCACTATTGGTCTGTGCGCCAATACCCGCATTAATCACCTGGAAGTTTGGATTATCCTCCAGGTTCTGTGAAATCCCCAGACGCTGCGCGAACAGATCCTCTGCATACGAGCGGATGGCTTCAGTACCTGCAAGGATCTTGAAGTCATGCTTTTCTGCAAAGGTCCTGCTATAAGTTAAAGTATTGGTCCACGTCCAGGTATTGCTGTAGTTCTTGGCGTTGGAGATGCTGTTTGCCGCAGTATTTTCAGCATGCTCGTAGGTGATCGGCGTCATGTTCTTGAAGTTTCTCGAAGAATAATCAAGGCCAAACGAAGTTCGTGCAGTAAGCCCTTTTAGGATATCCACCTCCGCATAAACATTCCCGAAAACACCATAGTTCGCCATATTGTCGAAGCGGTTGCGGTAGGTTTCTGTTACCTGATTTCTTCCAGGATCGTTTGTAGAAACCAGCTGTGGGGCAGCGCTACTTGCCGGATTTCCCATGATGTCATAAACCGGAATCAGTGGAGACATCACCCAGGCTGTTTGTGGACCGGCACCATCCGGGCTGCCTGCACCTTTAACCTGGCTGAAGGAGAACTGAATATTTTCCCCTAGACGGATGTTATTTTTGATTTTAAAGTTTGAGTTCGCACGCATGGTATACCGGTCGAACGTATTGGTTTTCGCTGCTGTGTTTTCCCTGGTCAGGTAGTTAAGACTCAATGCGTAGTTGCCATTTTCTGATCCACCACTCGCGCCGACTTGAATGTTAGTGATGGGTGCGGGGTTATAAATCTCATCAAACCAGTCCGTATCGCTGGACTTTACAATTTGATGGGTCTTGAAATCGTAATTTTTAGGGTCAGTAAGGGAAGCAAATAAAGCAGGATCGGTGGTCCGCATGCGCTCCAATGCCGCACCGCCAATTCTTGAACCGTTGTTATTTACCAGAATATACTCCGGAACTACCGGTGTTGCACCAGATCCGAACTGGTCATGTTTCCAGCTTGCCCCCCCAACAGCATAGGCAGCATTCCCTGTGGCCGCATAGGCACCTTCCATCTGCCTCCAGTACAGATCACCAAGTTCTCTGGCATTCAGCAGATCCGGGAAATCCCCTTTACTCACGTAATTGATGCCGGTATAGGAATCAACTGTGATCTTCGCTGCACCCGCTTTACCCTTTTTCGTGGTGATGATCACCACCCCGTTTGCCGCACGTGCACCATAGATTGAAGCCGAGGCTGCATCCTTTAATACCTGCACAGAAGCAATATCATTTGGATTCAGGTTATCAATTGCTGAGGAAGTATTTCCACTTCTGGATCCGGCGTTTGGCGTATTGGCCGATACCGGTACCCCGTCGATAACATATAGCGGTTCTGAGCCGGTAAATGAACCAAAACCCCGGATCCGAACCTTTGCACCACCATCCAGACTACCATCACCGCTGACAGTTACGCCCGGTGAACGGCCTTGCAGCTGACTGGTCACATTTCCGGTAGGCGTAGATTGCAGGGCTTCTGCATCCACAATAGAAACCGAACCGACGATATCTTTTCTTTGCTCGGTCGCATACCCCGTCACCACCACTTCATTCAGGTTACCCACGTCCTCTGCAAGTTTCACATTGATGACCTTACGGTTGTTCGCCGGAATCTCCTGACTTATATAGCCAATGTAAGAATACACGAGCATGCTCGTGGCAGGCGCATTCAAGGTGTAGCGCCCATTTGGATCGGTCAAGGTGCCATTTGTCGTACCTTTCACCAGCACACTCACACCAGGAATCCCCTGTCCGGACCCATCTGTCACGGTACCCGAAATGGTGGTCTGCTGAAAAACCGTCTCCATCAAAGGTAATGGCCTTACACTCGCTTCCGCGGTCGTCACTGCGGTAAATAAAATTACCGCCACAAACTGGTGCACGCGCGTCCGGGAGACGGCCTGCCAGCTTAAGGGTTTGATAAAATTTGAATTCATACAGGTTTATTTTGGTTAGAAGTTGAATTATATACGGCTGAGCGCAGGTGGATCAGAAACACGCAGCTACAGGATCAGGAGCTGGATGCTCGAGGTTCTTGAGGTATCATAATCTATAGGTCTATATTTGGTATATGTCTGCAAACGATTGCAGATACATATTTATACAAAAAATTAGAATAAACAAAATGTTGAAGGTAGAAATCAACTTATCTGATGTACAGCATTTTACTCAAAGGCCTTTACTAGGTTATCAAAGCATATTCTCTGGAACAGCTTTAAGCGGGAGGAATCGAGGTTCACAGGTGGAAAGGAAAAATTGAGTAGACACTGTAACATTTTTACTGCTATTTTTGAGAACGATTGCAGCAAATGAGAAAGAAACAGCAACAAGTAACTATTAAAGACATCGCTACCGAAGTAGGCATGTCGGTGTCTTCCGTTTCCAGGGCACTAAGCGACCACCCGCACATCAGTGAGGAAACGAAAGAAAAAGTAAAAGCTGTTGCTCAACAACTTGGCTACAGGTATAATGCGCTTGCTGCCGCACTTAGAAGCAGTAGGTCCAAGACCATCGGACTGATTGTGCCCAGGATTTCCATGCCCTTTCAGGCTGCGGTAATTACCGCCATACAGAACCGCTTGCAGACCTTTGGCTACAACCTCATGATTTTCCAGTCCAATGAGTCGCCAGAACAGGAGAAAAAGATCGTAAATCTCTTGATGGGCACGCAGGTGGAAGGACTCATCGTTTCTGTGACCTTATATACCAAAGACTACCATATTTTTGATCGCAGCACCTTAGGCAATGTGCCTGTTGTTTTCTACGACCGGGTACCCATTGATAAAACCTGCCATAAAATTGTTGGAGACGAATACACTGGTGGATACCAAGTTACGCGGCATCTGCTGGAGCAAGGTTGCAGACGCATTGCACACATCAGCGGTCCCTTAAGTTGCAGCATCTACCTGCAGCGGCTCAGTGGCTATAAAGAAGCATTAAAGGAATTTAATATCCCTTATGATGAATCGCTGGTCTACTTTCATGAGCTCAACAAAGAAAATACGCTGAACAGCTGCCAAGCACTGTTCAGTAAAGCTCAGGTACCGGATGCAGTTTTTGCATGTAATGACACCGCGGCACTTGCAGTACTGGAATATGCGAGAACCAAAAACATCAGCGTTCCTAAACAACTGAAGGTCACTGGCTATGCAAATGACAGCAGGACGGAGATCTCCAGGCCACAAATTACCTCCGTAGAACAGTTCCCCCATTTGATGGGCGACGGCGCTGCCAAGCTGATCATGGACCTGATCGAAACACAGGATCTTAACAATAAGAGCTACATTTCCATGACTACGCCCGTAGAGCTGATTACCAGGGAGTCCAGTAGCACGATACCAACCCGACACAAAAAGGACTAAGCTTTTATTTCGAAGATTTCTTTTGATATAAGGATTATTATTTCTAAATATGTAATGCAAACGATTGCATATCCTTGCGGCAATAGAATACCAAATATAAGCTATGAACGAAAGTGTAATAAAGGCCGGCATCATCGGTTCTGGCTTCGCTGCCAGATTTCATTTTGATGCCCTTAAACGTGTTTTCAGCACCAAGGTTGAAGTTGTTGGTGCCTATTCCAGGAACATGGATAAACTGCAGCAGTTTACCAGCGATCGAAACATCCAGGCCTTTGAGCAGCTTGAAGCACTTATTGATGCCTGCGACGTACTGCATGTTTGCAGCCCTCCGGTTACCCATGAACCTCTGGTGCTTGCCATTCTGCAAAAGCACAAACATGCAATTGTCGAAAAGCCTTTTACCGGTTATTTTGGTGACGGCAGCAGTAGCTTCAATGGCGATACCTTTCCACGCCAAACCGGACTGGACCATACCTTAGCAAGTTTGAAACGAATGCTGGACGCTGAAAGCTCCAGTCAGGGCCGGATCATGTATGCGGAGAACTGGGTTTACGCCCCCGCCATTCAGAAAGAACGTGAAGTACTGGAAAAAACCGGCGGCCAGATTCTATGGATGCATGGCGAACAATCGCATTCCGGCTCCCACTCCCTGGCTTATGGCGAATGGAAGTTGTCCGGCGGTGGGTCGATGATCGGCAAAGGCAGTCACCCGATCGCTGCGGCCATCTATCTCAAACATGTCGAAGGCCGTACCCGTAGTGGCTCCCCAATACGGCCAAAAACCGTATCCGCGCGTACCCATGCCATTACTCGCATGGAAACTTACGACAATAAAGGTCATCTGCAAACCCACTATAAAGACATTGAAGACCTGGCGATGGTGCACATCGTTTTTGAAGATAATACGGTTGCCAACCTGTTTGCGACTGAGCTCGTGCTCGGCGGAGTAAAGAACCGCCTGGAAGTGAATGCCAACAACCACCGCACCGTCTGCAACATTGCACCAAATGATGCCATGCAGGCCTATACCCCAAATGAAACCTACTTCAAGGATGTTTATGTAGTCGAAAAAACAGAAACCAAACAAGGCTGGTCAAGCATTTCCCCGGATGAAGGATGGTTCAATGGATACCAGCATGAAATGGATGCCTTTTACCGCAGCGCTGCATTTGGAGCCCCGATCGAATCCAACAGCAGTCTGGCTGCAGACGTCATGGCAACCATATACGCGGGCTACGTGTCTGCGGAGCAGAGAGGCACGGAAGTCGCCATCACCACCCTTTAACCAAAATCACCAAATATAAACCCGTTTTTGAATATGGAAAACGCAAAAAGAGGAAACTACCGCTGGATCGTCTGCGCCCTTTTATTTTTCGCAACAACAATTAACTACATTGATCGTCAGGTTATTGGCCTGCTTAAGCCCACATTGGAGAAGGAATTCCACTGGACGGAAGTCGACTATGGCTATATCGTGATGGTATTCGCCATCATGTACGCCGTAGGTTATGTGATCTTCGGAACCTTCATCGATAAAGTGGGGTCAAAGATAGGTTACGGTATCTCCGTGCTCGTCTGGAGTATTGCGGCGGTGCTGCATGCACTGGCAAAAAGCACCCTGGGCTTCGGCTTTGTACGAGGATTGCTGGGCCTGGCGGAAGCCGGTAACTTCCCTGCAGGGATTAAAGCGGTTGCAGAATGGTTTCCCGTGCGGGAGCGTGCCCTGGCTACCGGGATCTTCAACTCCGGAACCAGTGTGGGTGCTGTACTTGCCCCGGTCATTGTACCCTGGATCCTCGGTTTGTATGGCTGGCAGGAAGCATTTGTCATCACCGGCGCCATAGGGTTTATATGGCTGATCTTCTGGTGGATCTTCTATGAGATTCCGACCAAGCAGAAAAGACTTAAAAAGCCGGAGTTCGACTACATCATGAGCGATGTGGACCAGGCAGCACCGGAAGCTAAAATGAAGATCAAGTGGGGTCATTTGCTGGGCCTGAAACAAACCTGGGTCTATATCGTGGGTAAGGTACTTACCGACCCGATCTGGTGGTTCTTCCTGTTCTGGCTGCCCTCTTTCTTTGCTGATACCTTTGCCCTGGATCTAACTAAACCGAGCCTGCAGCTGGCCGCGATTTATGGCGCAACCACCTTTGGCAGTATCGGCGGCGGCTATCTGTCCTCCCATTTCATCAAATCGGGTTGGCCGGCATTGAAGGCGAGAAAGACCACCCTGCTCATTGTGGCCATCCTGGTGATGCCGATTTTTCTGGTGCAATATGCCTCGAACATCTGGAATGTGGTAGCCCTGGTTGCCTTGGCAACCGCAGCACACCAGGCCTGGAGCGCAAACATCTTCACCATCGTATCAGACATGTTTCCGAAATCGGCCGTAAGTACCGTCGTAGGTATCGGCGGGATGTCGGGTTCTATAGCCTCTGCCCTTTTCCCTATATTCGTGGGTACATTATTGGCTTATTATAAAGATCTTGGAAACATTTCCGCAGGCTACCATATTCTATTTATCATCAGTGGCTGCGCATATATTCTGGCTTGGGGAATCATCACACTCCTTACCCGCAAAATGAAGCCCATTACGATGATACAAGAGGAAGTAAACTGATCTAAAACTATTGCAAACACATCCATATGGAATTTGGAACATTAAAAGATAAAGTCATTGTAGTCACTGGCGGAACAGGCGTGCTCGGCGCTTCTTTTGTCAGCAGCATCAGCCGCATGGGCGGTAAAGTCGTCATTCTCGGTCGCAAGCTGGAGATCGCGCAGCAACGTGCAGCAGCAATTGAAGCTCAGGGAGGCAGCGCCCTTGCCGTCATGGCCGACGTGATGGATATCAGCAGTCTGGAAGCAGCGAAAGCTGAAATCCTCCTCCGGTTTGGCCGTATCGACGGCTTGGTGAATGCCGCAGGGGGCAACATGCCTGGCGCGGTGATCGCACCGGAGCAGGATCTCTTCAGCCTGGACATGAATGCCTTCAACCAGGTCATGAGCCTGAACCTGCAAGGCACCATCCAGCCTACGCAGGTATTCGGACCTGAGATCGCAAAGGTCGGACAAGGCAGCATCGTCAATATATCTTCTATGACCGCTCAGCGGGCAATTACCAAAGTCATGGGCTACAGCATTGCCAAAGCTGCTATTGATGCCTATACACGCTGGTTTGCCGTGGAGCTGGCCAATCGATATGGCGATAAGATCCGCATGAATGCCATCGCACCGGGATTCTTCATTACCGAACAGAACAGACGACTGCTGACGAATGAAGACCAGAGCCTGACGGAACGTGGTAATCTTGTCATCCGCCAAACGCCATTTAAGCGCTTCGGTGAACCGGAGGAACTTGAGGGTGCGCTGATCTGGCTGCTGAGCGACGACTCCAAATTTGTAACCGGAACGGTAGTCAGTGTAGATGGCGGTTTTGCCGTATTCGGGGGCGTTTAAAGACAAGCGTTAGCCATTTAAAAAAGGTAATTTATAAGCGTGATGAAAGAATTATGAGCTTAGAACAAACATGGAGGTGGTACGGTCCAAATGACCCGGTGCCACTATCAACCATACGGCAGGCAGGTGCCACTGGCGTTGTTACCGCCCTGCATCATATCCCCAACGGAGAGATCTGGACTAAAGAAGAAATTCTGGAGCGTAAAGCTGAAGTTGAACAAGCGGGCTTAACCTGGTCCGTCGTGGAAAGCGTACCCGTACACGAGGACATCAAAAAACGTAGCGGCGATTACGAGCGCTACATTGAAAATTATAAAACCACCTTACTTAACCTGGGTGCCTGCGGCATAGACATCGTTTGTTACAACTTCATGCCGGTGCTCGACTGGACACGCACCAACCTGGACTATGAAATGCCGGATGGCTCCACTGCGTTGCGCTTCGAAGCGTTAGCCTTTGCCGCATTCGAGCTATACATTCTGCAACGCCCAGGTGCCGCAGCAGCCTACAGCGAAGAAATTCAACAAAAAGCACATACCTGGCTGGAGGAGCAAAAAGAAACGGATAAGAAGCTGCTCGTTAAAAACATCATTGCCGGACTACCTGGATCTGAAGAAGGTTATACCCTGGTCGAGTTTCTCAAGGTGCTGAAAAGCTATGAACACATCGGTCCGAAGGAACTGCAGGCAAACCTGATCCATTTCCTGAAGCAGGTGGTACCCGCCGCAGAACAGGCTGGTGTGCTGCTTTGTATCCATCCCGATGATCCACCATATCCCATCCTGGGCCTGCCGCGGGTAGTGAGCACGGAAGCCGACATTCAGGCGCTGTATGAAGCCGTACCCTCCAGCCACAATGGCCTGACGTATTGTACAGGCTCCTTCGGCGTAAGAGCAGATAACGACCTGCCAGGCATGGTGGAACGCCTCGGGCACCGGATCCATTTCATTCATCTACGAAGCACCCGGCGGGATGAAGATGGCAACTTCCATGAAGCCGATCACCTGGATGGTGACGTCGATATGTATGCCGTGATGAAAGCCCTGGTTCAGGAACAGCAGAAACGCATTGCGGCAGGAAGAAAAGACACCAGAATGCCATTCCGGCCCGACCATGGCCATAAAATACTCGACGACCTGCATAAAAAAACCAACCCTGGCTATTCGGCAATTGGCCGCTTGCGCGGACTGGCCGAACTACGCGGACTGGAACTGGGCATCCGCAGAAGTCTGGATAACAGTAATTGAATTTAAAAGAACGACCTAAAACCGGCAATATGAAAGAATTTCTGGACGAGCAGTTCCTCCTGGAGACGAAAACCGCAGCACGTTTATACCACGACTATGCGAAAGAAATGCCCATCATCGACTACCACAACCACCTGCCACCAGATCAGATTGCAGCGGACCTGCAATTCGGTAACATGACGCAGATCTGGCTGGCAGGCGATCACTATAAATGGCGTGCCATGCGCGCAAACGGTGTTAGCGAAGCCTACATCACCGGCAATAAATCCGATGAAGAGAAGTTTGGTAAGTGGGCAGAAACCGTCCCCTATACGATGCGTAATCCACTTTATCACTGGACACACCTGGAATTACAACGCTATTTTGGCATTCATGAACTGCTGTCGGATAAAAACGCTTCAACCATTTACCAGCAATGTAATGAGCAACTGCAAAGCCCTGAGTTTTCCGTAAGGAACCTCCTGCGCCGCATGAACGTACAACAGGTCTGCACCACAGATGATCCATTAGATTCGCTAAACTTCCACCAGCAATTGCTTGAAGGCGCGTTCGAAATCGGGGTAGCACCTGCTTTCCGTCCTGACAAGGCCATGAACCCGGATGATCTCGATGCGCTTAACCAGTATATTGACAAGCTTGAAAGTATCAGCGATATCGAAATCACCGATTATGATAGCTATTTGAAAGCTTTAAAGAGCCGGCACGACTACTTCGCCGCCAAGGGCTGTACCGTGTCTGATCATGGCCTGGAACAGATCTATGCGGAAGATTTTGAAGCCGCAGAAATTCGGCAGATCTTCGAAAACATACGACTCAGAATTGCACTTACCCCTTCCGAAGCCCTAAAGTTTAAGTCGGCCATGCTCTACGAGTTTGCGCTTTGGGACCACGAAAAAGGTTGGGTGCAACAATACCACCTGGGGGCCTTACGCAACAATAACCGTCGTGCACTGCAAAACCTTGGCCCGGATACCGGCTGGGACTCCATTGGTGACTTTAGCCAGGCCGCTGCCCTATCCCGCTTCCTTGATAAGCTTGATGCAGATGACCGCCTGACCAAAACGATTATTTACAATCTGAATCCTGCCGACAACGATGTGATGGCCGCTATGATCGGGAACTTCAACGATGGCTCCCTTGCCGGAAAGATCCAGTTCGGCTCTGCCTGGTGGTTCAACGACCAGAAGGAAGGTATGATCAAACAGCTAAACACGCTATCCAACATCGGCCTGTTGAGCCGTATGGTTGGCATGCTGACGGATTCACGCAGCTTCCTTTCTTTCCCGCGGCATGAGTACTTCCGTCGCATTTTGTGCAACCTTTATGCGAACGATGTCGAGAACGGTGAACTGCCGAACGACATCGAATGGATCGGAAAGACCATCCAGGATATCTGCTATTACAATGCGAAGAACTACTTTGCATTTCCCGCTTCAAAGAACGGATAAGCCCATGAGTACAACTGAAAACACCAGGTTCAATCCAGCGGGCAAAGGCGTGTTATCCTTTGGCGAGCTACTGCTGCGGATCTGTCCGGATGCAAATGCTGATTGGCTACAGACTAACCAGCTACCTGTATACGTTGGGGGTGCAGAACTTAACGTTGCCTCAGCGCTTACGCTCTGGGACGTTTCATCAGCTTACCTGACCGCTATCCCGGACAACATGCTTTCAAGGCAACTGATCGGCTATATTGAAGCGAGAAAGGTAAACGCAGACCGGATTAGCTTGCAGGGTAAACGTATGGGTATCTATTACCTGACCGCCGGCGAGGATGTAAAACATGCCGGCGTGATCTACGACCGCGCACATTCCGCATTTGCGGAGTTGCAACCAGGTGCAATTAACTGGCCCGAGGTATTTAAAGGCATCTCTTGGTTTCACTTTTCCGCGATATGTCCGGCGCTTTCTGAAAATGTCGTAGCGGTTTGTGCGGAAGCCCTGCAATATGCTTCCGAAAACGGCATCTTTATCTCCCTGGATCTGAATTACCGTGCAAAGCTATGGCAGTATGGAAAACAGCCCATTGAAATAATGCCGCAACTGGCAAAATACGTTGACCTGATCATGGGCAATGTATGGGCCGCAGAACTGATGCTCGGCACACCTTTAGCTGCCGATCTGAAAGCACGCGATACAGAACAAGGTTATCTTGAGCAGGCAGAAATCACTTCCAAGGCCATTATCAGCCTGTTTCCGAAATGTAAGGTGGTCGCAAACACCTATCGCTTCGATTTTATGGAAAGTGGCATAAAATATTACACAACGCTTTATGCTGACGAGCAGTTTTACCGTTCCGCAGTATACAGTACACCAGATTACGTTGATAAAGTTGGGAGTGGCGATTGTTTTATGGCCGGATTAATTTACGGCCATTTCCAGGGGCACAATGACCAGCAGATTCTGGATTTTGCCACCGCAGCGGCATTCAACAAACTTTTCGTTGCAAGCGACGCGACCAGTACCAAAACAGCGGAGATCTACGCCTCGATTAAGAAAACCTGAGCAACATTTTACAGATGAAGAAAACCAGAGAAGAAATATTAGCAGCATTATTGGAGCAGGGACTATTACCCCTGTTTTATTTGGACAGCAAGGAAGAAAGTGCCGAAATACTCACCGCCTTATACCGGGCCGGGGTACGTGTATTTGAATATACCAACCGCGGTCCTGCCGCATTGGAGAACTTCAAACACCTGATCGAACTGAAAAACCGTAGCATGCCGGATCTACATTTGGGCATTGGCACGATAAAATCCCTTCAGGATGCTGAAACATTCCTTAACGCTGGTGCCGATTTCCTGGTTTCTCCGATCATCAACCCTGAAGTGGGCAAGCTCGCACAACAAACGGGATTATTATGGATCCCGGGCTGCATGACCCCTACAGAAATTGATCTGGCGCAGCAATATGGCGCATTGCTCATCAAGATCTTTCCGGCGAATATCCTGGGACCTGAATACATCGCTTCCATCAGGGAGCTATTCCCGGGGCAGCACTTCATTCCGACCGGTGGTGTAGACCTTACCGCAGCAAATATCAGTGCCTGGTTCAAGGCTGGCGTAAGTGCCGTAGGGATGGGCAGCAAGCTGATCAGCAAGTCGCTGGTACAGGAAAAAGATTATGCAAGCCTGCAAGAAAACACTAAAAACGTGCTACAAACCATAAAGGAAAACCGGTAGAAACGAAACATTTCTAGCCTGAGTCTAGAAATGTTCATGGATGTAACTTACCACCCGGGCCATCTCTTTCCTGACCTCGGCCATAGGCAGCACATAATTGTTGTTCATAAAAGAATAGATCAGAACTTTCCCTTTTTTGGTCAGCACGTAACCACTTTGGTTGTGCACGCCAGATAAAGTCCCTGTTTTGCCGTAAACAAAAGGGTTATCGGTTTTAGGATAAGCATTCTTCAATGTTCCTGACTTACCTCCTGCCGGCAGCATATCAAACAATCTTTTCTGATCCTTCACGGTATGGTAAATGGAATCCAGTACCGACACCATATCCCTTGGGCTGAACAGGTTGCCTTTCGACAGTCCGGAACCATCGACCCAGGAGGGATTTCCTGGCAGATTGGATAGGTATTGCTTTCGGACATGTGCAATCGCTTTTACGCCATTTAATTCTGCACCCAGGCTATTAGAATAAACGAGCAGTAGCTGTTCAGCAATAAAGTTATCACTTGGCAGCATCATAGCCTTCAAAACCGAATCTGTTTTAACACTGTACAAGGTTTTAGCATCCCCGGGCATTTTCATGCTTATCACACCAATAGAGCGTTTAACCGCATCCGTAAGCAAGTTTACCGTCAATACCGTACTTGTCTTATAAGGCACATATTGCGTATAATCTCCCGGAACAGGCATGTCCGGGTACTTGAAAAGATTCTGATCATAAGCACGAACCACGCGAAAAGCTTTACGATCCGCACTCGTGTCCTTGACAATACAGTTGTTCAGCGATGCCGGTAATACCTGCAACTTGCCATTGCTGCCACTTAAGGCAAGCATATTGTCTTTGATGGGGAATTCGTTGATCTCAGGCTGGTAATAGTCATTAAAGTCGTCCCAGGACCAGCCATTCCCATAAAAATTCCCAGCATAACGCCCGGCGGCGAAAAACAATTTTTTGGGGCTATGCTTCAAGAAGCGCAGTACACGATCACTCTTCAGCTGGTTCTCCAGGAACGAGGGATCACCAGTGCCCCAAAAGATCAGCGAATCGCCGCGTTCTACATAACGCAAGGCCGGAATGGAATCACCCAGCATCTTCAAGCCAGCGTAAAAAGTGTAGAGTTTGGTATTGGATGCCGGAACAAAGTAGCGATCAGCATCTTTCTCATAGATCATCCTTTTTGACTGCAGGTCATATAAGGCAAAACCAGTATGGTACTGGTTGGTTATAGCAGGTTTGTCAAACTGCCTGGCAACCTGCTTGGCCATTTTCTGGTTCATGGAGCAGGCACTGCAAACAATACTGGCGAGGAGGCCTAGGATGATTTTCTTCATGTAAATTTAACTTGTCCGGGTATGGCGGACAAGTTAATTAATTTTTCAGGTACAAAAAGAGCAAGGCGGCAATTGCGGCACCAATAATAGGCCCTACAACCGGGATCCAGGCATAGCCCCAATTTCCATCGCCTTTCTTCGGGATGGGCAGCAGCGCATGCATAATCCTGGGACCAAGGTCGCGCGCAGGGTTGATCGCATATCCTGTGGTACCACCAAGCGAGAGGCCAATGCCCCAGACCAGAAAAGCTACCGGCAATGCGCCCAGGGAGCCCAATCCAAATGGCGTTTTGTCGCCCATCTCGGGGTTTGTAAAATAAAAGATCACAAAAATTAGTACAAAGGTGCCGACCATCTCACCAATCAGGTTGGAGGTCGTATTTCGTATGGCCGGTGCTGTACAGAATACTGCCGCTTTGCAACCAGGATCATGGGTTACCTTAAAATGATCTTTATAGGTAAGCCAGACCAGCAGTGCGCCCAGCATGGCACCCAGGAACTGCGCAAGGATAAACATCGGTGCATTTGCCCAGTCGAACTTGCCCGCAATGGCTAGTCCGATGGTTACTGCAGGATTTAGATGTGCGCCGCTATAAGGTCCGGCAATCACCACTCCCGTGAACACGCCAAGTGCCCAACCTGTAGTGATCACAATCCAACCACTACTTTCGCCCTTGGTACCGGAAAGCACCACGTTAGCCACAACACCGTTGCCCAGCAGGATCACAAACATGGTCCCAATAAGTTCAGCCGTAAATTGATTCATAATTTATTTTGATGAGGTAATTTTATTCAAGTTCTGTCCAAACGTTTACCGCTTTTACCGCCTTATTCCAGCCTTTGATCATTTCAGGCATAGCCGCCGTTTCCTGCGGGGAAAAGCTGTTATCAATCTTCCACTGCTGCTGTATTTCCTCCAGGCTATCCCAGTAACCAATAGCCAGTCCGGCAAGGTAAGCTGCGCCAATGGCAGTCACCTCTGTGACCTGAGGACGTACCACTTGAGTATTCAGAACATCAGCCTGAAACTGCATCAGCAGATCATTTGCCGTTGCCCCGCCATCCACGCGGAGTTCAAGAATATTTTTACCGGAATCCGCTTCCATGGCATTCAGCACCTCCATGGTTTGGAAAGCAATGCTTTCTAAGGCTGCGCGGGCGATATGTCCATTGTTGGTACCTCTGGTCAGTCCGAAGATCGTACCTCTGGCATATTGGTTCCAATGTGGTGCACCTAAGCCCGCAAATGCCGGAACCAGATAAACGCCACCATTATCCGCAACACTAAGCGCCAGCCGTTCTACATCTGCCGAAGTGTTGATGATCTTCAGCTCGTCCCGTAACCATTGCACTACAGCGCCGGCAATGAAGATACTGCCCTCCAGGGCATAGTGAACCTGGTCTTTGATCTTCCAGGCAATGGTGGTTACCAGATTATTTTTAGAGAGGATGGGTGTTTCTCCGATATTCATCAGCATGAAACAGCCCGTACCATAAGTATTTTTTACCATTCCCGGTTGGGTACACATCTGGCCGAAAAGCGCTGCCTGCTGATCCCCTGCTATCCCTGCAATCGGGATCTTTGCGGCCAGGACAGATCCTGAAGTTTCACCATAAACCTCGCTGCATGATTTTACCTCCGGTAAAAGGCTCGCCGGTATATCCAGCAAGGCAAGCAAGTCCTCGTCCCAGGAAAGTGTATGAATATTGTACAGCATGGTTCTGGAGGCATTCGTAACATCTGTTACATGGACCTTACGGCCGGTCATATTCCAGATCAGCCAGGAATCTACCGTACCGAAAAGTAATCTTCCTGCTGCTGCTTTATCACGTACGCCTTCAACATTATCTAAAATCCACTTGATTTTGGTGCCCGAAAAATAGGCATCTACAATTAAGCCGGTTTTCTCCTGGATCAGCACGTCATGCCCCTGTGCTTTCAGCGATCCGCAATAATCTGCGGTCCTTCGGTCCTGCCATACAATAGCATTATATACAGGTTCACCCGTTACCTTATCCCAAACAATCGTCGTTTCCCGTTGATTGGTAATGCCAATCGCCGCAATCTGCTCCGCGGTCAGGTTGGCGTTTAGAACGGCCTCCGTAGCTACAGACACCTGTGAAGACCATATCTCTTTAGGATTGTGTTCTACCCAGCCTGGTTGGGGGTAAATCTGCTTAAACTCACGTTGCGCAATGGAAATAATGGCACCGGTACGATCAAAAACAATCGCACGGGAACTTGTGGTACCCTGATCAAAGGCTAAAATATATTTATTCATACAGTCTGATTTGGTCTCGGTTTTTTCAATATCACAAAATACGAAATCGCCTGTTCAAGTATATGAAATTAAATGAAATATGAAAAGAAACAAAAGCATCTAAAAACGAAAGACCAAATTTGCTAAAGCACTGATCCCAAGCACCATAAAAACCCACCCTGGTGTGTTCGCCAGAACTTGTATTAAAGATTTTACAGCCGATCCCGCCTGCAGTTCCGATCTACCATAAATAAAAATGCTTTGGAATTCAATCCTGGGTATTAAATTGGCCAGACAAATCCTCAATCATGGTTAATATAGCGGAAAGACACCAGTTTATTTTAAATAAAATTCAGAAGGAAGGGCATGTGAGTGTGCTGGATTTATGTAAAGAACTGGATGTATCATCCGTGACCATTCGAAAAGACCTTAAACTTCTCGAAGAAAAGAATTTACTGTTCAGAACCCATGGCGGTGCGACCTTAACCGACACCTACACCGTAGATCGGAACGTCAATGAGAAAGAAAAACTGCAAGCCGCAGAAAAGTCGAAGATCGGGTCAATGGCTGCGAAGCTTATTCAACCGAATGATTCGATCATTATCGCCTCCGGTACAACCGTGCTCGCTTTGGCCAAGAACATTCAACCGCTGGACTCCTTAACGGTAATCACCTCGGCAATAAACGTTGCCCAGGAACTGCTGCGTCACCCGGAAGTGGAAGTACTATTGCTTGGCGGATTGCTCCGCAAGAGCTCTTCTTCCGTTATGGGGCCTTATGCAGAGCAGATCCTGGCAGACTTCTTTTGCAGCAAATTATACCTGGGGGTTGATGGTATCGATCTGAATTTCGGTATTACGACAACGAATGTCCTGGAAGCACATCTAAACCGGCAGATGATTGCAGTATCACACAAAGTAATTGTGCTTGCCGACTCCACCAAATTCGGGAAACGTGGCTTTGGACGTATCTGCGGTGTCGAAGAGATCGATGAAATTATCACCGACAGTGGCATTTCCAGCCACATCAAACAGCAGCTGGAAGGCATGAGCATTAAGGTGACCATCGTTTAAAGATCATCTATTTCAAATAATCAGCCTGCTTCAGTTTTGCTTTAAAAACCTCATAGCCAGCAGCATTTGGATGTAATCCATCCTTGGTCAGCTCCTTTCTCAAATGGTTTTCTTCATCCAGAAAGTCTGGATAGATGTCAATAACAGAGACCTTGCCGCCTGCAAATTTCCGGATTTCAGCATTTACCCAAAGGATATGTTCATCCTTGTTGTAATGATTTTTGAACTTTCCAAAGGAACTATTGACCGGTAACAAGGTGTACACATAGACCTTTGTTCGTTTTGAGCCCTGACGTATACGCGATACAATTTTCTTGATGTTTCCAATGATCAGGGAATCGGGAATGTTCCTCGAGATATCATTTATGCCGATCAGCAGGAATACCTTCGCCGGCTTACCTGCGATCACTTCATCCAGGCGCTCCAGTACACCATAGCTGATATCTCCAGAAATTCCACGGTTTCTAGCATTAGGCAAGTCAAGCAGGGTTGCCCAGTTTGTTCCAGCGGTGATGCTGTTACCCAAAAAGACAACATCCTTTTTGGAGTGGGCCGCCTTCCTGAATTTGGCAACCTGCTCCGCATAGGTTTTTGGACGATAGGTACTGTCCCAGGTCAGCTTTTGTGCTCCTGCGCTACTTCCAAGCAGGAACAAGATAAAAAAGAGGCAGCCAGTCTTAAATGCGTTCTTCATTATTTTAGGTTTACTAAGTTCTGTTTTTCGCGGTTCCATGATAGTGCCGTAAAGAATATGGATAGGATACATGCTGCAATGATCATCTCAAAGGCACCATCCCAGCCCCATTCATCCACCACAATACCAATTGCGATGTTCGCAAATAAAGCGCCTCCAAGGTACCCAAATAGTCCGGTCAACCCTGCAGCAGTACCTGCAGCCTTCTTCGGCACCAGATCCAGTGCCTGAACACCGATCAGCATCACCGGTCCATAAATTAGAAATCCAATAAAGATCAGCGCCGCATTGTCTACCCAGATGTTACCCGGAGGATTCTTCCAATAAACAAAGACCGCGACCGTTACCAGTACCATATAGATCACGGTTGCCGGTGCTCGTCGACCTTTAAACACCTTATCACTAATCCAGCCGCACAACAGTGTCCCCGGGATACCTGCATATTCATACAAGAAATAAGACCAACCTGATTCATTGATTGTAAAGCCTTTTGCCTCCTTCAGAAAGGTCGGCGACCAATCCAGGATACCATAACGCACCAGGTAAACAAAAGCATTCGCGAAAGCGATGTACCATAACATCCGGTTATTAAACACATAGGTAAAAAAGATCTCTTTTGCACTGAGTTCCTTCTCCTGTTCTGCAGAATAGTTCTTTGGATAGTCATTTTTGTAGGCTTCAATTGGCGGCAGTCCGCAGGCCTGTGGCGTATCACGCACCAGGATGTAAGCAATTAAGGCAAACACCAAAGCGATCATACCAGGGAAATAGAACTTACTCTGCCAGTTTCCGAAGATCTCTATGGCCAGGATGGTCACCGGGCCAACCAGGCCGCCACCCACGTTATGCGCCACATTCCAGATGGACATCATTGTACCCCGCTCCCGAATGGAATACCAGTGTACCACCACCCTTCCGCATGGCGGCCAACCCATTCCCTGGAACCAGCCATTTAAAAACAATAGGATAAACATGACCGTAATGGAGGAGGTGGCAAAGGGAAATACCCCCATGAAGATCATGGTAAAGGCCGAAAGCACCAGTCCAACCGTGAGGAACTTCCTCGCATCACTACGGTCGGAAACGTTGCCCATCAAAAATTTGCTGAGGCCATAAGCAATGGAAACGCCCGAAAGCGCAAATCCAAGTTCGGTCTTGGAATAGCCCTGAGCAATCAGGTCGGGCATACCCAGGGAAAAGTTCTTCCGTACCAGATAATAACCTGCATAACCCAGGAAAATGCCAAGAAAAACTTTCAGTCGTTGTGATTTGTATTCAGGATCAATTCGTTCCTGTGGTAAGAGCGGCTTATGTGCTGCCGGCTTTAGTAAGTCAAAATTCATTTATAGGGCTTAGGTGTTAGTCTACAAGCAAGTTCGGGTAGTCGGAGATGATACCATCTACGCCCAGGCGCTTCAGTTGTTCAATCTCTGCCTTTGTATTTGGCGTCCATGGAATGACTTTCATATTCAGATCATGGCATTTTTTCACCAGCTCAGCATCGACCAGTTTGTAAGCAGGACTGTAAATGAAAGGTGTATAGCCAAGCTTTTTCAGATTGTCTTCCACATTACCCTTGTCCACCAGATAGGAGCTGCGGATGTCAGGATATTTTTCATGCAAATACTGAATGGTCCTTACATCAAAAGATTGGATGACAACATACGGACTGATCTTTTTAGCGCGTATAACCGCCATCAGCAAGTCCACAAACTGCGCTGGAGCAGGATTTAACACGTTGTCTCCATCCTTGCCCATCTTTGTTTCAATGTTGTAAAAGGGCTGCTTGATGCCTTTTACCTTGGCATAATGCTGCACCGAGTCAATCAATTCCGATAATAATGGAATTTGTGCTTTCACTTTCAGCTGCTCGGGAAACTTACTGTAGTATTTAGCGCCTACATCGTATTTTTTCAGCTCCTCATACCGCATCTTGTATAGGATCAACTGCTTCGATTGTTCCTTTGTAATCTCCTGGCCTTCAGGGCTAAGCGTAAACAGGGGATTCAGATATTCATCATGTGATAGTACAACCTGGTGATCACCAGTGATATGCGTATCCATCTCCAGTGTGGTCACACCCAGATCCATGGCTTTTTTCATCGCCATAATGGTGTTTTCAGGCATTAAACCACGGCCACCACGATGGGCCTCGGTGCTGAAGGCTGGAAATAAAGCCGGCTTATTGCTATTATCGGTTTTAACGGTCTTGCATGCGGTTCCAAATAGCAGGGCAATGCCAACCATGTATTTTAAACTTTTCATATTAAGCGTCGATTTCTGTGCTGAACTGTTCGCCAAAACGATCTGTAGCGATTACTTTTATTCGCTTTACATCGTTTTCGATACGGGCAACAAAAAGGTGGTCTGTTTGACGTGGTTCCGGGAAATGACGCCCTGCAGGAAGCTCAGGCCCTTTATATAACCGGGTTGCAAGGGGATCAAGGCCTACCTTTTGCCCCAGAATGCCCATCGGCCGGCCATCTAGAAAATATTCCACCTTCCATTCCGGATCCCAGTTGTAGACGTTACAGGTTAAGGTTTTCTGTCCCGCTAAAGTCTCCAGGTAGGCGCTCAGCTGTTTTGTCCGATCTTCCCCGGTAGACTTATAGTACCACTTCAAATTGGCACCATCAACCTCATAAACGCCATAACCACGTGGGGTACCATCTTCGCATACCGGCCCCGTCCACCAGGCACCACACACCGTTCCGTGGTTGTGCTCGTAAATGCCGTTGCTGATCACATTTTTATTGTAATGGGTATGCCCTGACATAATGTGAACGTTCGTATAACCTTCCAGTACCTTGTACAAATCGGCCTTATTTTTCACTCCGCTATGTACCGGAATATGGAGGTTGATGATCAAGAGCTGATCTTTTGCAACATGCTCCAGGTCCTTTGCCAGCCATGACAGCTGCTCCTCTACCAGAAAGCCATCATAATCACGATCCGTACCTAAATAGCGTACGTTCTCTAACACCACATAATGCGCCTGCCCCCGATTGAATGAGTAATACGTTGGCCCGTAAGTCGCTTTAAAGGTAACATCCGAGGTTTCATCACCGCCTTTACGGTAGTCCATATCATGGTTACCCAGGGCCTGAAAAAACGGGATACCCATTTTAGCAACCGCCTGGTTATAATCCTGAAAAAGTTCCTGCTTATCCCAGACGATATCGCCTACGCAAATGCCATGAACCAGCGTGCCGCTACCCATACCCTGTACCAGCTGCTGCACATCCGGAACTGACGTTTCCATCATCTGCTTCACATCATTTTTGGTTTTCACCTGCGGATCCGCCCATACGATGAACCGGTGACGCGAATCTGTGCCGGATAGTCGCTTCAAAACGAAATCGTGGTTCTTACCACGGCCAAGCAGGTGATAATGCCTGGAGATGCCATCCGTGTGCAGGAACTCGTAGCCTGCAGGTGTGCTCAGCCAAACCGAGCTTGCACGTTCATGCGGCTTTAAGGAATAGTAACCTCCGGCATTGGTCTTCACCACGGAATAACCATCAGAGACAACAACACCTGCAATCCCCTTTGTGCCATCGGTAACCCGGCCTTTCAGCTTCTTCTGCCCGGAAAAAAAGGAAAAAGACTGGCCGGGTATACTGAAAACCAGTGCCCCGCCAATCAAGGATAATCTTTGTATAAATGACCTTCTGTTCATCTTATGCTTAGTTAGAATAGATAGCGATATCTTCGATACTCAACCTGCCGTTTAAAATATTTGGAACGCTGGTCGTACCCAAACCTAGTTTATTGATCCGGAAACGTACGTTACCCTTAATGTCTAACAGGAAGGTCTCCTGTCTGGATGCACCACTCTGACACTGAATATCAGGACCGGCAGCAAGCCAGGTCAGACCACCATCGGTTGAATATTCTAAGCGCAAGGTACTCACCGCATCGGTGTAATAAGCGCCTGCCCAAAATGTAACCTTTGAAGCCCCGTTCGGAAGGTCAAAGTTCATCTGTAAGAAGGCCGATTCTTTAAGGTTCTGCTGCATCCGGATGCTTTGTAGGCCAGGAGCATTGATGCGGTCGCGGCCAGCGGTTGCAGCCAGAATCGATTGATACAACTTCCAGTTTCCTGTTTTCAGGTTGATGCTGTTATCCGGCACCTCGGCGGTATTCATGTTGTAAGAACCTTTCATAGATTGATCCGGACTCTCAAAACTCTCTGGCCAGTTCGGATAAATCGGGCCGCTGGCATTTTCCACGTCAGCCGCAGTTCTTAACCGCAGCTGCGGGGTTGTCCCGTAGTTCCCGGCTTCGTCACCAAACAATGGAATTACGGTGTAGGTTGCACTCGCTGGTAAGCTATTGCTTGCAAAAGTGGCTTCCGCTGCGGTATACAAGGCAACCGCACTCCCCGAGCCATCATCCAGCATCTTATTGCCCGCATAGGTTTCTCCTGTTTGAGGCACCGGCTTAGCATCTGCAGTAACCTTAAGCAGCGTATTTTCATACAGCTCGAAATTACCCAATAATGCCCCCAATGCAACCGTTCTTGGCGATACCACATTAGCTGAACTCACCTTGGTAATGTTTGCAGGACTAATACCTTTTAGCTGAAGCGACGCACCAACCTTCGACAGCGTACTGCCTTCAACATTGATCAGCAAGGAATCACCTGGCAGGTAGTTCGATGCGGCATCTCCAAGCTCGACAAGTAATCCTCTTACCTGCCCTCTGCTTGAATTCTGAATGATAAGGCCACCCTTTGGAAAGTTATTCCCCGTCAAGTTAGAAATCACGACACCACCGGTCTGTGTTGCACCCCCAAGTGCCTCCGCGTTTAACTGTACATCACTGCCTTTATAGGCATTTTTAACTACGTATAGCGCAGCAAAGGAATTTACGGTTCCATCTGCAGGCCTTTCATCCTTTTTACAGGCATTAAATAGCAGCGCGCATAAAGTCAACGCCGTTATGAATGAATAAATCTTCTTCATGTTCTTTCTATTAGGATTACTTATTCCACCAAACCTTTGTGTTCATATCATCAGGCCCGATTGCAGCAACCGCAGCAGCGTAATTGGCCGAATTCAGCGACTGTACATTGACCGGATACCTGAGTCTTGACGGCATCTGTCCGCCATTCTCCAGCCCGGCACCTTTTGGCAGCACCGGATGTCCGGTTCTTCTGTGTTCAAACCATTGCTGAAAGTCGGTAAAGAACAAGGTATAATACTTCTGAAGGTGTATTTTCTCCATCTTCCTGTCCATACTCTCCTCCGGATTCCATTTGATGAACTCATTTTCAAGCTGCCCCTCAGGCACTTCAACACCCCAGAAAGTGATGGCATTGATTACCCCATTGTCATAATAAGTTTTCGCGTCAGCGCTGATGTAGCCTTTCAAAGCCGCTTCAGACAATAAGAACTGTAACTCTGCATAGTTCATGATGTTCCCTAATAAAGGCTCATTCATCAGTGCATCAAGGTAAGTAGATCTCTTTTCCGGCACTTGTCCCCGGGCATAGCCACTCGGCACGCCGATATAGGTTCCACCGTCGATGGTTGCCCATCTGGTTCTGCGCGGATCATTCCACTGGTTCAAAGTGTTGATGAAAAATTCTGTCAGACCATTGTTCCCGCTGAAGTCAAACGGTCTTCCGCCGTAGAAAGAAGAGGTGTATGGCGGCGTCATGGTATATCTTACCACCGCAGACTCTTCATTGCTGCTCATGATCGGATAGTTTGCAGCATTGCTTTCCACGATCTCTCTGATCTTTGCAGCAGCGTTTGTTTCTGGCTTTCCAGACACCCGCATCAGCAAGCGCAGGTACATAGAGTTGCCAAATTTACGCCAGTTGGTGATGGTACTTGCTGAAGTTGCACCGGTATTGCGACCATATAGCGGATCATAAGCCAACTGCTCAGCGGTCATGGTGGTACCTTCTGCGAGCAGCGTATTCGCTTCTTCCAACTTGCGGAAAAGATCTTTATAGATGTCTTCCTGGCGGTCGAATTTTGGCTGATAAGAACCTTCGCGGCCCTTTCCAGCTTCGGAGTAAGGTACATCGCCGTAAGTATCAGTAATCAGGGAGGTTACGTATACCTCACAGATCAGTGCAATACCCATGAAGGTCTTATTGTTCAGGTCATTCGCACGGGTGTACATGTCTTTGAAATTGGTTAACTGCAAGTACCAGTTGTTCCACATGTAATCGGATTCTCCCGGGCGCACCACGTAGCGGTGTATTTCATCGCCATCGGAAATGGCAACATGGTCCTGCATTAACTCGTGGGTAAGTCTAAGCGCACGATTATTATTTCGCGTAACAACGTCCCAAAGTGATGGCGTCAGCAGTGCTTCGGGTAATGCCGCCGCACTGCGGTTGGGATCTGTATTGATCTCTTTAAAGTCCTTTTTACAGGAAGTATTTAGGAGCAGGCCTGAAAGTAAGATCAGGCAAAAAGTTTTGTATGTAGTTTTCATGATTCCTGGCTAAAGATTAAATACCTATACTGATGTTTAGTCCGAAGGTGCGGGTAGATGGGAACTGCCCGGTTTCGAAGCCTGCAGTGATCTCACCGGAACTTCCAATGGTACCAAATTCCGGATCAAACACCGGCCAATCGGTAAACATGAACAGGTCACGACCGTAAACACCAATTGTTGCGCGTTGCAAACCAAGCTTCTTAACTAGGTTCGGTCGTAGGCTATAATCAAACCTGGCTTCCCGGAACTTGATAAAGTCGGTACTGAAAGTATTCGCTTCTACGTTGTCACGCTGGAAATGGGTTTTATAATAGGTAGCTGTGCTTGCTGCAACTACGGTATTCGGGCTGTACGTTCCGTCTGCATTCTGCACCACCCCTTTTCCGATGATACCGTTGTATCTTCCCGGTACGGTTTTCTGCAATTTACCTTCGTCAGCAAGTACGGAATGTGTTAAAGAATAGGCACGTCCACCAAACTGTGCATCAAACAATAGGTTCAGGCTGAAACCTCTAAAGCTGAAGCCCGCACCTAAGCTGCTTTTGTATCTTGCAGTGGAATTACCCAGATATTTGCTATTCTGATCCAACACTGGATAGCCATCACGATAAACAATCTGCCCATCAGGGGATCTTAGATAACCCAAGCCGTAGATATCGCCCATAGATCCGCCTACCCTGGCTTCTATCGTTCCTCTCGGACCAGTAGACATCACGATGGTACCCACGCTGTCTGCGAGCTCCACAACCTTGTTTTCGTTGTAAGAGAAGGTACCGAAAACGTTCATGTTTAAACCATTCTTTGATTTGATCGGGGTACCATTTACCTGAAGTTCCAGACCTTGGTTCTGTACTTCTCCGACATTCAGAATGGTGGCATTATAACCAGAAGCCCGGTCAACCGGTGAAGAAATGATCTGATCCCTGGTGTTGTTCTTATATGCGGTAAAATCAATTTCCAGACGATTATTGAAGAAACGGGTATCTAAACCAAGTTCGTAACTGGTCGTTGCCAGTGGTCTGAGTTCCGGGTTAGCGATGACTGTAGGATTCAAAAGGCTCCCCGGGAAGGTTGTTGGCGAATAGGCATAAGCCGTTTGGTAGGCTGTCGTCGAACCGCTACCCGCGCCTGCAATCGATGCACGCAGTTTCATAAAAGAGATGATTTCCGGCATTTTAATCTTCTCCGACAGAACAGCACTGAAACTAGCTGATGGGTAAAAGAAGGAAACATTGTCTGTGGAGGTAGGTGTTGCCAGGGTACTTGCCCAGTCATTTCTTGCCGTTAAGTCCATGAACAAGAAGTTGTCGTAACTCAATGAACCTAAGGCATAGAAACTGTTTACAGCATACTGTGTCCGGTTAGGCAAGGCAACCAGTACATTTTTGCTGTTGGAGAAATTGTAAATGCCCGGATACAACAATTGTTCCGCACGAAGTTCATCACGGGTATATTTGTTGTGCATCCTGCTTCCACCACCCGTTATGGAATATTCAAACTTTGATCCGATCTTATCATTATAACGAAGCAAAAAGTCTGTGTTTACCTCCTGATTGTAGATGTTCTGTGTGCGGAACATCCCTGTTGCATACTTGTTGGTACTGAATGGACGTTGCTGCGAACGGGCATCATACGACATATCCATCGACGTACGAACCATCAAACTCAGGTTTGGCAGGAAGTTATAGGTTGCTGTAACGTTTCCAACCACATTATGACGGTCAGACTTGTTAAGCATTTCATTTGCGATAAGGTATGGGTTGTCCAATAAACTACTGAAAGGGCGGTTTTGTAAGAGCCCCTCCTGCCCTGGCATCCAGTAATCCCTGAACCAGTCCATATTCATGTTAGGCGTAAGGCCGCGCATGAAATACATGATGGTTTGATTGTTATACCCGGTAGATGGCAAATTATCAGAATATTTATTGGTGTAGTTTACTTTACTGGTGATCTGTAGCTTGTCGGTTAGCTTGTGGCTAATAGATAGTGCCACCGTATTCCTGGTGTACCCGGTATTTGGTATGATCCATTTATTCTTCAGGTTGGTGATCGACAAGCGCGCGCTGGACTTCTCGTTTGCGCCGTCTAATGCTATGCTATTGATGAAGTTTGTTCCGGTTTGAAAGAAGTCCCGGTGGTTATTTTCATAGCCCACCCAGGGTAAACGCTCCGCACTTGTGGTCCGGGTTACAGGATCATACTGAAAGAACTTCTGGCCATCAAATTTAGGTCCCCATGCGGAACTGGTACTTCTGGTACTTGCACCATCTGCAGTTGCCAGGTAGGAGTAATATAGATCCTGACCCACATCACCCTGTCCGTATTCTGTCTGGTAGTCTGGCCAGCGTGAAATGGTCTCAATAGAGGTATTTGAATTGAAGCTGATCCCGATACCTTTCTGTCCCTGTCGGCCAGATTTGGTGGTAATGATCACGGCACCATTTCCACCTCTTGAACCGTAAAGCGCTGTTGCAGCAGGTCCTTTCAAAACAGAAATGTTTTCGATATCATCAGGGTTGATGTCGGCAAGGCTGTTTCCAAAATCTGCCGGCGATTCGCTGGAAAGGTAGGCACCGGATCCTGTTCCCGTGGATCTGCCGCTACTGCCGCTGGTGATTACCCCGTCAATAACGATCAGGGCTTCACTTTCACCCGATAGCGAATTCTCACCACGTAAAATAATTTTGTTGGATCCTGCGGGTCCACCACCTGACTTAACCATGTTTAAACCTGCAACTTTACCAGAAAGTGCATTGGTCCAGTTGTTGGAAATGGCATTCGTCACATCTTTATTGTCGAGCGTTGAAACCGAATATCCCAGCGCTTTTTCTTCCCGTTTAATGCCCAGGGCGGTTACAACAACTTCATTCAGCTCACTCGATGACTCCTTTAACCTGACCGCTAATTTAGGCTGGTTAGCGTTGATCGGTAAGGTTGTGGCAGTATAGCCAATCATGGTAAAGCTGAGCACAGAACCTTTTGGAACCTTAATGGTAAAAGCACCGGTGCTATTGCTCGTGCCATAAACTTTTCGTTGTGCATCCATAATGGTTACACCCGGGAGCGCCTGTCCGCTCTGGTCATCTACGATGGTTCCGCTTACGGTAACCAGCTCCTGCATCTGCTGGCGATATTCCAGTGCGACACTGGGAGCCGCAAACGACCCCAGCGGCATTTGCGCAGCGTACATAAACAAAGCAACGCCAGCAATATACTGCCCAGCCTTGCGCCGTTGAGTAAATCTTTTTTTCATACTATAGGTATTATACTTGGTTTCGTTTTTGTTGTGGCATTTCAATTTATTTCGTTTTTTAAAAGGCCACGAAGATCTTGATTGCAGTCAAGTTGTATGTTAAGGAATTATTAATTAAACCTTCGTAACGTAAGATTTACCGATGCTGCCGGATCCCGCAGGTCGCAGGAGATAGTCATTTGCCAGCATGCTGAACGCTTCCACCTGATTATTAATCCACTGTTCATCTTGTTTTAATTCCCCTGCCATGATGCGTGCTACAGCCGGTGCGAGTTCAATCGCTGCCGCTGCATCCAGGAACAGGATGCGGATTCTTCTTGCCAGCACATCTTCCACCTTGCGTGCCATCTCATTCCGCACTACCCACACCACTTCCGCAGCGATGTATGGATGCTTTTCATGTATTTTACGCCCCAGCTCCGGTTGCGTGGTAACCAATTTGCGAATACCTTCCGCATCAGCGCCATATACCGCAAGGGCATCATTGGAGGCCGTCGCAGTATAACCGTGTACTTTTGTCGTCCGCGTTACACAAGCCGCCGGGGAAAGTTTACCCAAGGCAATGGCTTTGTCAACAACGTCCATGGCCATTTTCCGGTAGGTGGTCCATTTTCCACCAGTGATGGTAATCAGCCCTGATTTACTTACAATTAGCTTATGACTTCTGGAGATCTCTTTCGTTTTATTGGTATCCTTACCTGGTGCGGCCAGTGGGCGTAAGCCAGCGAAAGCGGAAAGCACGTCTTTCCGTGTAGGGGCCTTCGACAGATACTTGCCTGCGGTATTCAGAATAAACGCTATTTCCTCCTCCAAAGGGCGAGGTTCGGAACTGTGTGTATCCAGCGGCGTATCTGTTGTACCAACCAGTACTTTTCCATGCCATGGCACTGCAAATAACACCCTGCCATCAGAAGTTTTCGGAATCATCAGCGCGCTATTGCCTTTCAGGAAGGACTGGTCCAGTACCACATGGGCACCCTGACTTGGCCGTACTAACGGATCACCTTTCGGCACATCCATTTTTAAGATCTCATCTACAAAAACGCCGGTTGCATTGATCACCACCGAAGCCTCCAGGTTATAAGTCTTTCCACTTTCCAGATCTTCCAGGCTTAGACCGCAAACTTTGTCTCCCTTTTTAGTTAAGCCGGTAACTTTCGCGTAGTTCAGCAATACGCCACCATGTTCAGCAGCCGTTTGTGCCAGGTTAATTGCCAATCTGGAATCATCAAACTGCCCGTCACTATAACTTACACCCCCGATCAATCCCTCCGGATTTAAGCCGGGAATGGCTTTCATAACCTCCGCTGCAGAAAGAAAGCTGGACTTGCGGAAATCATTCTTTCCAGCCAGCAGATCATAGAATTTCAAGCCGACCAGGTACATGTATTTTGTTTTCCAGGAATAACAAGGAATAATAAACTCCTGATCATGAACCAGATGCGGTGCATTGGTCAGCAACAGGCTTCGCTCATGCAAAGCTTCATAAACCAGCGCAATATCACCCTGTGCCAGATATCGCACCCCGCCATGTACCAGCTTTGTACTTCTACTTGATGTACCTTTTGCAAAGTCGTCCTGCTCCAGCAGCAAAGTTTTGTATCCACGACTTGCTGCATCCAGCGCTGTGCCTAAGCCTGTTGCACCACCACCAATTATAATGATGTCCCAATCCTGCTGTTCTTCCAGCTTGCTTATTGCTGAATTCCGATCTAATATCATTTCGATTCTTTTATAAAAAGCTTCGTTATCTTTCGTTTTAGCTTTCAAAACAAAAGTAATGAAACAATAAACAATTCCAAGTTTTGCAGAAGAAAAAGATTTACAAGATTCTTCCGCCTACGTTTACAGGCATTTACACCCTATTACACAGCAAATAGCCTGGCTGGAAATGAATTGAAATCAAGGCAAGTTTTTCATGGAAGCTTATGGATGATCCGGAAATCCTATGGAGCCTGATATTAACCGCGTGGCAGAATTATGGAAAGCGGCAGATGAAGTATCCTTTGAAATTCTTAAATTACTTAATGCTTTTAGGATTTTTGGCTATTGTTCGGATTTGCCATTGGCTGCTTGTCATCTGGCTGCTGCTTTTATGGCCTCCTGCAGAAGTACAAGGACAACAATTTGAGTTCAGAGGCAAAAGGAAGCAGCAAACCATGAACTTCCAGCTGATCAAAAACCTGATTGTGATCCCGGTTTACATCAATGACAAAGGGCCCTTCAACTTCATTCTCGACACCGGCGTATCCCCTTTGCTCATCACAGACCCCAGCATTCTGGACACGCTGGATTTTTCGCAGCTACGGCCGATGAAGATCTCCGGGCTCGGGCAGGGTGAGATGATTGAAGCTTATTCTTCAAACACCATTGATGTCAGTGTTGGTGCCTCCAGGATGGATAATGTGCCTACGGCCATTCTAAAGAGCGATATCTTCAACCTGTCAAACTTCCTGGGTATACATGTACATGGTCTAATTGGCTACTATTTTTTAAACAGCTTTGTGGTCCATGTAGACTATTTCAGCCATACGATGAAATTTTACCGGCACGAGCTGAAGCGGAAGATCAAAGGTTTTGCGGTACCGATGGAGATGATCCTTAACAAGCCTTACCTGCACCTCTCCGTCATGGCACCTAACGTGGGGCTCTTCAATGCCCGGCTCCTGATGGACAGTGGCGCCAGCTTCGCCCTTTCCCTGGAGAGTTTAGCCGGTCAGAAGTTTCCCCTGCCCGACAGCAACATTACTGCAAACTTAGGTATGGGCTTCGGTGGTTTGATCAGCGGACACATCGGTCGCGTTCATAATTTGAGTATCGGCCGGGTGACCTTAAGTGACGTATTAACAAATTACCCGGATTATGCCGATGGTGCGGCAAAGGTAATGTCCACCGGGCGAAATGGCAGTATCGGAGCGGAGCTGCTGCGGCGTTTTCACATCACTTACGATTACCGGAACAGTGTGGTTTACCTTAAACCAAATAGCGCATTGAAAAACGCGTTTGATCATGATATGTCAGGCATGGAAGTCTATATGGAAGAAGGTAAGTCAAACCGCTTTTTCATCGAACGCATTGAAGAAAATTCACCTGCAGAAAAGCAGGGTATACGTCCTGGTACCGAGTTGCTGGAGATCAATTTCAAGTCCGTTACCAGCCTGGACCTGCAGACCATTGTGCAGCTGCTTAAAGCCGGAGACGGTAAAAATGTAGTCCTTAAACTATTCCAAAATGACGAAATCGTTTATAAAGTCCTAACTTTAAAAAAGAGAATCTGAGCTCCTGCCCGCTTGCGGGCATTATTTTTACGTGTAATCCGTTTATAGAGAATGTTAAATTTCAAAACGCTGATTTATTTTTTAGCTGTTGGATTGGTAATTAGTGCGTGTAACTCCACACCTGAAAAAAATGCAAAGAAAGAAAAGAAGAAAAAAGAAGACATAAAAAGACTGGATTTTACGCCGATCGTTGGCATAAAATACC
This sequence comes from Pedobacter sp. NEAU-ZC8, assembly GCF_059278965.1. Classification (NCBI taxonomy): domain Bacteria; kingdom Pseudomonadati; phylum Bacteroidota; class Sphingobacteriia; order Sphingobacteriales; family Sphingobacteriaceae; genus Pedobacter; species Pedobacter sp. NEAU-ZC8. The sequence goes on from NZ_JCAJXC010000002.1 coordinate 127,891, forward strand.
ATGAGGTGACGCGTCGCTTCAGTAACGGGCTTTCCTTTTCTGATATCGGCTTTCAGCAGGAACCCAGCTGGATCATACAGTTTGCCTCGAATGATACAGTGAAAGCCTGGAGTCCGCAAAAGCAGATCATGCAGTCCTTCTACTTCATGTACGATCACGGGGATGTCTATAATTTCGCCGGTGAGTGGTTCCGGATCAAAGGGTTCAGCAAAGACAGCATCCGCATGCAGCGTCTGCAACTCACCAACCGGGTGATTGAGAAAGACATCCGCTCGGATGTTTTCATGACCTATTATTCGGAAGATTACCTTAAGAAGATCAACAAAACCCCTGAAGAACTGCGTAAGCCTACCGCGGCTGATACGGCTTTCATCCGCAAGCTTGTTGCGCGGGCCGACCGCAATCCGGCAAATGCCGATAGCGCTTTTGCGGGCCGCATTCCTGTGCAGTTCACTCCAAAAAGTAAGATCATCAGCGTAAAGAAGCTAAGTACAGTAGATCGATTGGTCGGCAGAACGGAGTCTTACGACTATTTGTTCCCCGAGTACCGCATTAAAATAGAAAAAGCTTATCAGGATTTTGGCTACTCATTTACGGCGGTGGTCGACAAGCATGGTAAGATCTACCTGAACAGCTTCCGGGATGATATGCCTGAATATCATGAGCAAAGAAAAAAGGTATTGGAGGGCATCATTGACGTGTACTTACAGAACCTGCTGATCGTGAAACCTGGCAGCACGCTGGGCATCCCACATTCTTCTGAAATCACCCTAAATGTGAGTGGGAAAAAGTAGGAAAAAAGTCACATAATTTCTATATTCCTCAAAAATTCAAGCATTTACTTGTTTATAACAAATAATGACTACCTTGCACACTTAATTTTTTAATACATAATACAATGCAAGAAGGAACAGTAAAATTTTTTAATGTAACAAAAGGATTCGGATTCATCATTCCAACAAACGGAGATAGCGAAATCTTTGTACATTCAACAGGCCTTATCGACGAAATCCGTGAAAACGACAAAGTAGAATACGATGTAGAAAGCGGTAAAAAAGGTTTGAACGCGATCAATGTTAAAGTAATCTAGATTTCATTAAACATATTCGTACAAGCTTCCCGGAAATTCCGGGGAGCTTTTTTTTTATCTTTGCATTTTTAGCATACCATGAGCAAAGCTGCCATACACTTCTTTACGGAAGAGATCTCCTTCACCTTGAAAAACAAGACCATCATCCGTAACTGGCTTCGGGAAACGATCAGTGCGGAAGGTTATGTACTGGAAGAACTAAACTTCATCTTCTGCTCTGACGAATATTTATTGGGTATAAACCAACAATACCTCGATCATGACACTTATACCGACGTGATCACTTTTGATAACTCAGAGGCCCTGAAAACGATCGTAGGCGATATATTTATCAGCATTGATAGGATCAAAGAAAATGCGAAGGAATTTAAGCATGATTTTATGGATGAACTTTGCCGTGTGATGGTTCATGGAACATTGCATCTGCTGGGTTACCCCGACAAGGGTAAAGTGGCCAAAAAGATCATGACGGAGAAAGAAGATCTCTACCTGGCGAAACTGGTACTGAAGCCTACTACTTAAAAGCCACCTTTGCCCCCAGGAATACCATAGAGGTACGATGTTCTGGAAGCTGAATACCCGGTTGATTGCTGAACCGCAAACCATCCAGTGATCTGTTCCAGTTGATCCGCACATAGGTTAAGTTAAGCCCTATTGCCCATTTATCGCTAATTTTGAAGTCCAATCCGGTGAAAGGTTCGTAATTCAGGAAGAACCTGGACCGATAACTGGACTTTGACTGCCCCGAAGCCGTGCTTGTGTTATCCTGCCCTTGATCGGGGTAGTATTTTCCTGAGGAATTCAACTGCTGGTAAAGCAGCCCTGCACCAAGTTTTAAGCTTGCACCGGCCCCTACATCAAACGTCAGAAAAGGCCTGACCTGCAAAGAGAAGGCTCTGCTTTGTATATCAAGGGCATCATATCCTTCATCTTCCTCGTGATCATAGAACAAATTAAGTGGGTTTAAAAAGTACGCTCCAAGGCCAGCTTCAATGCCCATGAGTTTATTAATTTGCTTTCCGTAACCAAAATCTAAAATCAAGCCTTCTTTCGTTTCATAATCCTGTGCCTCGGCTTCATCGGCAAAAGCGTAGGTTGCAAGGTCTTCAACAGATAGCTTAAAAGCAGCATAAAAGTAACCTTTCTGACCATCGTCAATTTTGTCAACGGTTTTCGATTTCGGCGCATTTACAAGTGCATCATTCCCAGTTTCCAAAGGGTTTTTAAGTCCAACGGTTCCCCCTTTCTTGTTTGTCGTACTATCCTGCTGCGCATGGGTTACGGCCGGCAAGAGCATCAGCAAGGTGCATAAAAGTGATTTCATGATATGCCGTACTGTTCGTAGAGCACACATCCTGAATGATCCTGCATTCATAGGTTCTGCTTATCTCGTTTAATGATCATGCGATAGTTACAGCAGGGTTCGCCATGAAGGAGCATTGTTAGATGAGGGTTTGGGAGCGTATTGATTGGCATAAATTAAGCGGTTTACCTCTAAATGTAAGTCTTAGATGCCGGCATTGCAAAATTCATTATCGCTAAGTACAGGGATTATAGCTGATTCCGTGTCCATCTGGGTTCCACCCGGCATCGATCCGGTATCAGGGCGTATCAACCCCGGTTGGAGGCCGGTTCGATGCCGGATTGAGGGCGGCTCGACCTCCCACCTGGTACCTGCCAGTATCATTGCTTGTTTTTTCCTGAGTCAGCGTTGCAGGAGGGCTCAAATTATTAGAGGCAACGCTCGCGCTTTACAAATTTTTATTTTAGCTTGGCATGCGCTGTAATGCGCCCTGAGACATCATCGGTTTAACGAAAAGAAATGAAAAAGAGCCCACCTTGTGATATGAAGCGCTGTTTGATGTGCCAACTTGCACTGCCGGCATGGCAACCGGCAATCCAAGCCCATAAGAAAAACTATTTGGTTAGAAAAGGGGAAACGATTTTTCAAGAAGGTGATCCCGTTACCGGCGTATATTTCGTTTATGATGGCAGCGTAAAAGTACATAAGCAGTGGGGCGACAAAGACATTATCATCCGTTTCGCAACCAAAGGCAAGATCTTTGGGCACCGGGCGCTGGGCGAAAGCGCTTCTGTTTACCCCATATCAGCTACTGCAATTGAAGCCAGCACCATCTGTTTTATTGATAAAGACTTTTTCCTGTCTACCCTGCGTGTAAACCATGATTTTGCCTTTAAGCTCATGATGTTCTATGCAGAAGAGCTTCGGGAATCGGAAGAGAAAATGCGAAACCTGGCACTCATGTCTGTGAAGGGCCGGTTAGCGGCTGCTTTCCTTCAATTGCAATCCATCTTTGATGTCGATGAGGACGGCTGCATCAGCATTGATATGAGTCGACAGGATCTTGCCGCATTCACCGGTGCTAGTTATGAAACTGTATTTCGTACCATGAATGAACTGATCCAGGAAAACCTGATTGAACTGTCTGGTAAAAAAATCCGCATTATCAATACCGACGGACTGCAACTGCTTAGCAAAGCCAGTTAATTAGTGGTCCTTAAAACTTATAACCTAAACCTAGCCCTGCCTTCCAAACACCGTCTTTGGTGGTAGTTTTACTGTTGTAATACAACGGCAACTGCAAAGCAAGGTGTTTAAAGGAAGCTGTTAATCCAAAGCCCAGAGAAGGCGTGATCACCGAATTTTTCGGAACCTCAGCTGGAGCCTGGTCCTCCTTTATCCGCAAGCCCGGTAATAAACCTAACATTACGCAATATGGCTTTTTGCTAAACTTAATTGCGGGGCCTGTGCAGTTTATGAAGGCTCCATGATCCAGATATCCGGCTACCAACAAGCCATCGAATAGTTGCGCTTTAGCCTTGATGCCTTCAGCAGACTGCGCTTTCAGCCTTATCGCGGGACACAGGATCAGCAAAGCAAAAACACTCGTCCGGGTAAAAATCTTCATCTATCAGGAGTTTAAGTTTAATGGTGTTTGAACTGTTTTCTGCTCAGGCTTACCATGCGTATAGTAGATTGCCATACCTGTGAAAAGCAGCCCACCTACGATGTTCCCGAGGGTAACGATGAGTTGATTGTCCAGCCACCAGCTTGCCAGGCTTACCTTGGCGCCAAATAACATTCCTGCAGGAATAACAAACATGTTGACTACCGCGTGCTCATAACCCAGCGCGAAGAATATGAATATTGGTATGCTTGCCGCAATGATTTTTCCGGAGGTCGACTTGGAAGTCATGGCCATCACCACACCCATGCAGACCATCCAGTTGCACAATACGGCTTTCACAAATGCGGTAAGCAATCCCGCGGCCCCATGGCTGGCATAGCCGGTGGTTTTCCGTTCCGCGGCGGCAACCAGCATTTTATCTATCGGACCGAGAACCGTCAGTGTTCCAGTTTCTGAAGAAGCGCTCCAGAACAATAATGCAAATACCAGGCTGCCCAGCAAATTGCCGGTAAAGACCCAGAACAGGTTGCTCAACATCGTTTTCGCCGTAATCTTCTGCTCAAACCAGGCGAGTGGAATCAGCGAAAAACTACCGGTTACGAGTTCCATACCCAGGATAATAATGATGACAAACCCTACTGGAAAAACCAGTGCGCCGGCCATAGGCAGTTTGGTTTGAGATGCTGCAAGATTTGCCAGCGTCACGGATATGCCCAGCAAGGCACCTGACATGCTTCCGCGGATCAGCAGGTCTTTTATAGAAAGTGCTGATTTCGATACAGCAGCAGCCATCATGTTGCCTGCCACTTCTTTTGGTGATACATAATCCATCTGGTGTCGTTCTAATTTGTAAATCCGATGTAAACCAAACCATCTTCAACCCTTACCGGATAGGTCTTCAAGGTACCGCAATCGCCATTCAGGCATTCACCCGTTTCCAAGGAAAAAGTTTTCTTATGAAAAGGACAGGCAACTTTGGGATGATCGCCCATGGTGCCGATCATGCCCCGGCTTAAAGCCATCTGCTGCTTATGCGGACACTGGTTCTGTGTCGCATACCATTCCTGGCGGCGGGTGAAATAGAAAAGCGCAATCTGCTCCTGTCCAAATTTGACACATACACCACCATTTTCGGCGGCATCATCTACCTGGCAAGCTGCAATCCAGGTATAGGTTTCTTCGGCACATGCTACATTCATAATACTGTTTTTTAGGTTTGAAAAATGAAGTTGATTTTAGGCTTTGGTCCATTCTGCTTTTTTCTGCCCCCGCATTTCAGTGAAGGCTATGGATGGGTCTTTCTCTCCCGGTGCGTTAACGAAGTGGTTAAATCTTTTACGGATGGCCGGATTTTCTACCGCTTCCTTCCATTCGCATTTGTATAGCTGCACTTGTTGCTCCATCTCCTTTTCCCAGACCTCGGCCATGCCGATGCTGTCGTTCACGATGACATTACGGAGATAGTCGATACCACCTTCCATCTTGTTGAGCCAGGTGGCAGTGCGGGCCAGTGGATCTGCGGTGCGCATGTAAAACATCAGGAAGCGGTCCAGGTATCGAACACAGGTATCGCTGTCCAGATCGGTTGCGAGCAGCTTGGCATGCTGTGGTTTACTGCCGCCGTTACCGCAGACATACAAATTCCAGCCTTTCTCGGTCGCAATAATTCCAAAATCCTTACCCTGTGCTTCTGCACATTCCCGGATGCAGCCACTCACACCCCCTTTGAACTTATGAGGGGTTCGCAGCCCTTTGTAACGTTCTTCAATTCTGACGGCAAAGCTCACACTGTCGTGCAGTCCAAAGCGGCACCAGGTGCTGCCAACGCAGCTTTTGACGGTTCGCAGCCCCTTGCCATAGGCATGTCCGCTTTCAAATCCTGCAGCGATCAATTCCTCCCAAATCAGCGGCAGATCCGTAAGGTGTGCTCCGAAGAGATCGATTCTTTGTCCTCCGGTGATTTTAGTGTAGAGGTTATATTTTTGTGCCACCTGCCCGATAACGATTAGTTTTTCCGGCGTGACTTCCCCCGCAGGAATTCTAGGCACCACAGAGTATGAGCCTCCTTTTTGAATATTAGCGAGGAAGCGGTCGTTGCTGTCCTGCGCAGTATCATTACCCCGCTCCAGGATCATTTCTTTCCATAAGCTTGCTAAGATCGATGCGACCAGCGGTTTGCAAACTTCACAGCCATCGCCGGTACCCAGATGGTCAAGCACTTCATTGTAGGATTTGATCTCATGAATATGAATCAGATCATACAATTCCTGTCTGCTATAGCTGAAATGCTCACAGATGATGTTGCGGACGTACTTACCATTGGCTTTCATGGTATGGAGCAATAAGTCTTTTACCATCGGAATACAGCCACCACAACCGGTACCAGCCTTGGTACATTTTTTTAAGGCATCTACCGATTCACATGAATTTGTGGTTACGGCATCACAGATTTGAAGTTTGGTGATGCCTTCACAGCTACAGATCAGTGCTTCATCTGGCAAAGCAGCAATACCTGCATGCGCTTGATCTGCAGCTCCTGCACCCCTGGCCCCAAGAATCAGGTCCTCTGGATTTGGTGGCAAGAGAATCTTGTTGTTTACCGTTTGCAGCAGCAGGTTATAGGCGCTGGCATCACCGATCAGGATACCGCCCAGGAGGTACTTTCCGTCGTTGCTGATGTTGATGCGTTTGTAGGTACCCCTATGGGTATCTTCAAAAATGATGGTTCTGCATGCAGGTTCTTTGATGGCTGGATCACCGAAACTTGCAACGTCAATTCCAATGAGTTTAAGTTTTGTGCTCATATCAAAACCATGGAAGGTTTTATGACCGCTGCTAAGATTTTCGGCAAGCACTTCCGCCATTTCGTATCCAGGAGCAACCAGACCATAGATCATCTGTTGGTAAATGGCACATTCGCCTATGGCAAAGATGTCCGGATCACTGGTTTGCATTTTATCATCAACAATGATTCCTCCTCTACTGCTTACCTCCAACCCACATTGTCTGGCAAGTTCATCTCTTGGCTTGATGCCGGCCGAGATCACCAGCATATCAACTTCCAGCGTAGTATCATCACTAAACTGTAGTCCGGTGATGTGATGCTCACCAAGTACAGCAACCGTGCTTTTATTAAGATGAATGGAAAGACCTAAGTCGTTTAGCTTAGCAACCAGCATCTCACTGCCGGCGGCATCAATTTGTCTGGGCATCAAACGAGGGGCAAATTCAATGACATTGGTTTTTTGGACGCCCAGATCAATCAGGGCTTTGGCAGCCTCCAGCCCTAGCAAACCGCCTCCCATAACAGCTGCATTTTTGGTATTCTCCGCATAACTTCGAATCAATTCTAAATCGTCCAGATTCCGATATACAAATACGCCCGGCTTAGATAAGCCAGGGATATTGGGAACGAAAGCCGCAGAACCGCTGGCGATAACCAGTTTGTCATAGTGGATGATCATGCCCGAACGGGAATGAATTATTTTCTGTGTCCGTTCGATTTGCTTGACCGCATCATTCAGAAACAGTGTGATTCCATTTTCTGCATACCAGTCTGCACTGCAAAGCGCTAAGTCATCGGCAGATTTTCCATTGAAGAATTCGCTTAAATGTACACGGTCGTAAGCACGACGGGACTCTTCAGCAAATACAATGATGTTAAAAGCTGTTGTTTTTGCAATTAACTTCTCGCAAAATTTATGGCCTACCATGCCATTTCCGATAACTACTATAGTTTCCTTTTTCATCTGATTAGTATTTTTTAATTGAAAAAGCATTCATGATAACATTTCTCTCACCCGACCTTATATTTCAGGCTTTTGGTTCATGAATTAGGAAAATATTTGGTTTAGCACAGTTATTTACACCTAAAATCCATTACTCGATCAGTTTTAAACCGATAAAAGGCGGTAAAAAGCATCTAACAATTTAAAATCCATTGATTTTAAATGTAAGTTATGACATTAACAAGCATAAAAACAAATTATTTTTAACATTTACCCGAAATAATATGATATAAATCATGTTTTACAAATTTAAACACATAGTTTTAGGGTAACACAAATTATAAAACCGATAAACTTTGAATATCATGCATAAAAAATTAGAAAATGGCTTATATTTAATTGGCGGAGGTCCAGGAGACCCTGAATTGATTACGGTTAAGGCACAAAGAGTACTGAAAAATGCTGATGTGATCTTGTTTGACAACTTAATTAACCGGGATTTACTTGAAATTGCGAAAGAAAGCTGTAAAAAGGTCTATGTAGGTAAGCAACCTTATGGAAATTACATGCCGCAGGAAGAGATACATCAACTTATAGCCACATATTGTCTGCAGGATCGCGTTGTGGTTCGCTTGAAAGGTGGAGATCCCTACATTTTTGGACGGGGCTATGAGGAAGTTCTATATGCGGCAGCCCTTGGTATTAAAAGTTTTTACGTGCCCGGGATCAGCAGTATGCAGACCACGGGATTGCATGGTATTCCCTTAACCCATCGAGGGGTAAGTGAAAGCATCTGGGTCATTACCGGTACAAAAAAAGATGGTTGTTTATCTGCTGACCTAAGCTGTGCCATCAATAGCAAGGCTACAGTGGTCATTTATATGGGCATGAAAAAATTGCGTGAAATCGCTGAGGTCTATCGTTCGGCAGGACTTTCAGAAATGCCTGCGGCGATTATTCAACATGGCTCCTTGCCACAGGAAAGGAAGGTGATCTGCACTGCTGGAAAGCTGGAGTTAGCCGCGAAGAATGCAGGACTCAGTTACCCCGCAATTTTGGTTATTGGCGCGGTGGTACAGGTCGGTCAACAAGCGACAGAAGTAAAATTACATTCTGCTTAAATGCCTGAAACTGAATGCAAAAATTTAATGTGTACTTTTGTAGTAATTTCGCATATAAACTTCGTTAAGAACACACATTGAGTACATTAATTGCAGCTGAAGGCCTGGGTCATGCTTATCATGATGAATGGCTATTTAAAAAATTAACTTTAGGAATCCAGACCGGGCAACGTGTTGCGCTGGTTGGAATAAATGGCGCAGGTAAGAGCACCCTGCTAAAATTGCTTGCCGAGCGCTTTCTTCCACTGGAAGGAAAAATCGTAAAGAATAAATCCGTTCGTATTGGATTCCTGGATCAGGAGCCGACCTTCCCGGAAGGTTTCTCAATCAGTGATTTCATCTTCTCACTGGAGAACAAACAACAGCAGCTTATCAAAGAATACGAGGAATTGATTGAGCAGGAAAATCCTGATGAAGATCATCTGAATCGTTTGTATGGAGAACTAAGCGAGCATAATGCCTGGGAATACGAACATGAAATCAAGACCATCCTCAGTCGTATGGGCATCACGCATCTCCAGCAGCAGATCTCTACCCTTTCCGGTGGACAAAAAAAGCGTCTTGCTTTGGCGAAACTGCTGATTGAAGATCCGGACTTCTATATTCTCGATGAGCCAACTAACCACCTGGATATTGATACCATTGAATGGCTTGAAAAATTGCTGACCTCTGGAAACAAGACCATTTTGCTGGTTACGCACGATAGATATTTCCTGGATAACGTTTGCAACACGATTGTAGAGTTAGATAAAGGGAAAACCTTTACCTACAATGGTAACTATGCCTACTTCCTGGAGAAAAAATCTGAACGTGAAGCTTCTGATGAAGCTACTTTCCAGAAGAATAAAAATCTCCTGAAAAAAGAACTGGAGTGGATGCGCAGAATGCCGCAGGCTCGTGGTACAAAATCACAAGCCAGAATAGATGCATTTTATGATCTGGAAAGCAGAACGAAACAGAATACTGAAAATCAAAGTATTACGTTAAATGTTAAAATGGCTCGCCAGGGCAATAAGATTCTTGAGCTGGAACACATTGGGCAAAGTTTTGATGAAAAGAAGATCATCAATGATTTCTCCTATACTTTTAAGCGTGCAGACCGCATTGGTTTAGCTGGTAAAAACGGTACTGGTAAGTCTACCCTACTGAATATCATCACCGGATTTCTTCAGCCGGAAAAAGGTAAAGTTAGCGTGGGTGAAACAACTGTTTATGGTTATTATAAACAAGGTGGTTTAGCCTTCAACGAAAAGGAACGGGTAATTGACATTGTAAAATCTGATGCGGAATACATCAAGATGGCCGATGGTCAGACGATCTCTGCTTCTCAGTTGCTGACCCTGTTTTTGTTTCCACCGAAGAAGCAGCACGGCATGGTAGAGAAATTGAGCGGTGGCGAGAAAAAGCGTTTGCACCTGATGAAGGTATTGATGCAGAATCCAAACTTCCTGATTCTGGATGAGCCTACGAACGATCTGGATATTGATACGCTGAATGTATTGGAAGAGTTCCTGGAGAATTTCCCGGGCGTACTGATCCTGGTATCACACGACAGGTATTTACTGGACAAAATGAGCGAGCAATTATTCATTATGGAAGGCAATGGTGAGGTTAATATCTACAATGGGAACTACTCTGAATACCGCTTAAGTTTGGAGCAGCTGAAGGAGAAAACGGAAAAGAAAGCTGCTGCTACGCTCTCCACTCCTGCAGTTAAAGAAAATACAAAGAAGCTGAGCTATAAAGAACAGAAAGAACTGGAAGAGTCCGAGGCAAAGATCGCTAAGCTGGAAGATAAGATTGTAAGTCTTACCAGCACCCTTTCTGATATAGACAGCAGCAACTACAAGGAAATTGAAAACGTTTCTGCAGAGATCCAGTCCTTAAATAACGAGTTGGATCAGGTGATGGAGCGCTGGCTCGAGCTATCAGAAAAAAACAACTAGGATATGAGCATATCAGACATTTTAGCCACTGCAGGTGTAACCATTCTGTTGGTCGCCTTTCTGCTACAGATCTTAAAGGTCATTAAAGTAGAGAGCAACTGGTATAGTTTAATGAATCTCGTTGGTGCCGCATTAGCGGGTATATCAGCCTGGATGATAAACTTCATGCCCTTTGTAATTTTGGAAAGTGTCTGGGTTGTAGTATCCCTGTTTAACCTATTAAAGAATTTAAAATCGAAATAATGCACGTGGAACAAGGGCTTAAAAAGCATGTACTTCCACCTAAGTTCCACGTGAAACATAACCCAAAAAACCATGTTTAAAACGTATGATGTCATCGTTGTAGGCGCTGGACACGCGGGCTGTGAGGCCGCGGCCGCCGCAGCAAATTTAGGCTCTTCAGTGCTCTTAATAACGATGAATATGGAGACCATTGCACAGATGAGTTGTAATCCGGCAATGGGTGGTGTAGCAAAAGGACAGATCGTTCGTGAGATTGATGCCATGGGCGGATACTCCGGAATCATCGCTGATAAGACTACCCTACAGTTCAGAATGCTTAATCTTTCTAAAGGTCCAGCCATGTGGAGCCCGCGTGCGCAGAATGATCGCAAGCGCTTTGCAGAGGAATGGCGACTGGCACTGGAGCGCACACCGAATGTAGATTTCTGGCAGGATATGGTGAGCAGCCTCATCATTAAAGATAATGTTGTTTGTGGTGTAAAAACCTCCATTGGCGTAGAGATCCATGGTAAATCCGTAGTGCTCACCAATGGGACTTTCCTGAATGGTCTGATCCATATTGGCGAAAAGAAATTCGGCGGTGGCCGTACTGGTGAAAAATCAGCTACAGGCTTAACGGAACAACTTACCTCATTGGGCTTCGAAGCGGGTCGAATGAAAACCGGAACCCCTCCCCGTGTGGATGGCAGATCCCTGAATTATTCTGTGATGGAAGAACAATGGGGTGATGAAAATCCGGGCAGATTCTCCTATACAAAAGTAGAACGTTCCAAAGAACAACGCTGCTGCTGGATCACTTATACCAACTCCAAGGTACACGAAACCTTAAAAGAAGGATTCGAAAAATCACCGATGTTTACCGGCCGTATCAAAGGACTTGGTCCAAGGTATTGTCCATCCATTGAAGATAAAATAAACCGCTTCGCAGAGCGTGACCGTCACCAGATCTTCGTAGAACCTGAGGGATGGAATACCGTAGAAATCTATGTGAATGGATTTTCCACCTCGCTGCCTGAAGACGTACAATACCGGGCATTGACGCAAATCCCGGGGTTTGAAAATGCCAAGATGTTCCGCCCGGGATATGCGATTGAATACGATTATTTTCCACCTACCCAGCTGGATTTAACCTTAGAGACCAAAAAAATCAAGAATTTGTTCTTTGCCGGGCAAATTAATGGTACCACTGGCTATGAAGAGGCTGCAAGTCAGGGATTTATCGCTGGAATTAACGCACATCAGAAGGTAAATGACAAACATGAGCTGATCATGAAGCGTTCGGAGTCGTACATCGGTGTATTGATAGATGACCTGGTCACAAAAGGTACCGAAGAACCATACCGTATGTTCACTTCCAGAGCAGAACACCGTTTGTTACTAAGACAGGATAATGCGGATATCCGTCTCTCCCCTATTGGCCACGAACTTGGCTTGATCAGTGATGAGCGTTTGGATATTGTAAAGCAAAAAGTTGCGAACTCGGACGAGATCGTTGCCTTCAGTCGGAAGCAAGGCATTGAAATGTCGCAAGCGAATGACATGTTGCAGGAGCTGGGTACGAGTCCAATTAGCCAGAATGTGAAACTTTTCAGCCTCCTAAGCCGCCCACAGGTTTCTATTGAAGATGTAAGAAAAGTCAGTGCACCATTAAATGAGTTGCTAAGCAAGTTTGACCAGGAGACGGTTGAACAAGCTGAGATCAAAATTAAATACGACAGCTACTTTGAGAAAGAACAGGAGATCGTAGCGAAAATGCAGAAGATGGAAGACAAGGACATCAATCCTGACTTTGATTATTCGCAGTTAAATTCCCTTTCGAAGGAAGCAAGAGAGAAATTATTGAAGATTAAACCAAGAACGCTGGGTCAGGCATCCAGAATTTCCGGTGTTTCTCCTTCAGATATCTCTGTTTTGATGGTCCACATCAGCAGATAAATCCTAACAGCTTGATTTTCAGTAACCTACAACGTATTTTGTAGTGCTTGGAAATCAACCTATTTTTATTCGATATACGCCACTTTCTGAAATTTTTAAACAGATTATATTCTAGCAACTAAAAACGTCTTAAAACAGCTAAAAACAATGAAATTTAAAACCTGGCAGTTCCTCTTGATTTTTATATATGGTTTTTACCAAATTTTCCTGGTTGGAGGCTGTGCAAGTCAGAAAACCATACAAGGTGGGCCCCGCGACAGCATCGCACCGAAGGTTTTGAAAATGCTCCCTGAAAATCTGACCACAAATTTCAATGCGAAAACGATCACCATTCAGTTCGACGAATATTTCAAGCTGAACGATCAATTTCGGGAATTCAGTGTCTCCCCTGATATGGAACGCTTGCCACAGTTGAAAATAAAGAAACGTGCCTTAGAGATCAGCTTTCAGGACACACTGGAAAAAAACACTACTTATACCTTGAATTTTGGAAAGTCTATTGCAGACATCAATGAGAACAACGTACTCAAAAATTTCACTTACGTTTTCGCGACCGGGCCGAAACTGGATTCTTTATCCATCAGCGGACAAGTTATGGATGCACTTACCGGTGAACCGATTTTAGATGCACTTGCTTTTATTGTCCCGATAGATCGTGACACCATCATCGGAAAAGCCAAACCTTCAATCTACGCAACGACGGATAGTTCGGGCAGGTTCCAACTGAATAACCTGCGGGAGAATACTTATAAAGTATACGCGTTGAAGGAAAAAACAAGTGATAAAATCTACCAGCAGGTATCTGATGAGATCGGATTTTTGCCGGACTCCATCGTCTTGAAAGCAAATGTCAGCGATCTTAAAATTAAAGTCTTTAAAGAAGATCCACAGGAATTCCGGATCATAGACCGCAAAATTGCGCCTGACGGAACAATTCTGATCACCTGGAACCAAAAGCTCCGGCAGCCATCCGTGGTGGTCACAGAGCCTTCAAATCTGGATGCTTCAAAGCAGTTCCAGTTCAGCAAGACTAACGATTCTGTGCGCGTGTGGTTAAATGATTTAAGCTTTGATTCGACCAAAGTTTCGATCATAGAAGCCGGTAAACTGCTTCAAACGGTAAAGCTAACCAGGGGTAAAAAGGATACTTATACCCGGGCGCTGATGCCGGCAGATAACCTTGAAGGCGGGCAACTGAACCCCAATAAAAGGTTGCGCCTCACCTTCCCTACCCCGGTGTTAGCTATAGACAGAACTAAAATTCAACTTCTGGAAGACTCTGTAGCGGTAACCAATTTCCAGCTGCTGAAGGATTCGGCAGACTTCCTGAGCTACTATGTTCAGTTTCCCTGGGACCGAGGCACGGAGTATGAAATGAAGTTTAATCCAGGTGCGATTGCAGGAATGTTTGATTCCAAGAACAAGGAGTTTACCAAGGCCTTCGAGCTGGCCAGTGCAGATGATTATGGAAGCCTTGGTTTAAGCATAAAGGTACCGGAAGCCAACAAAAGTTACGTTGTGCAGGTTACGAATGAAAAGAAAGAGACGATATCAGAACATGTTATTCGTCGTGACACTACGCTGAATTTCACGAATTACCGTGCCGGCAAGTACTTTCTACGCGTGGTGTACGACAATAATGGAAATGGCATCTGGGACACCGGCAGGGTAAGTTTAAAACAATTACCGGAGCAGATCTACAATGAACCGCAGGAGCTTTCTATCCGTGCCAACTGGGATCGAAAGGCCACGGTGACCATTCCTAAGGAGCCGGCTAGCGGAACCAGTCCGAGTACATAATATAGTTATCAGGTAATTTATCTAATAAAGCCCGTTGCATCTCTGTAATGGGCTTTATCTTTTTAGCAGGCATACCGGCATATAAGAAGCCGCTCTCACAACGTGTATGCTCCAGGACTACTGCACCTGCGGCAATGATGCAATAAGGCTCTACAACGGCATTATCCATTACGATAGCGCCCATTCCGATGAGGATGTTATCCTCAAGCGTACAGCCATGTACAATGGCGTTGTGGCCAACAGACACGCGGTTACCAATTACGGTGGCAGCCTTCTGGTAAGTGGCGTGGATCACGGCGCCATCCTGTATATTGGTATCATGACCAATCGTAATGGAATTTACATCACCACGGATCACCGCATTGAACCATACTGAACAGTTATCACCCATTTTTACATCGCCTACAATGGTTGCATTTTGAGCAATAAAACAGTTGTTTCCCCAGATGGGGTTCTTGTCTTCTACGGGAAGTATTACTGGCATAAATGTGGTCTTTTAAAAGATGGTATCTTGAATGGTTTCGGCATGATAAGGATAGTCTGTCGTATAATGTAAACCACGACTTTCTTTGCGTGCCTTCGCAGATTTAATGACTAAAAATGCTACCTGAATAACGTTTCTTAATTCACAAAGTTTAACGGAAACTTTGTTCGCTTTATAGAATTCTTCAGTCTCTTCATAGAGTAAAAATAATCGCCGCATTGCTCGATCTAATCTGAAATCCGAACGTACAATACCGACATAATCGCTCATCAATTTTTGTGTTTCACGTAGATTATGTGTGACTAAAATATCCTCATTTGATTGGGTAACCCCTTCGTCATTCCACTCCGGAATATTATCTGGAATCACATTATTTTGGAACTTCTGAATGGCATCTAAATAGATCCGATGGGCGAATACGGGTGCCTCTAAAAGACTGTTCGAAGCCAGGCGGTTTGCACCATGTAAACCTGTTGATGAGGTCTCGCCGCAGGCGTATAAATTGTTGATCGAAGAACGCCCATAGGCATCTACATATATACCTCCACACATATAATGTGCAGCTGGAGTAACCGGAATATAGTCCTTGGTCATGTCTATTCCGATGGATAAACACTTCGCATAGATGTTTGGAAAGTGTGCCAGAATGTCATCTTTAGAGCGATGGGTGATGTCCAGGTAGACGAAGTCTTCACCGGATTTTTTCATCTCGGCATCGATTGCGCGGGCTACAATATCACGCGAAGCGAGCGATCCGCGTGGGTCATATTCATACATAAACTCCTCGCCGTTCTTACGCCGCAGCACACCGCCGAAGCCCCGAACAGCTTCTGAAATTAAAAATGCAGGGTACTCTCCGGGGTGGTAAAGTGCCGTTGGATGGAACTGTATGAACTCCATATTCCGCAATTTTCCCTTTGCGCGGTACACCATGGCCATGCCATCGCCGGTAGCGATCACCGGATTTGTTGTACTTGAATAAATATGTCCAGCGCCGCCCGAAGCCATGACCGTTACACTTGCTAAGATCTTTTCCACATCGTTACGCTCTGTATTAAAGGCATATACACCGAAACAGTTAATAACTTTTGTGCTCTTGTCCACAAATTCACCGAGGTGATGTTGAGTTATTAACTCCAAACAGAAGTAATGTGTTAATATTTCGATGTTGTTATTCTCGTGAATTTGTTTTAAGAGTACACGCTCGATCTCATAGCCGGTTACATCTTTATAATGTAGTACACGATGCTCGGAGTGCCCACCTTCCTTCGCCAGATCGTATACACCATGATGATCACGGTCAAATTGCGTTCCGTAGTCGATAATCTCCTGAATCCGCTGAGGCCCCTCAGAAACAACGATTTCCACAATTTCCGGATCACATAAGCCATCACCGGCAATCAGGGTGTCTTTAATGTGTTTTTCAAACGAATCATCCTCATTTACAACCACTGCCACGCCTCCCTGGGCATATTTGGTGTTGGATTCATCTTCATTTGATTTGGTAATGATCAGTACTTTTCCATGTTGGGCAGCTTTCAAAGCGAAGCTCAAACCCGCGATACCTGATCCGATGACTAAAAAATCTACTTTTCTCATTCTTTATGGTAATTCGGGCTATTGTTAACAACGTTGATAACATTGTTAATTATTTGTATAAATAAAAAGAACAACTATTCTTGATTGTTTAAAGCTAAGGTAAAATGGCAATTTGACACAATTTTATAAAGTATTTATGCGCAACTTTGCCAGGGTTATTAACGTTTTTTTAACGTAAAAATAATACACATTCAGCTATTGATAAGTTTAGGTGTTGTTTTTTATATCGTTCAAAATCAGGCTAAAGATTAAATAAAAACCTATATAAATTGTTAATAACTTTGTAATAACTCAAATAATCGAAAGAATTTTCTGGAGATTATAAACATTACTAACACACTAATAAACAATAGAAACCTATTTATATTAAATAATTATAATTTATTGAACTGTTGAAAATGGATACCTTAGAGGAAATAAATATTAAAGGTTTTGCAGATGAAAAGATTGATCCGACCTTGGATCTGTTTGAAGAAATCGAAAAACTGAAAAAGGAGAAGAATGCGATCATTCTGGCGCATTACTATCAGGAGCCGGATATCCAGGACATCGCCGACTACATTGGCGACAGTTTAGGTTTATCGCAGGAGGCTGCCAAAACAGAAGCTGACATCATCGTTTTTGCAGGGGTTCATTTTATGGCAGAGACTGCCAAAATCCTTTCGCCTGGAAAACGGGTGCTTTTACCCGATTTGAAAGCTGGCTGTTCCCTGGCGGATAGCTGTCCGCCGCACTTGTTTAAAAAGTTCAAGGAAAAATACCCGGATCACGTTGTGATTACCTACGTAAACTGCAGTGCAGAATTGAAGGCTTTGAGTGATATTGTTTGTACTTCTACCAACGCTGTGCAGATCGTTGAAAGCTTACCAAAAGATACGAAGATTATCTTCGGTCCCGACAAGAATCTAGGTGCCTGGGTATCGAAGAAAACCGGGCGTGAAATGGTGCTTTGGAATGGTGCATGTATGGTGCATGAAATCTTCTCGAGAGAGAAAATTACACGCTTGAAAGAACGTCATCCTGCAGCAAAGTTTATTGCCCATCCAGAGTGTGAGGAAGCGGTACTTCAAATGGCAGATTATATCGGTTCAACAACCGGATTATTGAAGTACGCAATCAACAGTGATGCTAAAGAATTTATTGTTGCAACCGAGAGTGGAATTATCCATCAAATGGAAAAAGCATGTCCGGATAAAACGTTTATTCCTGCGCCACCAAATAACAATTGTGCCTGCAATGATTGCCCGTATATGAAACGGAATACGCTGGAGAAATTATACTTGTGTTTAAAGAATGAAACACCTGAAGTAACTGTACCAATGGAAACGATAGTAGCGGCGAGAAAACCAATTGAAAGAATGCTGGAAATCTCTGCCAGTTTAGGTTTGTAAATTGGTGTTTAAGTATCACTATTTGGGAATGTGTTACGCTGATATTTGCATTGATTAATACGCTTTTTAGTACAGCATACGCGCTGTTTAAAGATTAAGAATGGCTGGAGAGCCCTAAAGAAGAAAAATTATGTTTGAAAATAAGGAACGTACAGATATTGCGCAATTAGGAGAGTTTGGATTGATCAAACACCTTACGGATAATTTCAAAATCCGTCATGAAAGCAGTACCAAGGGCATCGGCGATGATGCTGCAGTGCTGAATTTTGATGGTAAGGAAGTGTTGATCTCCACTGACCTGCTGCTGGAGGGCATCCATTTTGATCTGGCTTATGTACCCTTGATGCATTTGGGTTATAAGGCCGTGCAAGTGAATTTAAGCGACATTTACGCGATGAATGGTATAGCAACCCAGATCACGGTTTCCATCGGCTTATCGAGCAAATTTCCGCTGGAAGCTGTAGAGGAGATCTATAAGGGCATTGAGCTTGCCTGCAATAAGTTTAACATTGATCTGGTTGGTGGCGATACTTCAACGAGTAAACAAGGTCTGGTAATCAGCGTAACGAGCATTGGTTATGCCGACAAAAAAGATGTTTGCTATAGAAATGGGGCCGGTGAAGGTGATTTAGTTTGTGTTTCCGGAGATTTAGGCGGTGCTTATGTCGGATTGCAGATCCTGGAGCGTGAAAAGCTGATTTTCTTAGAGAATCCAAATATTCAGCCTGATCTGGAGGGCAAGGATTACATCATTGAGCGCCAGCTTAAACCCGAAGGCAGAAGGGATATCGTTGATTTACTGGCACAGATGGAGATTGTACCGACATCGATGATCGATGTTTCTGATGGTTTAGCATCGGAAATCCTGCACATCTGCCAGCAATCGGAAAAAGGCGTAACGCTGTATGAGGAGAAAATTCCAATTGACCCCTTGACGTATGAAACTGCTCGTGAATTAGGATTGGATCCCACAGTTTGTGCGCTAAATGGTGGTGAAGATTATGAGTTGTTGTTCACGATCAAACAATCTGACTACACAAAGTTGAAACATGATGTAGACATCAGCGTTATCGGGCATATCACCGATAAGAATTCGGGTTGTAAAATGATCTCCAAATCAGATATGGTACATGAGCTTAAGGCTCAGGGCTGGAACGCTTTCAAGTTATAACAGGCCGCTGTAATTGTTTGGTCTGATTTAAGCAGCAAATTAGCTGATTTAATCTACCAATGCTAAACTGTAGTTGGATAAATAACTGACCAGTAGATTGATAATGTAAAAGCCTGATTTAAACAGATCCATTTGGAAAAGTTTAAATCAGGCTTTTAATTTTGTTTTTAATCTTTGCTTGGGCTAGCTGCCTGTATTGTTCATAGGCAGTTCACTGGAAATTTCATCGGCTGGCTCCTCTCCGGTCAAACTGTGGTCGAGGAACTTGCTGTCGATCTGTTTGTTTGTTTTTGCACCCAGACGTTTGATCTTCTCGGCCGTGGTGGTCAGGTTTCCGGCGCCATTGGACAGTTTATTCAAAGCTTTATCATAGCAATCCTGGCTGTTCTTCAGGTTTTTACCCAAACCTTCCATATCGTTCAGGAAGCCAATGTATTTCTCGTACAGGCTACCGCTAAGCCTTGCAATTTCAAGTACATTCCGGTTCTGACGTTCTTGTTTCCAGATGCTGGCGATGGTACGTAGTGTGGCGAGCAGCGTTGAAGGGCTTACGATCACCACCTTACGGTCCCAGGCATAATTGAACAACTCCGCGTCTTCCTGCACTGCAATGCCAAAGGATGATTCTATTGGAATGAAAAGTAACACAAAATCCGGGGAGTTGATCTGGTAAAGATCCTGGTAGTTTTTACCGGAAAGATTTTGAATATGTCCTTTGATCGAACTTACGTGTTGTTTGATGAAAATGGTACGCTCCTCTTCAGACTCCGCATTAAGCAAACGCTCGTATGCAATGAGAGACACTTTAGAGTCGATTACAACGTGTTTCTCGTCTGGAAGGTCTATCAGGACGTCGGGTTGTAATCTGTTGCCCTCAGCGTGGTTTAATGAAGCCTGTACCCGGTACTCCCGTCCTTTGATCAATCCTGAACGTTCAAGTACCTTTTCCAGGATGATCTCGCCCCAGTTGCCCTGTTTTTTATTGTCGCCCTTAAGTGCCTTGGTGAGATTGTTCGCATCTTCCTGTATCTGTTTACTTTGCAACATGAGCTGGGATATTACGCCTTTAAGCATATTCCGCTCGTCAGATTCGTCTTTATAGACCTTTTCCACCTTCTGTTCAAATGCTTTGATGTTTTCCTTTAGCGGATTTAAGATCTGATCCAGGTTGATGCGGTTGCTTTCGGTAAATTTACTGGTCTTTTCTTCCAGGATTTTAGTAGCCAGATGCTCAAATTCCAGCTTGAATTTATGTTGCAGTTCCTGGATATACTGTTCTTGCTCCAATTGACGGTTTAATTGGGCTTTCAAGGCTTCTTCGGCCTTTATGGCCCTGCTACGCTCCATCATGAAACTTTCACGCAGATCCCGCAACTCATCCTCTATTCGAGATTTATCGGCATGGTGCCGTTCGAGTTGCTTCTGGTGTTCCAATTCTTTGATTTCCAATAAGGCCTTGTGTTGGTCGCCTGCTGGTCTTTTTAAAAAGAGAAACATCAGGAAACAGATGAGTAGCAGCAGTGCGATAATTAGATATTCCATCTTGCTAATATTTTTATAATTTCTAACAATTTTCTATTGTTTATAACAAAGATATTAGTAAAAAACTGGGATTCCTAATCGTAGGATAGTGGGATTATAAAGGTAAAATCCTGTAATAAACCACCCGAAGCGGTGATTTAGAATTGTTAAGTTGTTAATTTTTTGGACTTTACAGATTTAGGGAACGCTTTTTGATTTGATCTCTACAACTCATACTGGCTAAGATGCTTACCTATATCATATTCATTATTCCGGTGCTGATGATCAGCATGATTGTGCAATGGCGGTTCCGAAGCAAATTATCCAGCTATTCGGAAATGCAATTGGGTTCAGGTTTATCGGGTAAGGAGGTCGCACAGAAGATGCTTCAGGATCATGGCATTTACGACGTGCAGGTGATGAGTACTGATGGTCAGCTTTCAGATCACTACAACCCCCAGAACAGAACTGTAAACCTGAGTACTGACGTTTATCATGGGCGTAGTGTAGCCGCAGCGGCGGTCGCGGCTCATGAATGTGGGCATGCCATTCAGGATAGTAAAGCGTATAAATGGCTGTATTTGCGGTCGGAAATGGTACCTGTGGTATCATTAACCTCTAACCTGCTTCAATGGATCCTTATTTTTGGCTTCCTCCTGATCGGTTTCACCGGTAATCCGGTGGTGTTAAGCATCGGGGTCTTTGGACTTGCATTGGTAACTATTTTCAGCCTGGTTACGCTTCCAGTGGAGTTTGACGCCAGTAGAAGGGCGTTATTGTGGATTAGTAATAACCGTTCGGTATCGTTTTCTACGGTGGAACGCCAGCAAGCCAAAGACGCACTCTGGTGGGCAGCCATGACCTACATTATTGCGGCTATAGGCGCGTTAGGTAACCTGATCTATTATGTGGGTATGCTTTTCGGCAAGGGAACCCGCTAAATCTTAGTTTAGACGGTAAGGGACAATCAAAGCAAATTCTGGAATATCTACCTGAAATGGGGTGTCTGTGGCCACCCGGATCATGGAATAGTTGCCACGCATACTGCCGATATCTGTTGTGATCTGACATCCGGATACATAAGCATGAACCTGTCCAGGCTCCAGAATGGGTTGTACACCCACTACTCCGGCGCCTTCAACTTCCTTTATGGTGCCTGCAGAATCGAAGATAAACCATTGTCTGCGCAGCAGTTGGATCGTATAATCAGAAAGATTTTCAATTTCAATCCGGTAAGC
Source organism: Pedobacter sp. NEAU-ZC8 (assembly GCF_059278965.1). Lineage (NCBI taxonomy): Bacteria > Pseudomonadati > Bacteroidota > Sphingobacteriia > Sphingobacteriales > Sphingobacteriaceae > Pedobacter > Pedobacter sp. NEAU-ZC8. Next base: position 150,088 of record NZ_JCAJXC010000002.1, read on the forward strand.
GAACATAAATTGTTCATTGGCAGGATTAGAATATTCATCCTGGTACATGGTTTCAACTGATATTTTGATTCCCTGCGTAATTGCTGTTACCATATTGCTGTTGTAAATGGTGTTATTTTCAAAAATTAAGCCATTTCTGTTACAGGCTCCACGTTCCGGAACTTATCTGCCACTTCGTCCAATATTTCGTGAATGGTCTGGATGTTCTCTTCCTTTACCAATAGCATTCTGTATGGTTTAAAATCGGGCAAACCTTTAAAATAATTGGCATAATGTCTTCTCATCTCAAAGATACCCACCCTTGGTCCTTTCCATTCTATAGACTTTTCAAAATGCGTCCTGCAGACGTTTACACGTTCTTCTACGGTTGGGCCGGCAAGGAATTCTCCGGTATTGAAGAAATGTCTTACTTCACGGAAGATCCATGGGTAACCGATTGCCGCACGACCGATCATAATGCCATCTACTTCATATTCCAGGCGCCAGTCGGCCGCTTTTCTTGGGCTGTCTACATCACCATTACCGAAAATCGGGATCTTAATTCTTGGATTGCGTTTGATTTCGCGGATCAGTGTCCAGTCTGCCTGCCCCTTATACAGCTGCGCCCGGGTACGACCATGGATGGTCAGTGCCTGAATGCCGATATCTTGCAGGCGCTCTGCCACTTCTTCTACGTTTTTCGTATTATCATCCCAGCCCAATCTTGTTTTAACAGTAACAGGCAGGTGTGTGGCCTTAACCACCGCTTCGGTCATCTTAACCATCTTGTCAATGTCTTGCAAAAGGCTGGCACCAGCACCTCTGCAGGCCACGTTTTTAACCGGACAGCCATAGTTGATGTCCATCAGATCAGGACCTGCCATCGTGGCGATTTCCGTGGCTTCCCGCATGTGGTCGATCTCACTGCCGAAGATCTGAATGCCAATAGGACGTTCATATTCAAAGATATCAAGCTTTTGCCTGCTTTTCGCGGCATCACGGATCAATCCTTCCGAAGAGATAAACTCCGTGTACATCATATCCACCCCACTCTGTTTACACACGTAACGAAATGGCGGATCACTCACATCTTCCATGGGAGCAAGCAATAACGGGAACTCTCCCAGATCAATATTTCCTATTTTTACGGACATTTTTCTATCTTCAACGCAAATTACAGGCACAAAGGTACAAAATCATACATACAATGGATTTCCTGCAGAAACACCGATCAGAAAGTAGTGCTTATGTTCAGTTACTTATCCTCACCGGATATGCACTTGCAGGCCTCATCATTTGTAGTATTTTAAGCCTGATCGTATTGCTCGTGTTCTCTGATCATCAGAGGATAGCAGCGCTTACGAATCTGTCCATAGAGGATCCAAACAGCATCAATTCCCTAAAAATCGTGCAGATTTTGAGCTCTATTGGGCTTTTTCTCTTGCCACCAATATTTCTGGCTGTTACCGAAGGACGTAAGATCAGTCAATTTTACAACTGGCAAAAGCCAACCTTAGCCATGCTGGGCGTCATCTTCTTGCTGATGATGGTATCGCTGCCGATAACGGAATTGTCAGGATTAATTAACCAGAAAATGACACTACCAGAGGCGCTTAAGCCACTGGAGAACTGGATGCGGGACAAAGAAGAGGAAGCTTCCAAGATGGTGGTAGCACTGCTGAAGATGGACACTGCCGGGGACTTCCTCTTAAACCTGTTCATGATTGCCTTCTTACCTGCAGTAGCAGAGGAACTCATGTTTAGGGGTGGCGTACAGCGGGCTTTCTCCAGAATGTTTGGTAATCCGCATGTAGCGATATGGATCACTGCTTTCATTTTCAGTGCCATACATGTACAGTTTTTCGGTTTTATACCACGGTTGTTGCTTGGTGCACTGTTCGGCTACATTTATGTTTGGACCAAAAGCCTGTGGTATCCAATGTTAGCACACTTCCTGAACAATGCTTATGCGGTATGTATGGCCTTGTACTTTCAAATTCATAACCTACCTTTGGAAAACGTAGATGAACAGCCGGCATTCAACTGGATGGGCTATGTCTTAGGGCTGGTTTTAACCGTATTGCTCCTCATTTACCTTAGAAAAAGATACATTGAAAATGGAAAACAACTGGACCAAAGTGTACACCACCACGAACCCCATTACAGCGGAGATCATTAAGCAGGCTCTCGTGGAGCACGATATTCCTGCAGTGGTGATGAACAAGCAGGATTCATCATATAAAGCCTTTGGCGTCGTAAACATCCTCGTGCAGCCAGAGAACTTTGACCAGGCTTTAGCTTACATCATAGAGAATAACCTGAATGAAGACTAGAGCAATAACCGCATTTTTCTTTGCCATTGTAATGCTTGGCTCCTTCTTTTTGGGTGCTGAAGTATTTACCATTTTCTACCTTTTACTGAGCCTTGCAGGCCTGTACGAGTTCTATACCCTGGTTAATACCGCAGGCATTCTACCACACAAAATCCTTGGTATGGTGACTGGATTTCTGCTGTTTGGCGCTGTTGCAGCCTTCCCCTTTTTTCCATTTGACACCAAATACCTGCTTTTAGGTATTCCAATAGCCGTTTCTGTGTTCCTCTTTGAGCTTTATAGGACCGCTAAGAACCCTTTTAACAACATTGCCTATACTTTCCTCGGATTACTCTTTGTAGTGGTCCCATTCTGCTTCTTTTACGCGTTGGGCTATGTGCGAGATGAGCAGTTTAACTTCCATCTACCGCTTGCCTTTATGCTGATGCTGTGGGCAAGTGATACCGGCGCCTATCTTTTTGGGCGTAAACTTGGTAAAACCAAGCTTTTTGAGCGGCATTCACCGAAAAAGACCTGGGAAGGTTTTGCTGGTGGGATCCTGATGAGTGTGTTGGTTGCCGGGATTGTATCCCTGTTTTTTACCGAGATATCGATCTTAGTCTGGGCGGGAATGGCCGTGCTGATCGTAAGTTTCGGTACCCTGGGTGATTTGGTGGAGTCTATGCTTAAGCGAAGCCTGGATGTTAAGGATTCGGGTAATCTGCTGCCAGGACATGGTGGGCTGCTTGACCGTTTCGACGGCTTGCTTGTTGCTGCGCCGATCGTTTATGTCTACTTGTACCTGATTTTCAACTAAGTTGAGAGGGAATTAAGCCCATCATAAAGCAGCCCCGTAATGTTGTTTAAACAGCGTTACGGAGTTTTACTAGCTTCTGGTTCCGTACTGTGCCTTTATCGGCTGTAACAGGTAATCCAGGCCATTTAACTTGATCTCGTACAAGGTGGCCAGGAGCTCACCAAGTTTGCCAGGAGGATAGCCTTCCCCATGGAACCAAACCAGGTAAGATTCAGGCAGGTCGCACATGGTACGCCCTTTATACTTGCCAAACGGCATTTTCATGGTAACCAGGTCTTTTAACAGTTGAGGATTCATATGATGCATATGGTGGCAGCTAAACTGCTGCACAGGTTCTTTTATTGTTAATGTGCTACGAGCTCCAGCATTTCCACTGCTTCATCGATGGTATTCAGGTTTTCGAAAGCAATTCGAAGACTGTTTTTTACTTCTTTCAGGTTGCACAATCTTGGGTGCTGCTGCGCAAAATTGATGATCCGCTCAAAAGTAGCCGAATCGAAGTATGCCGACTGTTTATCCGCAATGAAATACCCCCGGAGAATGCCTTTTTTAAAGCTTAGTTTCTCAAATCCAAGCCGTTTTCCTACCCACTGTAGCCGTAACACCTTCATCATGGTTGTAACAGGCCTAGGAATTGGTCCGAAGCGATCTCGTAATGACTTTTCAAAGGCTTTCAGTTCCGTTTCGTTCTCTATCTTGGATAGCTCGGTGTATAGGTTATAGCGCTCGGTAATGTTGGTTACGTAATCATCGGGGATGTATAACTCCACGTCCGTATCCACCTGCGTGAAGGTAACGAATGGCCTGGCTGGCTCATCTTTGAAAAGCTCCTTAAACTCATCGCTTTTAATCTCCTGAATGGCTTCATCCAGGATCTTGTGGTACATATCGAAGCCTATTTCCGCGATAAAGCCACTTTGCTCCGCTCCAAGCAGGTTTCCAGAACCACGAATGTCCAAATCCCGCATGGCAATATTAAAGCCGCTGCCGAGGTCTGAGAACTCTTCAATGGCACTTAAGCGCTTTCTGGCCTCGTTCGTTAAAGTAGATAATGGCGGGCTCAGCAGGTAGCAGAAGGCCTTTTTATTGGAGCGACCTACCCTGCCGCGCATCTGGTGCAGGTCACTTAACCCGAACATATGAGCGTGGTTGATGATGATCGTATTGGCATTCGGAATGTCCAGTCCGGCTTCAATGATCGTGGTGGCTACAAGAACATCCTTATCCCCATTAATGAAGTCTAACATCACGTCTTCCAGTGCATCTCCGTCCAGCTGACCGTGGGCAATTCCAATCCGTGCTTTCGGTACTAAGGTCTGGATCAGTCCCCCGAGTTGTGTAAGGTCATTCACCCGGTTATGGATGAAGAACACCTGTCCACCGCGGTCCAGCTCAAACTGCACGGCTTCCTGGATCAGTTTATCATTGAAAACATGAAGTTCTGTATTTACCGCCTGCCGGTTTGGTGGTGGCGTATTGATGATCGACAAATCCCTTGCACCCATCAAAGAGAAGTGAAGGGTTCTGGGGATTGGCGTAGCTGTTAGAGTCAGTGTATCCACGTTTACGCGTAGTGCACGAAGCTTTTCTTTAGAGCTTACTCCAAATTTCTGCTCCTCATCAATGATCATCAGGCCAAGATCTTTAAACTTAACATCTTTACTCAATAGCCTGTGCGTACCAATAACGATGTCCACCTTACCCTCTGCCAAACGCGCCAGGGTGTCTTTAATCTGTTTATTGGTCTTGAAACGATTGATATAGTCAATGGTACAAGGAAACTCCTTTAAACGGCCTGCAAAGGTCTTGTAGTGCTGCAATGCGAGGATGGTTGTTGGCACCAATACGGCTGCCTGTTTACCATTGGCCACTGCTTTGAATGCCGCACGCACCGCTATCTCCGTTTTTCCGAACCCGACGTCACCACAAACCAGACGGTCCATCGGATATGGTGCTTCCATATCCTTTTTCACGTCTAACGTAGCCTTTTCCTGGTCCGGGGTGTCTTCATAGATGAAAGAAGCCTCGAGTTCGGTCTCCATATAACCATCGGGGGCCATCGCCGTACCCACCTGTGCCTTCCGCATGGCGTAAAGCTTGATCAGGTCCCTGGCAATGTCTTTAACTTTTTTTTTTGTTGTTTTCTTAAGCTTATCCCAGGCCTCTGTACCCAGCTTGTTCATTTTTGGTGGCGTACCATCCTTGCCGCTGTATTTCGCAATACGGTTCAGCGAGTTGATGTTTACGTACAGCAGGTCATTATCCGCATAAACCAGACGGATCATTTCCTGCGTTTTCCCGTTCACTTCCACCTTCTCCAGTCCGGCGTATTTACCGATACCATGGTCAATGTGGGTTACGTAATCGCCCGGTTTAAGGTCACGGAGTTCTTTCAGGGTTATTGCCTGACTGCGTTGATAGCCTCTTTTAAGCTTGTATTTATAAAACCTGTCGAAGATCTGATGATCGGTATAACAGGCAAATTTGCGTACCGGATCAATATAACCTTCCCTAAGAGAAATATTTACGGGAGTAAATTTGGCGGTTTTATCGATATCATCCAGAATGGCGTATAAACGTTCTGTTTGTTTGGCCGAAGAGGAGAAAATAAAGTTGAATATACCCGCTTTCTCATTCTCCTTGATGTTATGGATCAGCAGGTTGAAATCCTTATTGAACGATGGCTGCGGCTTGGTGTCGAAATTGAAGATGTGATCCGTTCTGTAGAAGAACTGCTTTCCAAATTCCACCAAGGGGAATTCCTGCAGGATGTCCGCAATCATTTTCTCATCGGAGAAGCTGTATTTCGGGTCTATCCAGTTCTGATTTTCCTGCTTCTCCTGTGCAGGCAAAGCCTTCCACAGCTCAACCGCCTTCTTGTGCCCCGCTTTGATGATATCCAGCGTAAATTCTACGTCTTTGATCCAGACCTGCGTGTCTTTATCGATATAATCCAGCAGGTTAATGTTGCTTTCTGTCAGGTATTTCGATTGCACATTGGGGATGATGGTCAGTGTTTTTACATCATCTACCGAAAGCTGGCTTTCAATTTCAAAGGTCCGGATGCTCTCTACCACATCGCCGAAGAACTCGATCCGGTAAGGCAGATCGTGGGAGAAGGAAAAGATGTCTACGATACCACCGCGAATCGAAAACTGTCCGGGTTCATAGACGAAATCCGTTCTTTCAAATTCGTATTCAAACAGAAACTCATTAATGAATTCAATGCTCAGCTTCGTATTTACAGTAATTTCCAGCGTGTTTTTCTCCAGTACCGAGCGGTCGATCACCTTCTCAGACAATGCCTCCGGATAAGTAACAACGATCTTTCCAAACTCCGAATCATGGTTCAGCTCATTCAGCACCTCTGCCCTGCCCAGCACGTTGGCCGTATCGATCTGTGTAAAATCGAAACCCTTGCGGTAAGAAGAAGGAAACAGCAGCACGGCTTTATCGAGAATGCTTTCCAGGTCACCTAAAAAATAGGCCGCTTCTTCGCGGTCTGGCAAGATAAAAAGCTGCGGTTTATGGAGTAGAAAGTAAGTGGCAACAGCGGCCATAGCATCAGCAGAACCTACCAGCCCTTTAAGCTGGATCTTGCTGCCTTTGCCCATATTAAGGGCCTTTGCCAATGCTACAATGCGCTCATCTGTTTTATATTGATTGATAATTTCGCGAATGTTCACAGACAAATGTAAGATTTAAGATTGTGTATAATGTAACATAAAGGGCATTTCTGGCTCTAAAAATAAAACGAAAATGAAAGCGCCGTTATACCTGTCGTTCGAACTGCTCTTCTGGATTGCTGCCTTGCTCCTGCTGGCAACAACCAGTCAGCCGGACGCGACAGCACATCAGGATTTCAGCCTTTGCCCTCTGGCAAATCTGGGTATTACCTGGTGTCCCGGTTGCGGCATCGGCCGTTCTTTAAGCCAGCTGCTGCATGGGCATATTCAGGAAAGTTTTAGAATGCACTGGTTTGGAATACCCGCATTGCTGATCCTGTTGTCCCGCATTTTCATATTGTTCAAACAGCTGTTCACTAAAAGAAGTTTAATAGGAAGGGAGAAATATTATGTTTAATTCACCATTTATGTCCCTGCCGGGTATTACCCCGCAGGAGTTTTCTTACCTGCAAACCGCTACTACCGGTTTCAGTGAGAACCAGTTACGTGGCTTCCTGATGATCTACGGGGGCAAAAGAAGGAACCCCGATGATATGCTGCTTTACTGCATCCTGGGCTTCTTTGTGCCAGGTTTATCCAGATTCCTGATCAACCAGATCGGTATGGGCGTGCTTTATTTCTTTACTTTGGGACTTTGTTTCATCGGAACCATCATAGATTTGATCAATTATAAAAGTCTTGCCTTCGAATACAATCAGCGCATGGTTTTTGAGAGCCTTCAGATGGTACGAATGGGCAACCCAATTTGAGAATGAAGTTAAATGAGTTAATACAACACCTGGAAAGCATAGCACCACTAGCCTACCAGGAAGACTACGACAATTCAGGACTGCTGGTCGGCGCAGCTTCCAAAGAGGTAAATTCCGCACTAGTAGCCCTGGATTGTACGGAGGCGATTGTCGACGAGGCGATCCTGCACAACTGTGATCTGATCATCACCCATCATCCCATCATCTTCAAGGGATTAAAAAAGCTAAACGGCAAAAACTACATCGAGCGTGTGATCCTCAAAGCGATCAAACACGATATTGCCCTGTATGCCATCCACACCAATCTGGACAGTGTACAACATGGGGTAAACAAAGTGATCTGCGATAAGCTGGGCATCAAAGATCCGGTGATACTGAGCCCGAAAAAGGGACAATTGAAAAAGCTGGTCACCTACTGTCCCGTTGATGAAGCGGATACGGTACGTGAGGCTTTGTTCGCTGCCGGCGCTGGCAACATTGGCAATTACAGCGAATGCAGCTTTAATACCCGGGGTACCGGAACTTTCAACGGTAACGAAGACACCAATCCTTTTGTGGGTACCCCTGGCATCCGCCATCAGGAGCAGGAAATGCGTATAGAAACCATTTTCCGGGCGCAAGATGAACGGAAAGTATTACTGGCATTACTGGAAAGCCATCCGTATGAAGAAGTTGCCTACGATGTTTACCTGCTCGATAATAAGAATCAGGAGGTTGGTGCAGGCATGGTTGGCTTTTTAAATGAAGCCCTGGAAGGCACTGAATTCCTGCAGCTGGTTAAAACACAAATGAAGGCCAGCGTAGTGCGGCATACCGAAATATTGCCGAAGTCCATCCGCAAAGTTGCCGTGTGTGGTGGTTCAGGAAGCTTCCTGCTGAAGGACGCTATAGCTGCTGGTGCAGACGCTTTTGTAACCGCAGATTTTAAGTATCACGAGTTTTTTGATGCAGAGCAAAAACTGATGATTGCAGATATTGGACACTTTGAAAGTGAACAGTTTACGTCGAATTTGTTGTTGAATATTATTAGAGAAAAATTTCCTAACTTTGCGATCCGTTTAACAGCGCAAAATACAAACCCCATAAATTACTTCTTTTAATGGAACAAACTGTAGAGCAAAAGCTAAAAGCTTTATACGAATTACAAACCCTTCATACTAAAATCGATAAAATCCGTCAGATCCGTGGTGAGTTACCAATGGAAGTTGCGGATTTGGAAGATGAGGTTGCAGGTTTAGAAACCCGTATTCAAAAATTAAAAGGTGAACTGGATGATACTGAAGATTCCATCGTAAGCCGTAAAAATATGATTAAAGAGGCGCAAAGCCTGATCAAGAAATACGAGACCCAACTTAAAGAAGTTAAAAATAATCGTGAGTATGATGCTTTAACCAAGGAAGTTGAGATCCAAAACCTGGAGATCCAGGTTTGCGAGAAAAAGATCAGAGAGTTTGGCTTTGACATCGCTTCAAAAACCGAAATCTATGAGAAAGCATTAGCTGATCTGGAATCAAGAAAGAAAGATTTAGAAATTAAAAGGGGCGAACTGGAAACCATCACTGCTGAAACGGAAAAAGATGAACAAACTTTAAACGTAAGAGCACAAACTGCAGAAACTTCCATCGAAGAGCGCTTGTTAACGGCTTACAAACGTTTGAGAAAGAATGCAAATAACGGCCTTGCTGTAGTTACCATCGACCGTGATTCATGTTCAGGATGTTTCAATCAGATCCCTCCTCAAAGACAATTAGATATCCGTCAGCGCAAAAAGATCATCGTTTGCGAACACTGTGGTAGAATTCTGGTAGATGAGGCTTTAACATTAGAACAAGCAGCATCTTAGTCATAAAAGCTTAGATAAAGAAAAAGCGATTAGAATCCTCTAATCGCTTTTTTTATGTCTGATGTAATCTTAGTTGTAAAGTAAGAGATCGTTCAACCAATAGGCTTAAAATTGATAAACAAAGGCATTGATGTGCATACCTGCACCCACCGATGCAAACACTGCATATTCACCCTTTCTTACCGCATAACCTTCTACCTTCCCCTTCTTAACCAGATCCAGTAAAGTCGGTATCGTTGCAACCGAGCTATTGCCCAACCAGGAGATGGTCATCGGTACAAGTTTTTCCGGGATGCAATCTACCTCATATAGCTTAAACAGGCGCTTCATGATCGCATGATCCATCTTGCCGTTAGCCTGGTGAATAAATACCGTTTTGATGTCTTCAATGGATAGTCCAGCCTTGTCTATTGCCTTTTTTACCACCTGCGGCACGTTGATCACTGCAAATTCATACAGTTTTCTACCATTCATTTTCAAGTAGGTATTTTCGGCATTATGGCCTGGATTATTGCTCTTGCCCATCGTCAGCAAGGATGCGTGTTGAAGCGTATAGGACTGCGTTTTATGTGCGATGATGCCGGTCGGTGTTGCTGAAGCAATAGCTTCCATAATTACCGCACCTGCACCGTCAGAGAAGATCATACTGTCACGATCATGCGGATCAATCACCCTGGAAAGGGTTTCCGAGCCAATAACCATAACTTTCTTCGCATCACCACTTTTGATCATGTAATCCGCCTGAATACAACCCTGTACCCAGCCCGGACAACCGAAGATCAGATCATAAGCCACACAATCTGGATTGGCAATCTGCAAACGCTGTTTCACTTTGGCTGCCAAGGAAGGAATCATATCCATCCGGTTGGACCCAAGTTTAACGTCTCCGAAATTATGACAAAAGATGATGCAGTCCAGGCTCTCCTGATCAATACCACTATCTGCAATCGCATTTTGCGCAGCAACTGTAGCGATATCACTGCTCACCTGATCGGCATCCGCATAGCGGCGCTCCGTAATCTCCGTGATTTCAGAAAATTTACTTATGATCTCCTTGATGTCTTTCTCAATCTTTAAACCATTTTCATAAAATGCCGATTCCAGGAACGAGTTGCCGTGTACGACGTTATTGGGAATGTAACTCCCGGTACCTGTAATGGTTGAGTATAAAGGGCTGTTTTTGTCCATTTTGAACCGTATACTGTTTTGGTATAAAGTATAAATCTAACGTTATTTAGCTAAATATACAAATCCCGGAAAAATACTAAGCGAAATCGTCAATAAGAAATACGAAAAGTTCTTTTGGCCCGTGGGCACCAAGAACAAGCGTCTTTTCGATGTCTGCCGTGCGGCTTGGGCCGGTTATCGTACTAACCAAAGAAGGTATATTACTGCCGTATTTAGTTTTTATAAGCTGAAATCCATCTTTCAGGTCCATGACCAGCTGCCCGGTACGGGCAATTACGATATGATGATTGGGGTAAATGCTTAACCGGCGACCGGCAGCATTCTTATTAGATACCATTACAGAGCCATTACGGGCAATTAAGGCTTCACACAAGGTTATACCTACCTCGGCCATCTCAAAGTCTTTGTCGGTCTCGTAAAATGGAAATTCATAGTGATTCAGGAGCTCCTGGAGTTCAGGCTCCCAGCAATAGATCTTGCGCCACTTAAATCTGGCTGCAAGGTCGAGCATGTTCTCGATAAAATCGATCCCATTTTCGCAGAAAATGAAATTACCGCCAACGGCGGTAAGTTCTTCTGCAAACAATATTTCAGGGATTTCTTCCGTCGCATTATACAAGGGAGAATCCTCAACATTAAGATAAGGAATGTCCCTTTTTTCCAAAAGGGCCTTCCTTATCTTCTTTAACATTAACTCTTTTGAAGAGATGCTTTCCTGCATATAACCGTCTTTATTCTTTCGGAATTCGTCTGTTAGGACTCCGATTTTGCAGGATTAATAATCGCAGTTGGATCTGTGGTTTCTCCAACGCCTTCATGAATCAGACCTTCTGCTGCAGGTGTTTGATCACCAGTACCGTTCACAAACTCGTCGTAAGTGGTACGGTTGTCAAAAGGACGTTTACCAAGGATCTCTTCCAAATCGGTCTGGAACAAGATCTCTTTTTCAAGGAGCTTTTGCGCCAGCTTTTCAAGGCCTTCACGTTTATCGGTCAATAGCTTTTTAGTCGTTTCGTAAGCATTTGCAATAATTGCACGTACTTCCTCATCGATCATTTCAGCAGTTTTGTCCGAGTAAGGTTTACTGAAGTTGTATTCATTCTGTGGATCATGGAAAGAAACGTTACCAATATTGGTGTTCATACCATAGATCGTCACCATTGCATAAGACAGTTTGGTGATTCTTTCCAGGTCGTTCTGAGCACCTGTAGAGATCTTACCGAATACAATATCTTCCGCTACACGGCCACCAAGGGTCATACACATGCCATCAAGTAGTTGCTCGGTGGTATACAGGAACTGCTCCTTAGGCAAGTACTGCGCATAGCCCAGGGCTGCAACACCACGTGGAACGATAGACACCTTCACCAATGGATCTGCATGCTCCAGGAACCAGCCCGCAATCGCGTGACCAGCCTCATGGTAAGCCACGATCCTTTTTTCTTCAGGAGAAATAATCTTGTTTTTCTTTTCTAAACCACCAATCACACGATCAATCGCATCCTGGAAGTCCTGCATGTCAACGTTTTCTTTGTTGCGTCTTGCTGCAATAAGCGCTGCCTCGTTACATACGTTGGCAATTTCAGCACCGGCAAAGCCTGGTGTCTGTGCAGAAAGCTTTTTAGCATCGACCACTTCAGCCGTTTTAATTGGCTTCAAGTGAACTTTAAAAATTTGTTCACGACCTACCAAATCTGGCTTATCGATCGAGATCTGCCTGTCAAAACGTCCGGGACGAAGCAATGCCGAATCCAAAACATCAGGTCTGTTGGTTGCTGCAAGGATAATGATACCCGAGTCGGTACCAAAACCATCCATCTCAACAAGCAACTGATTCAAGGTGTTTTCACGCTCATCGTTGCCTCCCATCATGCTGTTTTTACCACGGGCACGACCAATGGCATCCACCTCATCGATAAAGATGATACATGGCGCTTTATCTTTAGCCTGTTTAAACAAGTCACGCACCCTGGATGCACCTACACCCACGAACATCTCCACGAAATCAGAACCTGAAAGCGAGAAGAAAGGTACTTGTGCTTCACCGGCAACGGCCTTGGCAAGCAAGGTTTTACCGGTACCAGGAGAACCCACTAAGAGTGCTCCTTTAGGGATTTTACCCCCCAGGTTGGTGTATTTTTTAGGATTTTTAAGGAAATCCACGATCTCCATAACCTCTTGTTTTGCTTCCTCAAGGCCTGCAACATCATTAAACGTCACATTTACCTGGCTTTCCTTATCAAAAAGTGTGGCTTTAGACTTTCCAATGTTGAAGATCTGGCCACCGCCACCGCCTGCACCACCGCCCATTCGGCGCATGATGAAAATCCAGAAGCCGATGAAGAGCAATACTGGTACAATGATCGTAAAGAACCAGGAATTTAAAGTGCTCTGTCTGGTTTCTTTGATGGCTGCGATACGCTGATCCTCAGGAAGGTCCTTTTGGGATTCCTTCAGCTGATTATCAAGCCCATCCATAGAACCTGAATTGAAGTAAACGGTTGGCCCGTCTGCAGCTCCAAAGTTATTTTTGTTCTTGTAAGCTGCGTATTTAGGGTCCTTTAGCCGGTCTTTTTTAATGAAAACATCTGCACGAACCAGGTCCTCATACTTGTAGGCAACGATTTTTTCTACGTCACCAGGAAGCAGCATCTCTGTTTCGAAGGTACGGTAAGCAATAGGCTTGCTTGAATCCGAGCTGATCAGGAACTGAACCAGGATCAACCCGATGATGATTGCCGCATAAACCCAGAAGATATTGAATTTAGACCCCTTCTGTGGCTTCTTAGGTATATTCGGGATCCGCTTGATCAACTTGGGTTTGCTATTATTATTATCTTTTTCTTTCATTTTAGTCTGCTGGATTTAACAAATTAGGCGCTTTGATATGATGTCGTCTGCGCATCGCCCCATAGGTCCTCTATTCCGTAGAAGTTGCGTTTTTCTGTTTTAAAGATGTGCACTACGATATCGAAATAGTCTAGGATGATCCATTCGGCGGCTTCTAAACCCTCTTTCCGCCATGGATGTGTTTGGGTACTTTTAAATATTTCCTCTTCAACGCTATCTGCGATAGCTTTAACCTGGGTTGCTGAATCAGCATTGCAAACCACAAAATAGTCTGATACCGAGCTGTTTAGTGCTCTTAAATCTAAACGAACGATATCATTTCCTTTCTTTTCCTGGATGCCATGCACGGCTATTTCTGAGAGGTATGTAGAGAGATTTCCGATTTTCTTTTTAATCATTAAATGTTTTATGTTTGATAAACAACAATATATAATCAACCATTGCAAAATAACACTTTTTCGACATTATTTGTTGGTCAAAATCTTATCAAATTAACAACGGTCGACTCGACGAATAATTATTTAAAGATCCTGGTGTCAAAATCCGAGCCATTAGCCGAAGGGACTGTAATTATGGCAGATGACCAATTTGCAGGTCGCGGGCAGCAAAATTCTACCTGGATCGCTGCACCAGGGAAAAATTTAACTTTCAGTTTATTACTACATCCGCTTTTCCTGCCCATTAACGATCAGTTTAAACTGAACATGGTGATCTGTAATGCTTTAAAAACAGCCTTGGGCAACTTTACGGGTAAAAACATCGTCTTTAAATGGCCCAATGACCTATACTACAACGATCAGAAACTCGGTGGGATCCTCATCGAGAACCTGCTTGCTGGAAATAAGTATAAGTCTGCAATCGTTGGTATTGGCATTAACGTAAACCAGCTGGAATTCAGTCCGCTGTTAGCAGGTAAAGCCACCTCTATAGCCCAAATTTTACAAGAAGATGTTAATTTAGTTCAACTATTAGCGGAAATTTGCAGTCAGATTGAAAGTGGGTACCTCAGATTGAAGTCTGGTGCTTATGCCGACCTTCAGGCGCAGTATTTGACAGGGCTCTACAAATATGATGAAATTGCCTGGTACAAACAAGGCGATGTTGTTTTTGAAGCCAAAATTACCGGCGTTACCTCCAGTGGCCAGTTGGTCATGGAAAAAGAAGGTAAGCAGCTACAGTTCAACTTAAAAGAGATCGAATTTATAACCAACAGAACATGAAAAAACTAACCTTAATCCTAAGCCTCTTGTTTTTCACAGCAATGGGCGCCTTTGCTCAGATTGAAGATCCGGTTACCTGGTCGTATGCCGCTAAAAAAGTAAGCGCAACAGAAGCCGTGGTTTACCTTAAAGCCTCCATGGAAAAAGGCTGGCACATCTATTCTCAGAATGTTAAACCAGGTGGCCCGATCAAAACCACCATCAAGTTTGAACCTTCAGCAAGTTACACCAAAGTGGGCAAAACACTGGAACCAAAGCCGATCACCAAGTTTGAAGACACCTTCAACATGGATGTAAGTTATTTTGAAAACGACGTGATCTTTCAGCAACGTGTGAAGCTTGCTAAAGGCGCAACCGTAGTTAAAGGTACCGTAGAATTCATGGTTTGTAATGACCGTAAATGTTTGCCGCCTAATGAAGTCGCTTTCAGCGTTCAGGTAAAATAACCCTCTACACAGGTATTTTAAGAGCGCACGATTTTCGAGGCGCTCTTTTTTTATGCTCCACACGCGCTCCAAGCCATAACCCACCTGCTTCAAAAAGCAGAATAAAAAAATATTCATTAATTTCACGCCCTTTAAACCGCGCCAATGAGAAAATTTGTGATAATTCTTGGAATCATGCTAAGCTTTTTCGCCTTGCAAGGCCAGAATACTTATGCAAGCAACACCTTGCAGGATTCTACAGAATTAATTGATGATCTTCAATTTACGGAAATCGGATCCGCTGAAGACAGCCTTAACAATGCTGCTATTCAGGATTCAAGTTTGCAAGATTCCCTTCCAAAAAGCCCGGCTCCAACGGCTATCGGCGCAGGTTCAGATGCTGCTTCAGGTTTAAACAGCTCAGCGGATTCAAGTAAAACCTTATGGCAAACCTTCATTGAAGGACTTGTAGGTGGTTTTATTGCCTTTCTAATGCCTTGTATCTTTCCGATGGTGCCACTTACGGTGAGTTATTTCACCAAACGTGCCGGCAGCAGACAACGTGGAATCTTCCAGGCGCTGATCTATGGTGCTTCCATTATCGTGATTTATGTGGCTTTTGGTTTATTGATCACGCTTTTATTCGGTTCTGCAAAGCTTAACGAATTAAGCAGCAGCGGATGGTTCAACATTGCATTTTTCCTGTTGCTGGTGGTATTTGCCATATCCTTCTTTGGAACCTTCGAGATTACACTTCCAAGTTCCTTCGTCAATAAAATTGATGCAAAAGCAGATTCCGGCAAAGGACTAGGCGGCATTTTCTTCATGGCAGCCTCCCTGGCGTTGGTATCTTTCTCCTGTACCGGGCCAATTATCGGAACGCTCCTGGTGCAGGCAAGTGCTAAAGGGGAAATCCTTGCACCGGCCATCGGGATGTCGGGCTTTGCACTGGCTTTAGCGCTACCTTTTACCTTATCTGCGGTATTCCCGGGATTCCTGAACAGCATGCCTAAATCCGGCGGTTGGTTAAACTCGGTTAAAGTCTGCCTGGGTTTCCTGGAGCTGGCTTTAGCGCTCAAGTTCTTGTCGGCCGCCGACCTGGTATGGCACTGGGAATGGTTCGACAGGGAGATTTTCCTTTCCCTTTGGATCGTGATCTTCGTATTGATGGGGATTTACCTGCTTGGCAAAATCAAGTTCTCGCATGATAGTGATGTGGCCTATGTAAGCGTACCACGATTGTTCTTTGCGATCTTCTCTTTCTCCTTTGCCATGTACCTGGTACCTGGTTTATGGGGTGCGCCGGTGAATATCCTGAGTGGTATTGCTCCGCCAATGAACACGCAGGACTTCATTCTTGGTGGAGGCGTAACAGCTGCACCGGCTTCGGACACTGGATTTCCAGCTTCGGTAAAGTACGATGATATATTGCATCCGCCACGTAATTTCAATGCCTTTTTCGATCTGGATGAAGGTATGGCTTACGCGAAGAAAGTAAATAAACCTGTATTGATCGATTTTACCGGCCATGCCTGCGTAAACTGTCGTAAGATGGAAGACAAGGTCTGGGTAGATCCGGAAGTTGGTCGCATCATCAGGGAAGAATATGTATTAATTCAGTTATATGTAGATGAACGTTCCGTGAAAATGCCGGCA
This sequence comes from Pedobacter sp. NEAU-ZC8, assembly GCF_059278965.1. Lineage (NCBI taxonomy): Bacteria > Pseudomonadati > Bacteroidota > Sphingobacteriia > Sphingobacteriales > Sphingobacteriaceae > Pedobacter > Pedobacter sp. NEAU-ZC8. Next base: position 166,813 of record NZ_JCAJXC010000002.1, read on the forward strand.
GAAAAGGTTCACTACTCGAAATTACTGAGAAAGGAAACTAAAGATCTCGGTAGCTGGAACGGCGATTTCCAGGCCACCAGATATCAATCAAATTCACAACCCTTTTACGTCCTGGCAGGACAGGACCTTGAGCCGATGGTTACGCCTCAGGGTGCGATTTTTGATGCTGCGGAATATGCGGCATTCCTGCAGCGCGGGGTTGACATATATAAAGCACGCAATAACACAAATGAGTAAGATTAAAAAAATAGGTGTATTAACATCGGGTGGGGATGCGCCAGGGATGAACGCTGCTATCAGGGCAGTCGTCCGGGCAGCAATATATTATAATTTAGAAGTTACTGGTATTTTAAGAGGTTACGAAGGCTTAATTCATGGCGATTTTATCGAGATGAATGCGAAGTCGGTAGCCAACATCATCCAGCGGGGTGGTACCATCCTGAAAACGGCAAGGAGTAAAGAGTTCCGTACCGTTGAAGGCCGAAAAATTGCCCACGAAAGACTTGTAAAAGCTGGCATAGATGCTTTGGTGGTTATCGGTGGTGATGGAACATTTACGGGTGCTAATCTCTTCGCGTCTGAGTTCAACTTCCCGATCATCGGTTTACCAGGTACTATTGATAACGATCTTCGGGGTACGGATTTCACCATCGGTTATGATTCTGCAATCAATACCGTAATTGATGCTGTAGATAAAATCCGGGATACCGCGGAGTCACATGACCGTTTGTTCATCGTTGAGGTGATGGGTCGTGACTCCGGGCTAATCGCTTTAAGAAGCGGTATTGGCGTGGGTGCGGAGTCTATTCTAATTCCAGAGGCAAATTCTGGTGTGGAAGGTCTGGTAACCAGGTTAGAAGGTGGCCGCCGCGACAAGTCTTCAAAGATTATCATCGTTGCCGAAGGCGATGAAATTGGCGGTGCGTTTAACGTTGGCGAAGCGCTTAAAGAGAAATTCCCGACTTACGATATCCGCGTCTCTGTTCTGGGCCATATTCAACGAGGCGGAAAGCCAAGTTGTATGGACCGCGTACTTGCCAGCCGCCTAGGCGTGGCTGCGGTAGAGGGGCTGTTAAATGGGCGTACAAGAGAAATGGCAGGACAGGTGAACCGTGAAGTGGTCTTTACACCTTTCGATAGCGCAATCAAACACATCGACGCAGAGGAAATAACACCAACCTGGCTGAAACTGGTGGATATTTTATCCATGTAAGCCTAAAACATATCATTATTGAGCGCCTGTAGCATGTTGAATGCTGCAGGCGCTTTTTTATTGCAAAGTTTTTAAGCCCATTGAAGCTAAATTCGGCGGGCAGGCAGTATTGCTTCTTGGCCGCCTTCTCTTCGCCTCTTCACCGCCTATTGTTCGCCTATTGTTCGGCTCCAGCCGAAGGAAACGCGACTAAGAGCCGCTTGAAAGGCGATTTATATTCCAATCAGGATCAAATTTAGCACCAGGCACGCATTGGGATGATGTTATTGCAGTTTATCCCGGTTTGATTGTTTGATCAAAGAATGGCTTTCAAAACCTGTTCCCAGGTATCCACACGTTCGTAACCGGTGATCAGCATGTTATGTGGGGAAGAAAACAGGAGCGGACGCCCTTTAAAATCTTTGAAGTTTTTAATGCGGTCATCAATCAGGATATCGGCTTCAATGATCTTGTCGCCGCAAAACATGATTTGCTTCCAGGAAATGAAGGGGAAATGTTCTGCCAGCCAGTCATATTTGTCTTCCAAGGAGTTACGGAATTCCATAGCTGCTGATACTATGTACACCTCATGTTGTTCCTGCAGTTTCTGAATGCCTTCTATCGCACCGGGAATCACCGGCAGATCTCTAAAAAAGCCCTTTTCATTGATGTAATCGAACCATTTCATGTTCACCGCTTCGGGTACATGATGGTAAATTTCATTTCCGGGATCCAGCACCAGGTCTAAAGGGACACCGCAATCACGGTTGTAGAGTTTTATAAATTTAGTTATCGGGTCTGCAATGACCTCATCCATATCTATTGCTATTCTCATATACTGAATTTAGCTGCCTAATATCATGAATAATCGTGGGTATCAAAACGTTCGCCAATGTAATTGTGTAGATTACCTGATTTGCATCTTGTTAATCATGAGTAATTTACTTACTTTTGCATCCCCGCAAGCATGTAGCTCCGGGAACTATGTTGAATACATAAACCAATAACGAAATGGCAACTAAAATCAGATTGCAAAGATTCGGTAAAAAAGGTAAGCCTTTTTTCCACGTGGTAGTAGCGGATTCTCGCGCACCAAGAGATGGTAAATTCATTGAGCGTTTAGGTTCTTACAACCCAAACACCAATCCTGCAACCATCGAAATTGATTTCGAAAAAACTTTAGACTGGGTAAACAAAGGTGCTGAACCTACTGATACTTGTCGCGCTATCCTTTCTTACAAAGGTGTTTTATACAAAAAGCACTTAGAAGGTGGTGTTAAAAAAGGTGCTTTAACTGCAGAACAAGCTGATGCTAAATTTGCGGAATGGTTAGAAGCAAAAGGTGGTAAGATTGCTGGCAAAAAAGAAAGCCTTACTTCTTCGAAAGAAGAAGCAAGAAAACTTGCTTTAGCTGCTGAGAGCAAGAAAAACCAGGACCGTGCTGCTGCTTTAGCAATTAAAAATGCACCGGTTGAAGAAGTAGCTGAACCAGCTGCTGATGAAACTGCTGAAACTGCTGCTGAAGGTACTTCAGAAGAAACAGCGGAAAACAACGCTTAAGATTGTTATCCTGCAAAATAGCGAAGCTTCTGTAAAAGAACGCTTCGCTATTTTCATTTACAGACATTATGAAATTAGAAGAAGCATTTTACATCGGGTATATTACCAAAACCAAAGGACTTAAAGGGGAAGTGCAGCTGTACTTCGAATACGATAGTCCGGAATTACTGGACCTGGATGTGGTTTTTGCCGAAATTAACGGCAAAATGGTTCCATATTTCGTATCCTCCTGCAAGCTTCAGAACAACCAGACCGGGAACATCTACTTCGATGACATCGATCATATCGACAAGGCGCAGATCTTGGTTAAAAAGAAGATCTACCTGCCTTTAGAAAAGATGCCGGACCGTTCGGATGATGATTTTCATTACAATGACCTGATCGGCTTTATGGTAAGTGATGAAACACTTGGGGAGCTGGGAGAGATCCTGGATGTGAATGAGTATCCGCAGCATTTTGTGGCCACCATGAATTACAAGGAAAAAGAAGTGCTTTTCCCTTTGAATGAGGACATGATCCTGGAGATTGATCTGGATGAGGAAACCATCCTGGTAGATTTGCCTGATGGCTTGTTAGACCTTTATTTAAACTCCTAAGATGCGTTTCGACATTCTGACCGTACTTCCGGGTTTATTGGAGAGTCCATTTGCACATTCGATCTTACAGCGTGCACAGAAGAAGGGCAAGGCGGAGATCGTGGTGCACAACCTACGGGATTATGCTACAAACAAGCAGAAAAGCGTAGATGATTATCCTTATGGTGGTGGCAGTGGCATGGTGATGTCTATAGAGCCATTTGCGAAATGTATAGAGGCGCTAAAAGCAGAACGTAGCTATGATGAGATCATCTTTATGACACCGGATGGCCCAACGTTGAATCAGAGCATGGCTAATGAGCTTTCGAGCCTGGGCAATGTGATGATCCTTTGTGGGCACTACAAGGGCATAGATCAGCGTATTCGCGACATTTATGTAACCCGTGAGATCTCTATTGGAGATTATGTATTGTCTGGAGGGGAACTTCCTGCAGCGGTGCTTGTGGATAGCGTGGTGCGCTTGATTCCCGGTGTGCTCAATGATGAAACTTCGGCTTTATCGGATAGCTTTCAGGGCGAATTACTGGATGCGCCTGTGTATACCCGGCCGGCAGATTGGAACGGACATAAGGTGCCAGACATTCTGTTAAGCGGACATGAAGCAAAGATCAACGAGTGGCGCCATGAACAGGCATTATTGCGGACACAGCAGCGCAGACCCGATTTACTTGGCGATGAGTAAATACCATATGGCCAGATCTTTCCACCAAAAAAACGGCTTCAACAGCGTCAAATGTGGAATTATCAACTAATGTGGAAAAAAATAAAAATCGCTTTTATTAATTAAAAATTATTCTTAATATTGCAGTCCGATTTTAATACAACAAAAGATCGGCTTAATAGCTTAAAATCATGGATTTAGTAAAATTTGTTGAAGAGCAGGTAATCGCAAAAAATGAAGTTCCTGCATTCAAATCAGGAGATACAGTGAGTGTACACTATAAAATTCGCGAAGGTAATAAAGAACGTGTTCAAATTTACCAAGGTGTTGTATTGCAACGTAACAGCGTTGGTGCAAGCGAAACCTTTACTGTTCGTAAGATGTCTAACGGCGTTGGTGTGGAACGTATTTTCCCAATCAACTCTCCAAACATTCAAAAAATTGAAGTTAACAGCTACGGTAAAGTTCGTAGATCTAAACTTTACTATCTACGTGCATTAACTGGTAAAGCTGCGCGTATTAAATCCAGAAGAGTTTAATTTCACGCAACCAAGATATTTAAACCTTCCCGATCACCTCGGGAGGGTTTTTTTGTTTTCCATATTCGCCAAAGAACAAACACACAAATGAAGGAGCTATTAAAGATTTACGAAGAAAAACAACCGGAAATTGTATTCGAATGGAAGGACAAGGAGTCTGAAGCCGAAGGCTGGGTGGTGATCAATTCACTGCGCGGTGGTGCTGCCGGTGGCGGTACCCGCATGCGCAAAGGCCTCGATAAACGGGAAGTAGAATCCCTGGCGAAAACCATGGAAGTTAAATTTACCGTGTCCGGTCCGCCGATCGGTGGTGCAAAATCGGGCATCAACTTCGATCCTGCAGATCCCAGGAAGAAAGAAGTGCTTCAACGTTGGTATAAAGCAGTAATGCCGCTTTTGAAAAGCTATTATGGTACTGGCGGCGACCTGAATATTGATGAGATCCACGAGGTGATTCCAATCACGGAGAATTATGGTTTATGGCACCCGCAAGAGGGTGTGATCAACGGTCATTACCGTGCAAGGGAGAATGAAAGGATCCATCAGATCGGCCAGTTGCGTTATGGCGTTTCCAAAGTGCTGGAAGATCTTGAATATACGCCAAATATCAAGCGTAAATACGTGGTTGCAGACATGATCACCGGTTACGGGGTATCTGAGTCGATCCGCCATTATTATAACATCTGGGGCGGCGATTTGAGTCAGAAACGTGCGGTTATACAAGGTTGGGGTAATGTGGCTGCTGCTGCAGGTTATTACCTGGCTAAAAACGGTGTTAAAGTAATTGGTATCATCGACCGGGTGGGTGGTTTGATCAGACCGGAGGGGTTTTCATTGGAGGAGATCACTGATCTGTTTAACAACCGTGCAGGAAACACGCTTGTTGCGGATGCTTTAATTCCATTTGATCTGGCTAGTGAACAGATCTGGAAATTGAATGCGGAGATCTTCGTGCCTGCTGCTGCTTCCAGGCTGGTAAAACAGGCGGAAGTGGACCAGCTGATCGCTGGAGGTTTAGAAGTGATTGCCTGCGGTGCTAACGTGCCTTTTGCGGATAAAGAGATCTTCTTCGGACCAATTATGGAGCATGCAGATGCGCACGTTTCCGTGATCCCGGATTTCATTGCAAACTGCGGTATGGCCCGCGTTTTTGCTTACCTGATGGAGAAAAACGTGGAGATGAGTGATGAGGCCATCTTTACTGATGCTTCTCAGACCATTGAGAAGGCACTGAAAGCCGTTTATGTAGCTTCCGAAGCTCGTACAGGTATTTCGAAAACAGCCTTCGAGATCGCTTTAAAACAGCTGATATAAACATCGTTTCGCTGTTGCTTTGTAAGTAGCAGCGAAATAACATAACAAAAAAGCCTGCAACGTTGAATTGCAGGCTTTTTTGTTATGTTGTGTTCTGATCGTGTTTGATCTCTTATTTTTTCTGATGATGCACTATTGAACGCTGATCACATTGAAGCTTATGGAAGCTCACCTAATACGGTGATTCCGCCACGTACGATCTGGTTAAGTTCCAAATCAACCTTGGTGCCGATTGGCAGGAAAAGATCCACTCTGGATCCGAATTTGATAAAGCCAAACTCCTTGGTTTGTTCTACCACATCACCCTCTTTTACGTACCATACAATACGTCGGGCCAATGCACCTGCAATCTGACGGAACAATACCGGGGTTCCGGACTCATGCTCCACCACAACGGTTGTTCTTTCGTTTTCTGTAGAAGATTTCGGGTTCCAGGCGGCAAGATACTTTCCCGGGTGGTATTTGAAGTAACGCACAATGCCGGATATTGGATTACGGTTGATGTGTACGTTTACGGGCGACATGAAAATGCTCACCTGTAGTCTTTTGTCTTTAAAGTATTCTTCTTCGATGGTCTCTTCAATAACCACCACCTTGCCGTCTGCAGGGCAGATGATCATTTTATCCTGCGCCAGGAATGGTCTGCGTGGGTTTCTGAAGAACTGGAGAACGGTAATGAATAAAACCAGCGACACAACGTAGATCAGCCAACGCAACCAGGTGATGTCGGCATATCTGTAATCAATGAATGCGTTTAACACAAAAATAACGAGCAGTGTTAAAGCAATCGATGTGTAACCTTCCTTATGTATGGTCATAAAATCTTAAAAGTATTCTGCAAAAGTGAGAAAAATATTTAAGATTGAGGTAAAGTAACTGTATCTGCGGCGCGGTAAATGTCTTTTAAATTCCGTCCAAGGCCATTATAGTCTAAACCGAATCCAACCACGAACTCATTCGGGATTTCAAACCCTACATATTCCAGCTCCTTGATTGGCTCCAGCAGGGCAGATGGTTTAAACAGCAGTGAGCATACTTTGATGGAAGCGGGATCTTGCTCCTGAAGCTTTTCAATGATGTGTTTAATGGTGCGACCGGTATCTACGATGTCTTCAACAATGATCACATCGCGGTTATGCAGGTTACTTGGTAATCCAAAGATCTCTTTCACATTGCCCGTACTGGCCAATCCGCCCTGGTAGGAGGATAGTTTGATGAATTCTACTTCGCAGGAGATGTTCAGTTCTTTAAGCAGGTCTGCGATAAACAAAATACTGCCATTGAGTACGCCGATGAATACCGGGCAGCGGTTTTCATAGTCTACATTGAGCTGTATGCCCAGCAGTCTTGTGCGTTTATTGATGTTTTCATGCTCCAGGAAGATCTCAAATTCCTTATCAGCGATCTGTATGTTGTTCATGTTTTATTGGATCAATCGTCTTTTTTAGCTTTTTCAAGCTCTCTTTCTAATCGGCGTCTTTCGCGGCGCTCTTCCCGAAGCTGCTTTCTGGTCTTGGTGGTATCCTGCTGCGCAGGTTTTACCGTAGCAGTGTCTTTTTTCGCCCGGCCAAACAGTCGGTCGAACAAGTTTTTAGATTCATCCTGCGTATTAATTACTGGCAGTGCATCATCCTCATTGTCAAAGGCCGTGGTATCCACCTCAATGGTGTCTGGAAGCAGGTATTGTCTTAAGCCTTCCCGCAATCTTACATTGTAGAAGCCATAGCTGCTGGTATCTGAAGGGGTAAGGCCGCGACGTGCCATAATGTTGCCCAGGAACCTGAAATATCCTCTCAGGTAAGGCTTCAGGGTACCATCGCCATAGAATTTAAACATGGCGATTTTTGGTCTTGGAACAATGTTAGCAAGGAAAATACCTTCGCCGACACTCAGGTCTGCTGGTGACTTGCCAAAATAGTGTCTGGAAGCTTCGCCAATACCGTAGATGTTCTGACCCATTTCGATGATGTTGAAGTAAACTTCCAGCATCCGGTTCTTGGAGATCAGGCGGTTATTCTCAATCAGCCATACGATCAGGATCTCTTCCACCTTACGTGCAAGGGTTTTCTGACGGCTGAGGAATACGTTTTTCACCAGCTGCATGGAGATGGTACTGCCACCACGCACAAAGCGGTTCTCTTTGAAGTTTACCGCGATAGACTTCCTTATAGACTCCTCTACAAAGCCTTTATGTTTGAAGAACGAGGGGTCTTCTGCCGTTAACACGGCATTCTTGAAGTTGTTGGAGATCTGGTTTAAAGGGGTAAAGTTCGGGTTAGAAGGGCCAATGGTGATGTTCCGCATTGGCTTTCCATATTCGTAAGGCGTATACACGAAAGGTTCGTTGATGCGCTGCAGGTTTGTGGTACCCCATTTCAGGATCTTCAGATCCTTGGGTGTAAGGGTGGAGTTGAATTGTACGCTGTCTGGCTGTTTGGTGTCCAGGTAGAAGTTCATGTCGTACTTCACCTGCCCGGAAACCTGTAAACCTTCCAAAGACTCGAACATGCCCTGTGGTAGGGCATTGAGGAAGGTTTGTGCATCCTGTTGCTCGGTGTGCATCTTCAACTCGTAGATTTTATGCGGCGAAAGGGTGTATTTGAGGTAGGGGTGTATTGATGCTTTCTGTAAGAAAATGGTCGAAGTGCTGTCTAGTGCCACATAATTTTCGCCTACCAGCAGGTCGGCATCCAGGGAAGCATTGGGTACTACGATGTCATTGGATGCGATGGCAGGATGATTTACCAGCAGGTTTTTAACGGCCCAGGAGCCAGTGATCTTGTATGCATCGCCTTTGTAGGCTGCCTTTTTAAGCTGTGTTCTTACGGTGTCAAAACTCAGCTGTGCTTTAAGTTTGTTGTTCAGATAGGCAAGTTCTACCTTCTTGTTGTCGGCAAAGAATGTGACGTCCATCTGCTTGTCAGCGGGTTCCAACAAGCCGTTCAGGTGCCAGGTGGCCTCGTTTCCGTTAACCAGGATATTGGATTTTAGTGCCCCGTCTACGATGGTTGCCTCTGTAGTTAGAAAGCTGAGTTTCGCGGTATCGTTGTCATTCACCCGCAGCATCAGGTTCTTGATCTGCATATCGTCGGGAATCTTATACAACATCTGGTTGAGCAGGTTATGCGCCAGGTCGGCCAGGTTCATTTTGCCTGTGCTTACCGTGTCCTTTTTCTTCCGCTTCAGGATGAAGTCGAGGTTGGTCAGGGAGTCTTTAACCACGATGTTTATGGTGCCGGAATCCAGCCCCAGTTCTGCAAGTTTTACATTGCCCACCAGTAAGGGCATCAGCTTTACGCCAATGGTCATGTCGGAAATGGTGGTCAGGGTGTCGCGGTCCTGAGGGACCACGGAGATATCGGTCATGTGTACGGTGCTGAGACCGCTGAATCCGGCACTGCCGATCTTCACATCCAGGTTGTAGTCTACCTTCGCTTTATTGATTGCTCTGGCAACCATCTTCTTCAGTAAAGCTTCCCGTTTACCATAGGCGATAGCGCCTGTGACCATGCAGATTACCAGAAATATACCTAAAACCCAAGCGCCAATTCTAATGTATTTTTTGGGGATGTTTATTTTTGGAAATTGCATGTTTTTTCTTGGTGGTTATTGCTCAAACGCAAATTGCAAATGTTTATTTCGTGTTAAAATTACAGTTAATACGGCTTATATCAATCTATTGTGTCCATGTTTTGTTAATTTTGGGTAATGATAATCAGCAACGAACAAGTTTTAGCAGCCTTAAGAAATGTAGAAGATCCCGATCTTAAAAAAGACCTGGTGACCCTGAACATGATTAAGGATCTAAAGATCGAAGATAAAAACATCAGCTTTACCCTGGAGCTTACTACCCCGGCCTGCCCAATGAAGGACATGCTGAAAAATGCCTGTACGAATGCGATAAAGCACTTTGTGGATGCATCGGCAAAAATTTCAATTAACATCACGTCGAGAGTAACCAAGCCGATGGATACCTCACAATTGAATAACATCAAAAACATCATTTTGGTTTCTTCTGGCAAAGGTGGGGTTGGAAAGTCTACCGTAGCCAGTAACCTTGCGATTGCTTTGGGTGCTGATGGGGCGAAAGTTGGCCTGATCGATGCAGATATCTATGGCCCATCGGTACCTACGATGTTCGGCCTGATTGACGCTAAACCAAATGCCCGTGAAACGGCAGATGGTAAGACCTTGATCTTACCGATTGAGAAATACGGCATCAAGCTGCTGTCTTTAGGTTTCTTTGCTGATCCAAACCAGCCTGTGCCATGGCGTGGTCCAATGGCTTCAAACGCGATCAAGCAGTTGTTCAACGATGCGGATTGGGGTGAGCTGGATTACCTGGTGGTAGATTTGCCTCCGGGCACCGGCGATATTCACATCACCATTACACAGAGCTTCCCGATCGCAGGTGCTGTGATTGTAACGACGCCGCAGAAGGTTGCACTGGCAGATACCCGTAAAGGATTGCAGATGTTCCGCATGCCGGGTATCAATATCCCAATTCTGGGCGTTATAGAGAACATGGCTTATTTTACCCCTGCAGAGCTGCCAGACAATAAGTATTACATCTTTGGCAGGAACGGTGGTAAAGCGCTGGCTTCAGGCTTTGAAGTGCCATTTTTAGGCGAGATTCCGATTGTGCAGAGCATCACGGAAGCTGGAGATAACGGCGCGCCAATTGCATTGAATCCGGAAAGTCCACTTGCCGCAGTCTTTGCTGAGATTGCCGGCCGTGTGGCACAACAGGTATCAATCAACAATGGCGTGACTGCAAATTCCTAAATTTTTAGTAAGTTTAATTTTTAATTCAAGTAATAATGAATCTAACCGAACAAGTGGAGCAGGCATTGGATACCATTCGTCCCTATTTAATTGCAGATGGTGGCGATGTGGCAATAGAAGAGATTACGGCAGATAATGTTGTTAAATTGAAGTTGCTTGGTAACTGTGGCTCCTGCAAAATGAGCTTCATGACCATGAAAGCCGGCATTGAGCAGGCCATCATGAAAGCTGTACCTGAGATTACTGGCGTTCAAGCCATTAACCTGGCAGAACCTGCCTAAAGCATTTAACATATTTTAACGATATAGGATCGTTATTCGAAGTACTTTTGTGTATGAAGTATATTTTATCCCTGTTTATTCTTGTTTTTTCCCTTAGTGCTTCTGCGCAGCAGCAAGCAGCTGAAAAAAGACTGATTCAGTATTCGGGGATTATTACAGACGTAGACAGCAACCTTGTGGTGCCCTATGTCACCATTACCAATGTTTCGACCAAGCAGAGCTTTTCTGCAAATTATAAAGGTTATTTCTCCTTCATTGCGCATCCGGGGGATATTCTTCAGTTTTCGGCAGTAGGCTTTTCCAAGGTTGAGCTTACCATTCCCGAAGATATTACGGAGAACAAGTTCACGCAGATGGTGAAAATGAAGGCGGAGATCGTTTATCTGCGTACCGTTCAGGTATCACCATGGGCGACCGTGGAAGAGTTCACCAAGGACTTTATGGCCATGAAAATTGCGGATGATGATCATGAGATTGCCCGGAAGAACTTGTCTGGAGAGAGCATCAATGGCATGATCCAGACGCTTTCCAGGGATGCGGGAGAGATCTCCGGCATCAACTGGCGTCTGAACCATGATCGTGCATTGAATAAGAATATGACGCAGACCAACCCGCTACTGAATCCTTTTGCATGGGGTAAGCTGATGCAAATGATCAACAATGGTGATCGTAGCAGGCGTTCAGATGATTAAAACGCTATGACTGCAGCAGCGTGTTGCTGCGGTGTTAACGTCCTTTCTTTTGCTGCGGAAAGCGCATTTTGTAGTCTGTACGCACATTGCCTTTAGAAATCGCATCAAACTTAGATTTCAGCATTCTTTTACGTAACAGGCCTAGTGTGTCGGTAAATAGTTTCCCTTCGATATGGTCGTACTCGTGCTGGATCACCCTTGCAGGCATGCCGGTAACTTCTTCCTCATGGAAAGCCCAGTTCTCGTCGTAATAGGTGATACGGATGTTTGGTTTACGATAAACGTCTTCACGGATATCCGGAATACTTAAACAACCTTCATTAAAAGCCCATGGTTCGCCGGTTTCTTCAACGATTTTAGCGTTAATGAATACTTTCTTGTAACCTGGATTGCCGTTTTCATCTTCGCCGGTATCCACGATGAATAAACGTATAGGAAGATTTACCTGCGGTGCAGCCAGCCCAACACCACTTGCAGCATACATGGTTTCGAACATATTCGAGATCAGCTGCTGTAAGTCAGGATAGTTTTCGTCAATTTCTGTACAAACTTTCCTTAAAACAGGATCGCCGTAAGCAACAATAGGTAATTTCATTGGTGTTTCTTTTTTAGATGATCGCAATTGGTAACACTAAGGCAAAAGGCCATTGGTGCCGCTTATTGCGCGTACAAAAGTACGAATATTAGCTTAAAGGATAAAAAGTTAGGCCGCTAAGATTATTTTCCGCCAACATTTCATTGGCGATTTCTGCCATATCGTGCGTGGTCACCGCCTGGATTTTCGCGAATACGGTTTCAAGGCTATCGATCTGGTTGTAATCCATCAGGCTTTTTGCCATGGAAATGATCAAGCCAATCCGGTTTTCCTCACCAAGTGCAATCTGCCCAATGTATTTGTTCTTCGCTCGCTGCAGCTGTACTTCGGTCATTGGGTTTTCCCTGAACTTCTTAAATTCTTTATAGATCAATGTTCTTGCCCGGTCCAGTTTTTCTTTGTCTGTGCCAAAGTAGAGCGTGAAAATGCCGGTGTCGCTGAGTGGGCTGTAACCCGTTTCAATGGTATAGGCAATGCCATACTTCTCCCTGATCTGCAGGTTTAGAATAGAGCTCATGCCGGTGCCGCCAACGATGTTATTGAGTAGGAGCAAGCCTGTTTTATATGGATGATGCAGATCGTAAGCCTGACAGCCTAAAACCACGTGAGCCTGGGAGATCGGTTTCTCTGACACGATATCGACGGTCTTAGCCTTTTCTGGCGCTTTGCGGTTTGCTTTATACGGGTTTGCAGGAATGCCTTCGTAATACTTCGCACCAGTTTTGATCAGCTTGTTGAGCGAATAGTTACCCAGTACAGCAATCACCATTTTGTCGGTATGGTAGTTTCTGGCCATGAAGGCTTGGATGTCGGTCCGGGACAGCTTGGAAACAGACTCCGTAGTCCCCAGGATGTTTCTTCCAAGCGGGTAGCCGGCAAATACCAGATCTTCGAAATCATCGTAAATGGCTTCTTCAGGTTGGTCCAGATACGAAGCGATCTCATCCAGGATGACCCCTTTTTCTTTCTCCAGTTCTTCCTCCGGGAAGGTGGAATGAAACATGATATCATTGAACAGTTCCAGCGTACGATCCAGATAAGGGTTCAGGAAGGAGGCATGGATGCAGGTATATTCTTTGGTGGTGTAAGCGTTCAGGTCGGCACCCACACTTTCCAGCCGGTTCAGGATCTGATTAGTGCTTCTTTTTTCGGTGCGTTTAAATACTAAATGCTCAATAAAGTGCGCCAGGCCGGATTCGTGTGCCGCTTCATCCCTGGATCCGCTATTGATCAGGATGCAGGCATGCGAAATCGCGGATGCGCTGGGTACATGGAGTAATCTGATGCCATTCGGCAGGGTGTGTACGTTGTATTCCATTAAGGTTCAAAGATAAGGATAAAGCCATCAATGTGATTTGTTGTTTCGCAATATGCCTGTCAAATTGACAATTTCACAGATTGGAACAAGGCTTGATATGCTCGGGTTATTAAAACCATTAATTTATTATGAGCATAGAAGAAAAAGGAAACATTTCCATACACACCGAAAACATTTTCCCGATCATTAAGAAATTCCTGTATTCAGACAATGAGATCTTTTTGCGTGAATTGGTTTCGAATGCGGTTGATGCAGTGCAAAAGATTAAACGATTGGCAGCACTTGGTCAATACAACGGCGAGTTGGGCAACCCACTTGTAGAAGTTGCAGTTGACGAGGAGAAAAAAACCATCACCATTAGTGATAATGGTCTGGGTATGACTGCTGAGGAGATCAAAAAATACATCAACCAGGTGGCTTTTTCCGGTGCAAGTGAATTCGTGGAGAAATTTAAAGACGCTAAAGATGCCAATGAGATCATCGGTAAATTTGGTTTAGGTTTCTATTCTGCGTTTATGGTGGCAGACCTTGTGGAGATCCAAACCTTGTCATACCAGGACGGTGCTGAAGCAGCGAAATGGGTTTGTGACGGAAGTACAACCTACGAGATCTCTGAAGGCAGCAGAACCACACGCGGTACAGATATTATCCTGCACATCAATGCGGAGTCTGAGGAGTTCTTAAGCAAGCATAAACTTGAAGAGATCCTTGATAAATATGGTAAATTCCTGCCTGTTCCAATTAAGTTTGGTACCACAACCGTACAGGAACCAGATGGTGAAGATGAAGAAGGTAAACCGAAGACTAAATCTGTTGAGGTAGATAAGATCATCAATACCACCAACCCGATCTGGACTAAAGCTCCTGCAGATTTGTCAGATCAGGATTACCTGGATTTCTACAAACAACTTTATCCTTTTTCTGAAGATCCATTATTCTGGATCCACCTGAATGTAGATTATCCGTTTAACTTAACCGGGGTATTATATTTCCCTAAGGTGAAGAACGATTTCGATCTGCAACGCAATAAGATCAAATTATTCTCCCGTCAGGTGTTCATTACCGATGAGGTAAAAGATATCGTACCTGAGTTCTTGATGTTGTTACATGGGGTAATTGACTCGCCGGATATTCCTTTGAATGTTTCCAGAAGCTTCCTGCAGGCAGATAGCAACGTAAAGAAGATCAACAGCTACATCACCAAAAAGGTAGCAGATAAGCTGGCAGAGCTATTCAATAAAGACCGTAAAGGTTATGAAGAGAAGTGGTCTGACATTGGTTTATTCGTGAAATATGGAATGGTGAGCGAAGAAAAGTTCTATGATAAAGCAAAAGACTTCGCCTTGCTAACCAATACCAAGAAAGAAAACTACACCGTTGAGGAATACAAAGAGAAGGTAAAAGACCTTCAAACCGACAAAAATGGTCAGGTTGTTTTGATATACAGTAACGACCCTGCGAAACAGGATAGTTTCATCCAATCAGCCAACAAGAACGATTATGATGTGCTGGTAATGGATTCTCCGATCGACAATCACTTCATCAATTCTTTAGAGCAGAAATTGGAGAAAACTTCTCTAAAACGTGTTGACTCTAGCGTTGCAAGCAAGCTAATTGAAAAAGATGAAAACTTAGAGTCTGTATTGACTGAAGAGCAGTCGAAAACCGTTAAGGAAGTATTCGAAAAGGCAATCAGCAAGCCAGGCTATAACGTGGAGATTGTAGCATTAAACCCGGAGGAGTTACCAGTTACGGTAACCATGGATGAATTTATGCGCAGGATGAAAGATATGGCTGCTATGGGTGGCGGTATGGGCTTCTACGGAAGTATGCCGGACAACTACAAAGTAGCGATCAACGGTAATCACAAGCTGGTAAGCCGTATTCTTCAAACCGAAGATGCAGACGCACAGGCTAAGCTTGCCAAACAGGCCGTAGACCTTGCTTTACTTGCTCAAGGCATGTTGACCGGTGCAGAGTTAACAGAGTTCGTTAGCAGAAGCGTTGAGTTGATCTAAGTCGTAACGACAGGTTTAAACGCAGGTTCTGCGTCTAAACCTTAAAGCAAATGAAGTTTTTAGTACGTTTTAACTATAGCAAAGGCCCCATTATGGGGCCTTTTGCATTTAGGGATATGTTTCATAGGTTTTAATATCCTCGTTTGGCTTTTCTCACGATGCTGAATGCCACCACAGCAGAAAGTGCCACCACAGCTACCAGTAATGTTTTACTCAATGGTGCAGGTGGCAGGTGCTGTACACCTTGTTTGTTTGTTTTGGCCGGTTCTTTCACGTAACGGCCGCTACTTGGTATGGCCACCTCTTTGAAGTTGTTTACCAGGTTATCTAATCCGGCAATCAATTCTGCGCCGTACATTGGCATTCCATGGCCCGTAGCAGCTACTTCAGGACGCAGGTCCCGGAGCTTTTTCACAGAAAGTGCCGCGGCAAGCCAGTTTGGTGTAAAGTACTTCGGTGGTCCACTGATTTCCTTACGTTGGGAAATGATCGACATAACAGACTCCTGTTTCGTTGTCACAAACGCATCACCGGCGATAAGCACCTTGTCACGGCCGCGGTATAGTGAAATATGCCCTGGCGTATGGCCGGGTGTGTGTATATACATCCAGTCGGGCATATTCGGAATCGTGCCTTCTTTCGAAAGTGCATGGATCCTGGTGCCCAGATTTATAGGCTTCTTAGGGTAAAGGAAGGCCATGGAGCTCATCATACCGCCTCCGACAGTTGAATCTGGGGGTGGATAAGAGGAATGGCCGGTGAGGTAGGGCATCTCGTAGAAATGCGCGTAAACCTGCACTTTCCAGGTCGAGAGCAGGTCATGTATGGCGCCTACATGGTCAAAGTGCCCGTGGGTAAGTATAATCGCTTTTGGAGGAATATTTTCGCCGAATAAAGAGGCTGCCATCCGCTTGATGCGACCGCCACTTCCCTGTAAACCTGCATCGATAAGCACCCACTCTTTATCACCGGTTTCGACCATGTAGATGTTCACAAACACGATTCGCATTCCCCAAATCCCAGGCGCGACCTGGAAATATTCTTCCTCTTTCATAGACAGACAATTAGTTAGATGGTTATTAAACAATAAAACCCCATACTGGTTTTAATTTTACATTTCAATTGATCTTCAGCGATGGTTTTGAGGGCAGGACGTCGCATGACCTTTACATTAATTGGTATATTTGGAAGAAAATCTGCGCTATGTTCAATACGGCCTTTTTAAAGAAACACTACTTCAACCTGCTGCTGTTATGCTTCGTGTTGCTGATGGTTTTTGTGCCTTCTGCCAAGGCTTTTATGCTGCGTGGGTTAATGGAGATCGGGCTTTTTAAACCTGGCACATCAGCCGTAACAGCTGAACAGCGGTTAGCGCCGGCAGTGGACCTGAGCGGCATTCGCTTCAAGGATATCAATGGCAAGGTCGTTGACCTAGGCAATTTGAAAGGTAAGGTCGTGTTCCTGAACTTTTGGGCAACCTGGTGCCCGCCATGCCTGGCCGAGATGCCCTCGATCCAGAAGCTTTACACGCAGTTTGCAGCAGATCCTGACTTTGTGTTCCTGCTGGTAGATGCGGATGGTAAATTGCCCGAAGCACAACAGTTTATGCAGAAAAAGAAATACAGCATGCCTGTTTACGAGGTGGCCAGCAACATTCCGGAACAGCTTTTCAAAGGGAGTCTGCCTACGACCATCGTATTCGACAAAAAGGGCCGCATCAGTTTCAATGAAGAAGGTGCAGCTAATTACGGGCACAAGAAGTTTATAGAATTTATGCTGCAACTAAAGAACAGCAAACAATAATTAACGACAACAGCATTATGCAACAACCATTTGATATCACTGTCGCAAATACGCACTACGCCGTTTTCCCTGAAGGAAATGATACTTACGTGATTTACAAAGGCGGAAAAGAATACATGCAGATCCAGAAAGATGAGGAAAATCAGTGGCTTAAGCTGGATGACGAAACAGCTTTACCACAGTTTGAGCCGAATGAAGAGGTAAACCTGATTGGAAAAGAAATCTCCGAATACAAGGAGGAGGAGGAAGAAGAAGAGGATGACGAAGACCTCTTCGACGATGACGAGTACTAAGCTCAACCAGGGATTCTAACCCGTCCAGCGCTCCCGGTCCAGGCTGCGGTAGTGAATGGCTTCTGCCAGATGTTCCAGTTCAATCTTCTCACTACCCGCAAGATCTGCTATGGTCCTGGAGACCTTCAAAATCCGATCATAGGCCCTGGCAGATAGGCCTAACTTCTCCATGGCACGCTTAATCAGGCTTCTGCCCGCATCATTGATGTCGCAGATGTTGCGCACCATGTTCGGGCTCATCTGGGCGTTATAGTGGATCCCTTGAAGCTGCTCAAAGCGCCTGTCCTGAAAGGTCCTGGCACTCATCACCCGTTCGCGGATCACAGCACTCTTCTCCGCGGCCTGCATGGAAGCCAGCTCATTGAAGTTCACTGGGGTAACCTCCACATGCAGGTCTATCCGGTCCAGCAAAGGCCCGGAAATCTTACTCAAGTACTTCTGTACAATACCAGGCCCGCAGATACATTCCTTCTCCGGATGATTATAAAACCCACATGGACATGGATTCATCGAAGCGATGAGCATGAAACTGGCTGGATAAGCCACGCTCAGGCGCGCCCTGGAGATCGTCACCTGCCGATCCTCTAAAGGCTGACGCATCACTTCCAATACCGAACGTTTAAATTCCGGCAGCTCATCCAAAAAAAGCACGCCGTTATGCGCCAGCGAGATCTCTCCGGGCTGCGGGTTCACGCCACCACCCACCAGTGCCATATCAGAAATGGTGTGGTGCGGACTGCGGTAGGGGCGCTCGGTCATTAAAGCATCGAGCGCATTTAACTTGCCCGCTACCGAATGGATCTTTGTTGTTTCCAAAGCTTCCTGCAGGTTTAAAGGCGGTAAAATGGTGGGCAACCTTTTCGCAAGCATGGTCTTCCCCGCACCGGGAGGGCCAATAAGGATCAAATTATGCCCACCTGCCGCCGCAATCTCCAGCGCCCGTTTAATATTCTGCTGGCCTTTTACATCCGCGAAATCCTGTTCATAGCTACTCACATTGTGGTAAAACTCATCTCGGGTATTTACGATAACCGGCTCAAACTGCTGTTTGCCGTTGAAGAAATTGATGACCTCGCCCAGCGTTTTCATGCCATAAACATCCAGTTCAGACACGATTGCTGCTTCGCGTGAATTATCCTTCGGTAAAATGAAACCTTTAAAGCCCGAAGCTCGAGCCTGTATGGAGATTGGCAAAGCGCCTTTTATCGGCTGTAAGCCGCCATCTAAGCTAAGTTCTCCCATGATAAAGTAATCTGGAAGTAAACGATCTTCAAGTTGTCCTGAGGCGGCTAGAATACCGATGGCGATCGGCAGGTCGTAGGCCGAACCTTCCTTCCTGATATCTGCGGGTGCAAGATTAACCACGATCTTTTGCCGCGGCATCCGCAGGCCGGTGGTCTGAATGGCGCTTTCGATCCGGCGCAGACTTTCCTTGATGGCATTATCCGGCAGGCCAACAATATGGTACTTATTGCCGCCGCCGATACTTACTTCAATGGTAATGGTCAGTGCATCTACACCAAAAACGGCGCTTCCAAAGGTTTTAACAAGCATATACTTTTCTTAGTAAATGCCAGTTTATTCCAACCTGGAAGCGCCGTTGTAATATATTTTAAAATACTTAGAACTTGCCTTGTGGCATCTTCGGCATGCCGCGCATCATTTTAGCTGCTGCAGCAGGATTTGAGAACTGTTTCATCACTTTACGCATGTCTTCAAACTGCTTAATCAGCTTGGTAACCTCTTCAACCTTGTTACCAGAACCTTTCGCAATACGTAAACGTCTGCTCTGCTGAATGGCATCCGGATTCTCTCTTTCGTATTTGGTCATCGACTGAATAATCGCTTCAATGTTCTTGAAAGCATCATCCTCGATCTCTACGTTTTTCATCATCTTTCCAACGCCGGGGATCATACCCATCAAATCCTTCATGTTACCCATCTTCTTGATCTGCTGAATCTGGTTGTAGAAGTCGTTGAAGTCGAACTTATTCTTACGGATCTTTTTCTGTAGTTCCGCAGCTTCTTTCTCGTCAAACTGCTGCTGTGCACGTTCCACAAGGGATACCACGTCACCCATACCCAGAATCCTGGAAGCCATACGGTCTGGATAGAAGACGTCAAGTGCCTCCATTTTCTCACCGGTACCAATGAATTTGATTGGCTTATTCACGACCGATTTAATCGAAAGTGCTGCACCACCGCGGGTATCACCGTCAAGTTTGGTCAAAACAACACCAGTAAAATCAAGGCGATCGTTAAACGCTTTAGCCGTGTTCACCGCATCCTGACCAGTCATTGCATCCACTACGAATAAGATCTCGTGCGGCTTAGTCTGTGCTTTTACTGCAGCAATCTCGTTCATCATCTCCTCATCAATCGCCAAACGACCGGCGGTATCGATGATGATCACGTTATTGTTGTTCTTTTTACCTTCCGCAATACCTTCTAAAGCAATGCCCACCGGATCTTTAGACTCCAGGTTAGCAAATACCGGAACCCCGATCTGCTCACCAAGGATCTGAAGTTGATCGATCGCTGCAGGACGGTACACGTCACCAGCAACCAATAGCGGCTTTTTACCTTTGCTCTTCAGGAAGTTCGCCAGTTTACCCGAAAACGTGGTTTTACCCGCACCGTTCAGACCGGCAATTAATATAATGGTTGGATTGTTCTTTAGATCAAGATCGGTAACCTCACCACCCATAAGGGCTGTAAGCTCATCGTTCATTACCTTGGTAAGCAACTGACCTGGAGAAACCGCTGTAAGTACATTCAAACCCAGGGCTTTCTCTTTAACCTCGTCAGTAAAATTCTTGGCTGTTTTGTAATTTACATCGGCATCAAGTAAGGCCTTGCGGATCTCCTTCATGGTCTCTGCCACGTTGATCTCCGAAATACTTCCCTGACCTTTTAAAACTTTAAATGCACGATCTAACTTATCCTGTAAATTCTCAAACATCTCTTTTAATGCTTATTGTTAAATTTTTTTGTAGCCTCAAAGTTATTAATTTTTGAGCGTAAATGCTTTACACCCATTTATCTTTTATTGCCAGTATCGGCAGCAAGCATCGGATTTCCAACACTTACTGGCCATGAATGTGGCAATATAGTGCTTGGCCCAGTTTAGATGCGGAACGGCAAACTCATCATTGATATTGTATTCATGCCAAAAAAATACAGCGCTCGTGCAACATTCCTATTCCGATGCAGTCCTATGGAAAATCATTTAAATGAAATCGCTCGTTCCAGGACTGTTCCTTGTTTTGCTCTCCTTTACCCTTTCTGCCCAAATACCGGCTGCTGAAAAGAAACTGCCCGCAAGGCGAACCACTGCCAGCCCTAAAATAGACGGCATTCTAGATGATGAGGTCTGGAAAGATGCTCCAATGGTAACTGGCTTCATCGAAAATAACCCTATACCAGGACGAGTAGAATCTGCAGAACGTCGTACGGAAGTGAAGGTCTTATATGATGATAACGCAATCTACCTGGCCGCCCGCATGTTCGCCAAACCAGACAGCATCGCGCACGAACTGGTATCCCGCGATCAGATCGGTAATGCCGATTTCTTCGGCGTGTTCCTGGACACCTACCTCGATCGCATCAACGGAAACGGCTTTATTGTCACTGCTGCAGGCTCGCAATTCGACGCCAAATACTCCCAGGTAGGCGGTGAAGATGAAAACTGGAATGCCGTATGGGAAAGTGAAGTGAAACTGGATGAACAGGGCTGGACAGCCGAGATCAAGATTCCTTATTCCGCATTACGTTTCTCCAGCAAGGATATTCAGAACTGGGGCATCAACTTTATCCGCAAACGCGCGATGGAAAACTCACAGACCTTCTGGAATTTCGTCGATCCGAAAGTGAATGGTCTGTTGAACCAGAGTGGTACCATGGTGGGCCTGCAGAACATCAAGGCGCCCCTTCGCCTCTCCTTTTCACCCTATGTCTCGGCATTGATCAACCACTATCCAAACAACGTACCCGGCGTAAAGAATACCACCACCTCTTTCAACGGCGGTATGGACGTAAAATATGGCATTAGTAACAGCTTTACGCTGGATATGACCTTGATTCCAGATTTCGGCCAGGTACAATCCGATAACCGCATTCTGAACCTCACACCTTTCGAGGTCAAATTCAATGAAAACAGGTCCTTCTTTACCGAAGGCACAGAGTTATTCAACAAAGGCGATCTGTTTTACAGCCGTCGTATTGGCGTTTCACCCAGCTATTTCAAAGACCTGAGCGGACAACTTCAGCAAGGTGAAACCATCATCAAATCGCCGCTGGAAAGTAAGGTCATTAATGCCACCAAGGTATCCGGACGTACGGCCAAGGGCCTCGGTATCGGTGTATTTAATGCCGTAACCAATGCCATGAATGCAGTGGTTGAAGATGAACAAGGCAACAAAAGGGAAATCGAGAGCCAGCCCTTAACCAACTATAACGTGTTCGTGCTGGATCAGAACCTCAAAAACAACAGTGCCATAAGTCTGATCAACACCAATGTGCTTCGTCAGGGTACTGCTTATGATGCCAACGTCACCGCAATACTCTTCAATTTAAACGACAAAAAGAACGAATATTACTTCAACGGAGCCGGCAAGATGAGCTACATCACAGCGAACACCGATAAAGATCAGCGCAGCGGCTACTACTATGACCTGGAGACGGGTAAGCAAAGCGGAAACTTCACCTGGAGCTACCGTCAGCGTTTTGCCGACCGGCTATTCGATCCTTCCGATATGGGTTTCTTCACCAACAATAACTTCCTCGATCAAAACGGAACCATCCATTACAACATCTACAAGCCAGGCAAGTGGTACTACAAGATCGCTACCTTCATGTCCCTGAACTACTCCAGGCGGTATAAACCTGCAGCATACCAAAATCTGGTGCTGGAAACAGGTCCTTACGTGCAGTTCAAAAACCTGTGGTCAGCGGAGATTTATGCCAATTGGACTGCCAAAGGGAATGACTTCTATGAGTCCAGAAACGGGGGATTGTATAAGAGCCCGGGCGCTTTCACCATACAGATGTACCTCAACTCGAACCGCGCCAAAGCCTACAATGCCGGCGGCTATCTTGGCTACAGTACACGGACGATGTTCGATGCAAAGATGTACGACTTATATTTCTACCAGAACTTCAGGCTCAGCGACCGTCTGAGCTTTGGAACCGACTTCAGTTACTCGCCAAGTTATGATTTCGTAAGTTGGGTAACATTCAACGGCGATCAGAGTGTTTTCTCCAGATACGATCGCAACACCATAGAGAATGCCATAGACGCCAAATACAACTTTACCAATAAAATGGGCATCAATCTTAGGGCGAGACACTACTGGTCGGATAGAAGAAATAAGACTTTCTACAACCTTCAGTCCGATGGTAGATTAGCAGACTACAACGGACCCGAACTGCAAAACACCGACCGGAACTACAATGTCTTTAACATAGACCTGATCTATACCTGGCAATTCGCACCTGGAAGTGAGCTTAGTATCACCTATAAAAAGCTGTCAGAAACCAACGACAGCTTCCTGACCAAGCGGTATTTCAGAAATCTGGATTATATCCTCTCCGGGCCACAGAATAACAGTCTATCCATCAAGATGCTCTACTATGTAGATTATCTCGACCTCAGAAAGCACAAAAAGAAGTAATTATCTCGGGAATACGAATACCATACCCAGGGCAAGGGTCTGACTTGCCTGGATCTTGTCTGTCGTATTCTTGTCGTACAAGCCCACGCCGGTAACGGTTACGTTCATGAATTTGTTCACTTTGGCACGTAGCTCCACATCCAGACGGTGGTTGGTATAATCCAGCTGATCGTATGGAATGAACACCATGTATCTCGCTTTGAGGTTTAGGTTTTTGGCAACTTCCTTATCAAAGTTTGATACTACTTGAAATGCCAGTTCATTTTTGAAGGTAGCACCAGCAGGCACACCGTAATTGTTAAAGCCTGAATTCCCGGCTGCTGCGTTTATTCTTACCAGGCTGGTGTCCAGTACAAAGGTCTGCCTTGCCGTACCGGTACCGATCCTCGTAGAAAAGTACTTGCTTGGCTTATACTCAAAACCGATAGACTCGGTTAAATAGCCTGGTGACATGAATCTGGAAAGGAGGTTTCGTTGTTCATTGCCGCTCCCATCGTCGAAAAAACGATAACCTTCATCAAACTGGGATTCAAAACTTAGCGATCCGAAGAAGTACCAGTTTTTAGATAACTGAATGGCGGCCTTATTATCCCAGAAAATACGGTCAACGGTTTTCTTTTCCGACTGGTTCTTGTTGCGCACCTTCCCGTAGTTCAGAATTACTTCCGAAACGTAGCTATAACCCTCCCGACTGTATTCTGCTCTGTGGTTGATTAATCCGGTGAGGGCCAAAGAATTTACACCTCCACCGGTCCAGTTGTTACTGAAAGCCGCCTGGTTCAGGTTAATACCCACGGAGGTACGTGTATTCCAGTAATTTACTTTGGCGTCAATGATAACTGGCGTAAGTTGAACGGGTCTGTATTCAATGTTACCCACCCTGGACGGCAGCGGACTGCGTTTCAGACGAAGATTTAAATCATTGGTGTTAATTGGAACGGTATCGATTTCCTGTGCCTTTAACCCGTAGGCCAACGTAAGTAAGAAGATTAAACCAATATACAAGCCCTTCATTACTACAAAGAAAACCAAAAATGTCGCTTTAAAAAAGTTTAAAGCCAATTTTTTAAAGCTGGTCTATCTTCACATTGGGTAAAGTTTGTAACCTCAAGGCCTTGGGATTCCGTTTGTAAGCGGCATAACTGTTCCGAAGGTAAACGATAAAAGCATACTCCGATGCGCTTAGCACAAAGGTGTAGCTCGGTCGGTACTGCTGCATGAAATCCGTGAGTTCAGGTTCCTTAATCCCCAGGACCTGCTGTACATACTCGGGTTTAAACTTGAAGTCGATGAGCTGTTCCTTATAATCCCTCTCCAGAATTTCCTGCAGGTGTCTGGCATTTTTGCCTTTTTTGCTTAACAGGTTGTAGATGGCATCGATGCCTAAGCCTACACCTCTGGAACCCAGGTTCAGTAGGTCTTTGGAACTTCCACGGGAGGTTGCATATTTGTATTCCTGCTGTGTTTTTTTATACTGCTCTTCGGGTGTTATTGGTTTACTGCCTACAATGGCAACCTCCTTAAGACGGATAAACAGCGGGTGCAACTGGAAGAAGACCGAATTCTGCCCATTGTAGATCAATGTATCCACGGCATAGCCCTGCAACGCAGCGAACAAGGTGTCGCCAAGCATCGCTTGCGTAGAAAACTCTCCTTTGGTATTGTTGTATAGCCCCTGGTCTGTTCTCGAGTTATAGATGTAAACTTTGGCAAGCCGCTGTTTACTGTCTTTATCAATCACAAAGCCCTGTACAGGTTTCTTCTGGGCGTATAATCCGGAGCACAACAGCAGCAGGAGCAGGGAACAGTAAAACTTCATTAATGCAAAATTACATGATCCGCCAGATGCCTGCGGCAGTTTAACATTATTTAACGACCTGCAGCTTTTGCCCGATTTTAATGCCCTCATCAAGCAAGGTATTCATCGATTGAAGCTCTTCTACCGTCAGGTTAAAACGCTTAGAGATGTTGTACAACGTATCTCCTTTGGTTACCATGTAATATTTGCCATCGATCACTGTTGTAGAGGTATTCAGGGCTGCGGGTACGGTCGGTGTTGCTGATGCCACCGCTGCCGGAGCAACTTTCTCGATCACCTGCGATTCGGTAATCACCTTTTGTGAAGGTGGCACGCTAACTGGCGTAAACTTCTTCTTTTCCTGTGGAATGTTCGCATTGATCTCCGTAAACACGCGATCCTCACGTCTCAACTTCTGCGCTTCCGTCTCCGGTTGGTCGTACTCATACAGCCTGTATTTCTCAATCAGGTTAATGAGCAAGTCCGGATATTTCGGATTGGTGGCATAACCAGCCTGTTTCAGGCCGTATGCCCAGTTCTTGTAATCGTTTTTATCCAGCTCAAACAAAGCACTGTAGCGCTTGCGCTTTAAGAATTCAGAATGATCTTTATAAGACTCTCGGGCATCATTATACACACGGAAACAGTCATTCCTTTTATCATCATCCTTGTAGTATCCTTTACCTTTCCAGTCTGAAGTTACTTTAACGCCGAAATGGTTATTTGCGAATTTAGCCAGGGTACTGTTGCCGCTTCCAGATTCAAGTATCCCTTGTGCAAGCGTGATACTTGCAGGAATACCATAGGCATTCATCTCTTCAATGGCTACGTCTTTGAACTTATCGATATAGCTTAATGTAGTATACGAAGGAATTTCCCCCTTGCCCTTTGTAGCATTACGTTCAATCTGGCGGTTGTTGCGGCTGTATTTGGCAGTTTTACAAGCCGAAAAGAATGCTACGGCCAGCAATAATAGTAGAATTCTATTTTTCATTGATCAATTTCACTTTTCTTACCGGCGCGGGTTTTAGTTTCTTGGTTAATGGTGCAACGGGACCCAGCATGCGCATGCTGGCCTCAGGGTCATTGTCGTACTTAAACAGTTCATACTTTTTAATCAAAGCAATCACTTGCGCAGACCAAACCTTGCTATGTGCGTAGCCGCCCTTTTGTATCCCTTTTGCCCAACTTGCATAGTCGCTGCCGCCGTATTTGGCGAACAAATTACTGAATGCTGTACGACTTTGCAAAAAGTCTATGAAATGATGGTAGGAATCTTCAACGCTGGAGTAGCCTTTATAGGAGGAGCGAATCTTTTTGCTGTTATTTTGGCCTTTAACGCCGAAATGGTTGTTCAGGTAGCGGGCAATTTTGCTGGTCCCAGCTGCGGATTCATGTATGGCAATGCCCAGGATAATGCTGGCTGGAATGTTGTTCTCGCGCATCAGTTGCTGCGCCAATGGAAGGTTTTCTTCAATGTAATTGCGAGTCGTCTGTGCAGAAGCCCCAAAGTGTAACAATCCTACACTTAGCAGTACGAACAGGAATTTTTTAACCATAGTTATTTTTTTCTGATGACAAATAAACCATCGCGTACAGGTAATATCAACTTCTCTACCTGCGGGTCTTTAGCAATCTTATCATTAAATGTAATAATATTTCTGGTATCTTTATCTTGTTGATTGCTAAGAACTTTGCCGCTCCATAACACATTGTCAACAATGATAAGTCCACCCGGACGCACTTTATCAATCACCAGATCATAATAGGCGCCGTTATTCTTTTTATCCGCATCGATAAATACCAGATCAAAAACTTCGTCCAGTTGCGGAATGTTTTGCATCGCATCACCAAGAAGGTACACAATCTGCTTCTCATATGCCGAATCCGCGAAGTTCCGGCGAACCATATCTTCCAATTCTACATTGATATCCAGCGTAAACAACTTACCCTCCGGCTGCAGTCCTTCTGCCAGACAAAGCGTAGCATAGCCCGTAAAAGTGCCTACCTCAAGGATACGTCTGGGGTTTACCAGCTTGCTCAGCATACTCAATACACGACCCTGATAGTGGCCCGAAAGCATCCGTGGCATCAGCACCTTCAGGTTGGTTTCGCGGTTTATCCGTTGCAGCAATTCGCTTTCCGGCTCGCAGTATTGTAGTAGTAAATTTTGCAGGTCTTCGTTGATCATGTGTTTGCTGGTATTTGAATTAACGGCGACTTTCCATGAAATATTGTAATATCAAGGTCGCCGAGATGGTATCCACCCGTTCTTTATTCTGCCTGTCGCTCTTTTTAAAGCCACTTTGCATAATGGCTTGCTGTGCCATTTTAGAGGTAAAACGCTCGTCTACCCAGAACTGCGGTATATGCGGGAATTGCTTTTTCAGGATTCTGGAAAAACCCACTACATGCTGCGCACTGTCTGATGGTGTGTTGTCCATCTGCTTGGGATCGCCAAGCACAAAAGCCTCTACCTGCTCCGTTAACAGGTATTTACTGAGGTAAGCGATAATGTCTTTTGGATGAATAGTGTCCAGCCCGGTAGCGATGATTTGAAGCGGATCAGTAACGGCAATGCCAATTCTTTTGGTGCCATAATCAAAGGCTAGTATTCTGGGCATAGGATTTTTATATAAGCAATAAGCAGCTGTGTTTGAAAGGCAAAGGTAAGGAATTAATTTTTGGGCGTATTTTAGGGCATTGGACCTTGTAAAACATGTAAAGAAGGCTTTACAAAGGAGTGCAAACCTAAACTTTACACAAAAGATGCTTGCAAATCTTACATAATAGCCCAACTTTGCAGACCAGCATGCACAAACTAAGGAACATACTTTCTGTATTCGTTGCTTACCTGTTATTGTTTGTATTCTCAACAATCCAGGTCACTGAGGTCATTCACAACCATGTGGAAGACCATCATGTGCTTAGTCATGCAGATTTGAAAAAGCAATCTTCAGAAATAACCCTCGCTGATTCCGTGCAGAAATGTAAGTTCTGTAAAGATCTATCAAGTCAGCAGATTGCTTTCTCTCCACTTGAAATCGCTACGTTCGATTTTGCGATTACAGGACCTTCAGTAGCAGTTATAGCTGCATCTGGGCACAAACTGTTTGATACAGCCGTTAACACCTGGACAAACAAGGGCCCACCAATTTCCTAAGCTTTCCTATTTAGAGCTGCTGTTCTTCTACATCCGGTAGTTGCCAGCTGCTATATATTCATTTCCTGTACGCAAGCGTATCTCAGGTCCATTTTTAATATATTTTTATGCAGTTTATTTTAGAAGCCGAAGGCCTCTCCAAGAATTATGGAGAGAAAAAAGCCTTGAGCGCACTTAACCTCCAATTGTCAAAAGGCGAGATATTCAGCCTGCTGGGGCCTAATGGCGCCGGAAAATCTACCACCATCAATCTGTTTCTTGGCTTTATCAAACCCTCAGCAGGTAGCGCCCGGATCAATGGCGTCAATGCAGCTGAGGATCCTGTAGGAATTAAAGAACATCTGGCCTACATACCCGAACAAGTAATGCTGTACCAGAATCTTACCGGACGTGAAAATTTGTCTTTACTAAGCGCCCTTGCAGGCTATGAATATGGCTTGCCAGCGCTGGACCAGTTTCTTATCGATGCAGGACTGCAACCCGATGCCATCAATAAACGTGTGGGTAGCTATTCTAAAGGCATGCGGCAGAAAGTTGGTATTGCTGCTGCCGTTGCGAAAAACGCTAAGGTGCTGCTCCTGGATGAGCCAACATCAGGATTAGATCCCAAGGCAAGCAACGAATTTTCAGAACTCCTGCTTCGCCTGAGTAAGGCAGGGACCACCATCTTTATGGCTACACACGACATCTTCCGCGCCCGTGAAGTAAGTCAACGTATCGGCATCATGAAGGCTGGCTCGCTCATCGATCAGCTCAGTGCTGAGAAGTTAAATGCTGGTGAATTGGAGCAGTTGTACCTCGATTATATGAAAGGATAGAAAATGATCAGAAACATCACTCAAAAAGAACGAATTAGTGCTATCCGGGACAAGCGTTTCATTATTCTGGGCAGCATCATCCTGCTGCTGCTGCTTACCGCGGCAGTAACCGGGATGATCAATTATAAGGTGCTTGCTGCAGAACGAGCGCTTGCGCAATCTACGGCGACAGAGAACTTTAAGAATCAGCCTGACAGGCACCCACACCGTGTCGCACATTATGGCTCATATGCTTTCCGGCCAAAGTCAGTACTCAGTTTTCTGGATTTTGGCCTCGACTCCTATACCGGAACCATGGTATACCTGGAGGCCCATCAGCAAAACAGCGCCAACTTCAGCCAGGTGCAGCAATCAGGTGCCATGATCCGATTTGGCGAGATGACCATAGCTTTTGTTATGCAATGGCTCATCCCTTTGCTGATCATATTTCTATGCTTCAACACTTTTACCTTAGAACATGAGGAGGGTACACTGAAAGTATTGCTCAGTCAGGGTATCAGCATGAAAGCAATCGCAAAAGCAAAGCTGCTGGGGTATATTCAGGTCATCAGCATGATTGTGTTGCCGGCATTCTTTTTTGTCTTTCTATTTGTACTCAGTGTGAACGACTTTACCATAGATGGAGGACTGGTGCTTCGAACGCTTGGTTTCATGTTCAGCTACCTCCTTTATTTCTTCATTTTTATCGCTGGTTCTATTTTGATTTCTGCATTTAATCAACATTCCAGAACCGCACTGGTTACCTTACTCGGCATTTGGATTTTTAGTATCGTGTTGATGCCAAAAGCACTTAGCAATCTCGGCAGCTCGCTTTACGAAGAACCTTCAAAAGCAGCAATGGATGCTAGTGTTCACGAAGAATCCAAAAACGGGATTGATGGACACGACCCCATGGACGAGCGCCTGGCACAATTTAAACAGGAACTGCTGAAAAAATACAAGGTCGACTCTTTGAGCCAACTACCTGTGAACGTCGATGGGCTCGTCATGGCCTTAGGAGAGGAAAGTAGTAGTAAAATTTATCAGGAGCATTTTGATGAGCTGGTAACAATTTATGAAGATCAGAACAGGCTTTCCGTTTGGGGTGGTTTTATCAATCCATATCTCGCCATCCGGAACATATCGATGTCCATGGCCGGCACAGATTTCTTCCACTATGTAGACTTCTTAAACGCTGCGGAAAAATATCGATATCAGCTTACCCAACACCTGAATAATCTTCAGGCAACCAAAGTGTCCTATAAAGATAAAGCAACGAGGCTCGACAATCAGGTCTATGCCAGCTATCCACCTTTTTACTACCGGGGGCCGGCATTCATAAAGGCACTAAGCAATGTCGCCGTTTCTATTGCCGCGCTTATCTTTTGGACAGCGTTTGTCTACGCATTAATCATCATTACCATGAATAAAAAGAAAAACTTAATATGAAGCAATTACGCATCCTACTTCATTTTGAATGGCTGAATTTCCGCACCGAAAGAAGCCTCGTGGCTTTCTGCATCCTGATGCTGTTATGTGGCTTCTATGGAATCTTCTCCGGACATCATGAAATTGAAAAACAGCGAAACAAACTCACCGGACTGGAGCAGATCTATCAAAACAACATCGCTGAAATGGCTGAAAAGTTCCCCGACAGCGCTGACGCTGGCGATATCGGCTATTACCACTCAGCCTTTGCTAAAAATGTTCCCGATAACTGGGCAGCTCTGGCAATCGGTCAGCGCGACGTGAGTCCTGCGTACCTCAAGATCCGGTTGTTGGCCGTGCAAAACCAATTATATAATTCTGAAAATACCAATCCATTAAAACTTGCAACAGGAAGCTTCGACCTGTCTTTTGTGATGGTATTCCTCCTGCCGCTGTTTATTATTGCGATCAGCTTCAACCTGTTATCTGCGGAAAAGGAACAAGGTACCTTGCGTCTTCTTTTGGCACAGCCGCTCAGGTTATCTACCTTATTCATTGCCAAACTCCTGTTTCGGTTTATGATCATTGCCACAATGGTTTTAATCCTCTCTTTCAGTGCTTTATGGTCGACAGGTGCTCAGGTCGACCTTCGGGCCTTCTATTGGATTTCAGGTGTGCTGTTGTATGCACTTTTCTGGCTTGGCGTGTCTTGTGCCATCGCAGCAATGCAACGTAGCTCAGCCTTCAATGCGATCAGCCTTTTAGGTGTGTGGCTGCTGCTCGCCGTTATTGCTCCAGTGCTCATTAATGCGGCTACAGATATCTCTAAGCCAGTACAGGAAGGACTGGAACTTACTATGATACAGCGGGAAGCCGTTCATGGTGGATGGGATAAGCCGAAAACAGAAACCATGCAACGGTTTTTCCAATATTACCCCCAATATAAAAACACAGGCTCCGTAGAAGGTGACTTCAGATGGAAGTGGTACTACGCTTTTCAGGAGCTTGGAGACCGCTCCGTAGAGAATTTATATCAGGCATATCGGCAAAAGATGCTGGATCGTCAGGCCCTTACCTCTACACTGAGCGCGGTTAGTCCGCCCGCAAAACTGCAGGAAATGCTTAACGCCATCGCCGGGACTGACCTGCAGCAACACCTGGATTTTATTGCCGGCACAAAAGCATACCATGAAGAACTGAAGGGTTTTTATTACCCATACTTGTATCAAGACCGTGCCTTCCAACACGCTGATTTCTCAAAAGAACCTCAGTATACCTTCCAAGCTGTACCAGATTACGCAAAAGCCAATGCTGGGCTGCTGGTTTTATTCATAGCAAATGCAGTAGCCTTAGTGTCAACGCTGATCATCTTCAAATTAAATACTCAAGAACTTAAATGATATGCTGAATAGATTTTTATACCTGCTTCCGATGATGATCTTGATGATCACACATCGCTTGTCTGCACAGGTGAAGCCCTTTTTTATCGTTGGGAAAGAAATAGCGGCTGGACAAAAGTCATCCTTTTCTATTCCCGTTAGTACGGGGCAGGACAGCACCACCATACCCATGACGGTACTTCATGGTGCAAAGCCGGGCCCTGTGCTGTTGATCACCGCCGGTGTCCATGGATATGAGTACCCACCGATTCTTGCTGCGCAAGCTTTTGCACGAAAGCTACAACCTGCACAAATGGCTGGAACGATCATTATTGTTCATCATGCAAACCTGCCATCTTTCCTGAAGAGAAGTATCGCAATCAATCCACAGGATGGAAAGAACCTGAACCGGGTGTTTCCGGGGAAGCAAGATGGTACCATTACGGAGCGCCTGGCCTGGATTATTTCCAATCAGATTATTGCAAAGGCCGACTATATGATCGACGTACATGCAGGTGATGCGCAGAACGATCTGATGCCCTATTCCGGCTATTACAACTATTTTGATACACCTGAATTATCTGAGAAAGGGCGGCAACTGGCGCTGGCGCTGGGATTTGAAACCATCGTGAAGTTTGGCAATGAACGATCCTTGAAAGAAGCCTCCATTTACTGCTCCAGGGAAGCCATTAAGCGCAATATTCCGGCAGTAGACATCGAATGTGGCCGTTATGGTATGGCTGAGCCACAGTTCATAGCTTTAATACTAAAAGCGCTCGATAATGTGTCCAAGTCACTGAAGATTGTAAATGGAGCACCTGCCAGTCCGGTGAAAGCCCAGTATATCGAAAAGCGAACAAGTATAGACAGCAAGTTTACCGGGTTCTTTCGGAGTGCTCATAAAGCGGGAGAAAGGATTGCAAAGGGTAGCAAGATTGGACAGATAACAGATCTGTTTGGAAATCATCTGCAGGACATCATCTCACCTGTTGACGGAATTATTCTGTACATGAATGCGACACCGCCAATTTCAGCAGGCGAAAACTTGTTCAGCATCGGACATCTACCAAAAATAAAATTTTAGCGAACAAGCATGCACTATTTTCAATTTAGCCGGCTTGTTCAACAGGCTCTTTTATCCGTGTTGTTGCTCTTGAGCATGATAACGGCTCGTGCGCAATCGTTTAATGGTTCCTTGAATGGCCGGGTAACAGATGTTCAAGGTAAAGCCTTGCCTGACATCAACATTAGGCTTGAAAACAGCAACGAGGGCATCAGCAGCAATGCCGCAGGGCATTTTAACATCCCTCAATTGAAGCCAGGTAAGTATGTTATCTGGCTTTCCGGGATTGGCTACAAGCGCCTGCAACAAACGATTACCATTGAAGCTGGGAAAGTCAGTGAACTGGGCTTTATGCTCAGTGCCGACGAACTTGGGCTGCAACAGGTTGAAATTCTCGGGCGAAAAGGTAGTTCTTACAAAAGCGACTACACCTTTGGAGCTACAAAAACAGCGACCTACCTGAAAGATGTTCCACAGGCGGTAAGTATTGTGACAAAGGAGCTTATTGCCGACAGGCAAATGGAAAAAGCCTGGGAGGTTACCAAAATGATGAGTGGTGTAAATCGGTATTCAAACTACAATGACCTTGTGATCCGTGGCTTCCGCAGCGGGGAGAATCAACCCAGGTTAATCAACGGACTACGTGCTGCATTTGGTTATTTTGACCAGCCGGTTACAGCCAATCTGGAGCGGGTGGAAGTAATAAAAGGGCCAGCATCTGCATTATTCGGTAACGCAGTGCCTGGTGGAACCATAAACTTTGTAACCAAAAAACCGCTTGCTGAGAAGCGCAGCAGCTTGACTTTTTCGGGAGGCAGCTTCAACACCATCCGCGCGGCAGCAGATGTTACCGGGCCACTTGTGAATGACAGTACCATTCTTTTCCGGGTGAATGCCGCGTACAGCAATGCGGAGAGTTTTCGTAGCCTGCAGTTCAGTGAAAACGTCATGTTGGCCCCCTCTTTCAGCTTTATACCCTCTGAAAAGACCTCCATCAATGTGGATCTGGTATTCAGTCAGAATAACAGTAAAATTGACCGCGGACAACCGGTTTTTGGTGCCAGTGCAGCTGGCGACATCTTTGCTACGCCGATCTCGCTGGCCATTGCTGCACCCAATGACTTCTATAAAGTTCGAAATCTCCAGTTGAATGCTGGTCTAACTCACGACTTCTCTGAAAACCTGTCTTTAAACCTTTCCTATATGAAGTTTGGTTGGGATGAAAAGCTGTTGGAACATCGAACCTCGAATGTTTTTGCTGTGGATGGGCAGGGTCAGGAAGTGCCTTCGAAGGTGGCCATGCAGGTGTTTGACAGACTCCAGAAGATCTCGTCTGATAATATCAATGGATTTTTCAGGCAGAAGGTTTCCCATGGAATTTTCAAGCATACCCTTTTGCTTGGCTACGACCATATTCAGCAAATCAGGCCTGAAGGCAGCAGTCAGAATGTTGCCAGAGGTTACCGGAATGCCAACAATGATGGTGTAATCTCCAGTTTTGATCCAGCAAACAGTCAGGCTTACCTGCTTGATGAAGCTGGCGATCCGGTGCCAAACGTAGCGCACTTCGATTTGAACAATGTACAGTATCCGATCCGCAACACCGACAAGTACCTATTTAGTCCTACGGTCTTTGCACCAAGCAAGTACACGATCAATGCCTTCTACCTGCAGGATCAGATTGCTTTTAAAAAGTGGCAGGTACTGCTTGGCCTCAGACAGGAGTTTTATACGGATTTTACAAATCACAATCTGCAGAGCGAGTCAAAGGTAACCCAACAAGCCCTGATTCCTAGGGTTGGACTGATTTACAGTCTTACCTCAACCATAAACCTATATGGCACCTACACGGCCGGATATCAGCCTCAAAGTCCCTCTACTTTCACGAACCCAAACAATGGCGGTCCATTTGATCCTTCTACAAGCAATATGATCGAAGCTGGTGCTAAAGGCGGCTTCTTCAACGATAAACTCGCGCTAAACCTTTCCTTTTACCAGATACGTCAGAACAATGTGCTCGTAACCGCTAATGATCCGGTAAACCCTGATTTACTACGACAACGTGGCGCTGAACAGTCGCGGGGTTTTGAACTTGAGGCTATTGGAAATATTTTGAGCAATCTGTCTATAAACGCAAACTATGCCTACAATGAAGCAGTAATTACCAGAGGAATACCTGCAGAAGTCGGCCTTCAGAAAGCAAATGCACCCAAGCATTTAGCGAACGTTTGGCTGAAGTACAGCATTATCCAGGGCAAGCTGTCCAGACTGGGCTTTGGAGGCGGAATGAACTACAGCGCAGCACGGAATACAGAGCTATTTACCCTGCAGTTGCCTTCGTACACCACCGTTGACCTGGCAGCATATTACACGATGAATAAACTTCGGTTTGGCATGAACATGAATAATATTCTGGATAAGAAGCATTGGATTGCCGGGTATAATTATACCAGGATCTTCCCGGGAACGCCAAGAAATATGATGATCAGCATAACGAAGCTTTTTTAATGCCAAATCAATCCTTGCAACGTACTTGCTTCGTCGTTGCAAGGTAGTTGCTTCGTGTTTGCTACGTGTGGAGACGTAGCAAACACGTTTCAACCGCGCTTCAAGCGCCTTGGAGATCTCTTTCTATTATAGGCTTAATTTACAAAAGATCGCGACCTGATCCAATCCGGTCGAACTGCATGCTACAGGTTCCTGAAAAATTCACTATTTTGCAGAAAATGCAGTTTAAAGATATCATAGGTCAGCAAGCCGTTAAGCAACATTTGATTCAAACCGTAAAGGAGAACCGGATCAGTCATGCGCAGCTTTTTCTAAGCTGTGATGGCAGTGGTGCGCTGGGATTGGCAATTGCCTATGCGCAATACATTAACTGCTTAAGCAAAACAGCGACAGATAGTTGCGGTACTTGTTCTTCCTGCAGGAAATATGAACGCTACATTCATCCCGATCTGCATTTCTCCTACCCGTTTTTCGCATCTAAAGATGTGCGGGTGGCGGTAGATGTACTTGAAGAATGGCGGACAATGTTGCTTCAGGACCCTTACGTGGATATGAATAGCTGGCGGGCCCGGTTAAATGCGGAGAATAAGCAAGCGAACATCAACATTGCAGAGTGTCACGATATCATCAAAAAATTAAGTTATAAAGCTTTTGAAGGTGACACTAAGGTACTGATTATGTGGCTTCCGGAGTATCTGGACCGGGGTGCAAATGCACTGTTGAAGATCATTGAGGAACCACCTGAAAATACCTTGTTTATTCTGGTGGCCAACCATCAGGACCAGATCCTTTCTACGCTTTTATCCAGAACACAGATCACCAAGGTGCCTAAACTTTCAGATGAAGATATCCAGGAATACCTGATGGAAAAGCATCAACTGCCAGCCGAGCAGGCTGCAGAATACAGCTTTTTGGCAGACGGAAACCTCATTGAAGCGCGTTTGCTGGTCGAAAATGCGGCCAACAACAATGCTGAGCTGTTTGCAGATTGGTTACGTATGGGTTTCAAAGGTGATGTACCTGGAATGATGGGTTTTGTAGATAAAGCTGCGTCCTGGGGGCGGGAGAATCAAAAGAATTTTCTACGCTATGGCATCAGTTTTTTGAGGGAATGCAGCCTGCTGCTGAGTGGTGCGGACGCCTTGGTAAAATTGCCGCCACGTACCCTGGATACGGCTCGAAAGCTAAGTACCCACGTGCTCGATCTGAACATGGCAGATGCCATTATTTCGGAGTTGGAGCTGGCGCACTACCACATCGAGCGGAATGCCAACCCGAAAATACTCTTTTTAGATGTATCTTTGCAGTTGGTAAAAACAATAAAATTTAAATCGTTCCCGAAAGGGACTCAATATATATATAATTAACTATGGGATGTGGAAGTTGTTCTACAGGTGGCGGTTGCGCCCCCTCTGGCTGCAAAAGTAATGGCTCCTGCCTTACTGGAGGTTGTCAGAAATTAGAAGTTTACGATTGGCTGTCCAACCTGGACATGCCCTCCAATTATATACCGTTTCAAGTAATCGAAGTCAAATTTAAAGGTGCAAGGAAAGAATTTTTTCTAAACAGCGAGAACATATATCTGGAAATTGGTGAGCTGGTGGCTGTTGAAGGCCCTACTGGCGGTTACGATATCGGTCACGTGTCTTTGACCGGTGAGCTGGTACGAATGCAGATGAAACGCCGTAAGACCAACATGGATCAGGTAACGCGAAAAGTGTACCGTAAGGCTACAGAAGCAGACGTTGAAAAATGGAAAATTGCCAAAGGCTTAGAATGGGAAACCATGCACAAGGCCCGCACACTTGCGCTGGATCTGCGTTTATCGATGAAGATCAGTGACGTAGATTATCAGGGCGACAAGACCAAAGCGACTTTCTTCTATACTGCAGAAGGACGGGTAGATTTCCGTGAACTGATTAAAAAGATGGCGGAGACGTTCAGGATCCGCATCGAAATGCGTCAGATCGGTATGCGTCAGGAAGCTGGAAGATTAGGCGGTATCGGCTCTTGTGGCCGTGAGCTTTGCTGCTCTACCTGGCTAACGAATTTCAAAACCGTATCTACCGCTGCGGCAAGGTATCAAAACCTGTCTTTAAATACTTTAAAGCTGGCCGGGCAATGTGGTAAGCTGAAGTGTTGCCTGAACTATGAGCTTGATACCTATTTGGATGCCCTGAAGGATATTCCGGATCGTATAGACAGTCTGCAAACGGAGATTGGCGTTGCCCGTCACCAAAAGACCGATATTTTCAAGAAGATCATGTGGTTCAGCTATCCAAATGCGGAAGACTGGATACCATTGAAGGTAGATCGCGTGAAAGAGATCATGGCCATGAATAAAAAGGGTCAGAAACCGGTTAACCTTAAAGAGGAAGCCTTTGAACTGGCGAGTTCAAAACCAGTTGAAAAGGTGCTGGATTACGAGAATGTTGTTGGGCAGGATAGTTTAACCCGCCTGGATGACCGGTCAAGGAATAAGAATCAGCGTAATAACAATAATAAGAAACAGGAACGTCCTCCACGTGCGGTTCAGCAGCGTCATGCAAATGATGCGCAGAAAAAGCCTGATCAAGCACGTACTGATGCTCCTAAAGCTGAAAATAAGCGTCGTGAAGGCAGACCGCAGGACGGGAAAAGACCTGAGGGTAAACGGCCGGAACAAAGACGTCCAGATCCGAAAAAGAACACGGTTGATATGCCTTTGGCAGAGCCTGGTCTGGTGATCTTACCGGGCGCTGCAGCTGCTGAAGGGCAGCCTGGAGCAAAACCTGCAGGCAACCGGAACAACAGAAACAGGAATAACCGAAGAAGGAAGCCGGCCCAGGATAAGCCTAAAGATGAATAAGATTAAGTATTTTCTATTGATAGCCATTATTTGTATCGCAGCCATTGGTTGCGATACAAATAACCTGGCAGATCTTAACGTGTCCATGCCTAAACGCAACTGGAGTTACGTGAATAAGGTCAAAGCAAGCATAGAGATCACAGATCATACTAAGCCCTATACGGTGTATTTCAAGCTCCGCCATACCGCAGATTACCGCTACTCCAACATCTTTGTGTTGCTGCATATCAAGGCGCCGGGACAGCAGAAAATGACCCGCAGGTTTGAATATAAGCTTGCAGAAAAGGATGGGCAGTGGCTGGGTTCGGGTTCAGGAAACTTGTTTACTTACAAGCTGAACATGTTAACCAATTACCATTTCCCTGCGAATGGAAAGTACGAGTTGGAGATTGAGCAGAATATGCGCGACAATCCGCTTAAGGAAGTCAGTGATGCTGGCATTACAGTTTCATACTAAAAGTTAAAACAATTTCCTTTCAGTTGTTTTCGGTTTGATGAATGCTTATCTTTAAGTATGAGCAAACCTCTTGTGCCCAAAGTAGGCAAGTACATCGACCCCTTAGTTGATTTTGCATTTAAGAAGATCTTTGGTACGGAACCTAATAAGGACTTGTTACTCGCTTTTCTCAATGCAGTATTTAGAGGACGAAAGCACATTGTTGATCTTGTTTTTAATAAAAATGAGCATCCAGGTGATCTAAAACATGAGGGTTCAGCAATCTTTGATCTGCTTTGTACCGGCGAAAACGGCGAACAGATATTGATTGAAGTACAAAGAGCAAGGCAGACGCGCTTCAAGGAGCGGGCGTTATTCTATACCTCAAGGCTCATTAGTGAGCAGGCACCAAAAGGAGACCGTGCGGCCTGGGGCTATAACATCTCAGAGGTTTACTTAATTGCGCTGCTGGAGAACTTCCGCTTAGAGGATGTACCGAGCTTGCAGTACTTGCATGATATTTGCCTGTGTAACAGGGATACCGGTAAAGTATTTTATAACAAACTTGGATATACTTATATTGAATTAAGTAAATTTGATAAAACAGAAGACAGTTTAGAAACGGATCTGGAGAAGTGGTTTTATGTACTCAAGAATATGAGTAAAATGCATAAGATTCCGGTTTACTTTCGGAAGCCCATTTTTGAAAAACTGTTCGAGATCGCTGAATATTCAAATCTGACGAAGGAGGAAAAAACGATGTATGATCAAAGTCTGAAATACAAGTGGGATAATGAGAGTGTGATGGAGTACGCTGTGTCTACGGCGAAAGAACTGGGAATGGCAGAGGGACTTGCAGAGGGTGAGCACAAAAAAGCTTTGGACATCGCCTTGAAGATGAAGAAAGAAGGTTTCCCGATCGACCAAATTGCTAAATTCACCGACCTGTCTACTGAAGAAATTGAGCAGCTTTAGCCTATAATAAAGGTAATAGTTGCTCTAAAGCCATTCCCCTGGAACCTTTAAGTAACACCAGGCTGTCTTTAACCGGATGCTGCTCCAAATGATTTTTTGCAGCCATAGTATTTTCAAAAAAAGTGCCTTTTAAACCTTCTTTATTCGCGTAGAAATCTTTTCCGATCAAGATCAGCTCATCGAGGTTCAGGCTTTCGGCAAGTTCTGCAACTTTCCGATGTTGTTCAGCAGAAGCTTCACCCATCTCAAACATATCTGCAATTATAGCAACCTTTTTGTCAGCTGTTAGTGCTTTCAGGTTTCTTAAAGCCGCCTCCATACTGCTTGGATTGGCATTATAGAAGTCGCATATCACCTGGTTGCTTGCTGTTTTGGTAAGCTGTGAGCGGTTGTTGTTGGGTTGATAGGTCATCAGTCCCTGATTAATTTCAACTGCAGAGACACCGAAGAAATCGCCGATGCAGATTGCACCAAGAATATTCTCGAAGTTATAGGTACCTGTGAGGTTTGTTTTGGTGTGATATTGCTTTCCCGCCGTGCTCCAGGAAATCTGCAAGTACGGATCGGATTGCTCCAGATTACCTGAAACGCGGTTCATAGGGTCCGTACCGTAGAAAACGACTTCATTAAGTCCTGTTTGCTGAACCAGTTCCAGGAGTATTGCGTTATCCTTATATATAAAGGTATAGCCTTGAGCGGCGGCAAGCCACTTGTAGAGCTCTGATTTACCAATTTTTACCCCTTCAAAGCCGCCAAAACCCTCAAGATGTGCATGGCCAATGTTTGTGATCAAGCCATGCGTAGGCTGAGCGATGCTGCATAGAAATTCAATTTCTTTTTTATGGTTCGCACCCATCTCGACAATGGCAATTTCTACATCAGTGCCGATAGCGAGTACGGTTAATGGTACCCCGATGTGGTTGTTCAGGTTGCCTTTGGTTGCAAGTGTTTTGAATTTAGTACTAAGTACCGCGTTGATCAGCTCTTTTGTTGTGGTTTTGCCATTGCTGCCGGTTAATCCGATAACAGGAATGGTAAGTTGGCTGCGGTGATACCGTGCCAGTTCCTGTAAGGTGGTAAGGACGTCGTCTACCAGAATGCAGCGGTCGCTAGTGGCATATTCTGGATTGTCAATGATGGCATAAGCGGCACCAGCCTCCAGTGCGCTTGCAGCAAAGGTATTTGCATCGAACTTATCTCCTTTTAAAGCAAAAAAGAGGCATCCAGGTTCTATTGCCCTAGTATCTGTGCAGATAAGAGGGTTTTGAAGAAAACGGGTATATATAGAATCGATATTGCTCATAAACTTAGGACTTGCGCAGTAAAATTATATATAATAATCTATTCAAAGGTTTGGATTATTAACCTAATTCTGTCGATAAAACCAAACACCAACTCAAACGCCAGAAAACACCATAGAACTATACTTAAAATTTCTAACTATTAGGCTCAACTTTTTGATCTCGCAAAAGAGGAGTTTCTTGTTGTTATCTGTTTTTTAATTACATCAACATATTGAAAAACAGGTATTTACACGTGTGTTGGTTGGGCTGTTGTGGATTGTTTTTTGACGAATTTCCAATTGATCATACAACCTAAATACATCCCTATGAAAAAATTAATACTTAGTTTGTTCCTGATCTTTGCATTTGCGGTCGGTGCTGCCGCGCAAGGAAGAACAATCACTGGAACGGTGACGGATAGCGAGGATGGATCACCGATTCCAGGGGTGAGCATCAGAATCAGAGGCGCACAAGGCGGAACACAAACCGCAGGTGATGGTAAATACTCTATTACAGTTCCTGCTGGAGCCACCGGCCTGGATTTTAGTTCCATCGGATACAATACACAGCCAGTAACCTTAGGTGCCTCCAATGTAGTAAATGTGCAACTTACCAGCAGTGCACAGTCGCTTGGCGAAGTGGTCGTTACTGCGAATGCCATCAGGCGGGAACGAAGATCCCTGGGCTACTCTGCGCCGGTGATCAACACGGAAGAATTGAACCAGGGACAACAGCCCAGTGTTATTAACTCCATCAATGGTCGTGTAGCCGGTGTGAACATCACTACGACTTCGAATACGCCTGGAGCCTCTTCCCGTGTAGTACTAAGGGGTGGATCTTCCATCTCTGGAAACAACCAGGCACTCATTGTAATTGATGGTATCCCAATCGACAACTCCAGTGTGATTGGAGGTCCTTCGAGCTTAGCCAGTGTAGACTTCGGTAACCGCGGTAATGACATCAACCCGGATGATATCGCCTCTGTGACCGTTTTGAAAGGTCCTGCTGCGGCTGCACTTTATGGATCAAGAGCATCAAACGGTGCGTTGATCATCACCACGAAAAGCGGTACCAAAGGTGCCCAAAAGACCGAAATTACTTTCAGTACCTCAAATTCTGCATCCTCGATCTTGAAGATGCCGGATTTCCAGAATCAATACGGACAAGGCTATTACGACGAGATCTTACCTGATGGTAAAACTGCGACCTATATCAATGATCCTAAAGAGAACTGGAGCTGGGGTGCGCCATTTACCGGTGAGATGCAGGAGTGGGGTCAGATGATTGATGGGGTAAGGCAGATGAAACCATATTCAGCCGTAGAAAACAACATCAAGGATTTCTTCAACACAGGTTTCTCTACAGATAATAACTTAAGCTTCTCTGGTGGCAGTGAAAAAACAAGCTTTTATCTGGGCTTGAATGCGGTGAACTCAGATGGCATATTTCCTGGCAACAAAGACGTTTATAACCGCTACAGTGTACGTTTTAATGGTAACACAGAGTTTAACAATAAGTTCTATGCGGGTATTTCCTTCAACTATTTCAAGATCAACAGCAATCAGGTTGGTGGCGGACAAGGTGGTGGCTCGGTATATAACAACGTGTTGCAGACACCAAGGGACATCCCATTGAGTGACATGAAGGATCTGAACAATAAGTATTATGGTTATGGCATTACAACCGCTGATGGCATTAAGCATGATGACCTATATGGGTTCTATGGTGCTTACAACATGAACCCGTACTGGATCCTGGAGAACTACGACAACTTCAATGATGTAAACCGTTTAACCGGTAATTTCAATATCGGCTATAAGCCGAACGGCTGGCTGGACATTAAAGAACGTCTAGGGGTAGACACTTACAGTGACCGGAGGCGATCCATCACCCCTAAGTACAACTTTTTCCCGGCAGATGAAGCGGGGAATTACAATGCCGGTAACTTACAAAACAGTAATGGTGCCTATGAAATTGACCTAATGAATGTTAACGAAGTTATTCATGATTTGATGATCACCGGAAGTCACAAGTTTAGTGATGATCTGGAAGGCTCATTGATGGTGGGTAATAACATTCGTATCCGCAACACCAACCGTAACCTGACTTCCACAAATGCCAGCGGCGGGTTGGTGGTTCCTGGCTACTACAACCTGGCAAATAGTAATGGCCCGGTCAATGTTCAGGTAGATAATCTTACTACCAGACGTTTAATAGGCCTTTATGCAGATTTAAACTTGGCTTACAAAAACATGTTATTTTTTGAGGCCACCGCACGTAATGATTGGTCTTCTACCTTGCCAGATGCCAACAACTCGTTCTTTTATCCAAGTGTAAGCGGATCCTTCCTATTCTCTGAACTTTTAAAAGAAAGTTCAATCGCCAACTTCTTAGATTACGGAAAGATCAGGTCCAGCTATGCGCAGGTAGGTAACGATCCGGAGCCATATCAACTCATGACTACGTTTTCAAGGGCGGAAATCCTTGGTGGCTTCGGCAGCACAACTTTTCCCTTTGGAAACGTGGCCGGATTGATGTCCAGCACCACGATCGGAAATCCAAACCTTAAACCTGAAAAAACAACATCCTTTGAAGTCGGTGCAGAATTGGGGTTCTTAAAGAACCGCTTGTCAGTAGACGTGAGTTATTATGCTAACAATTCCAAGAACCAGATCCTGAGTATCCCGATCCCGAACT
Source organism: Pedobacter sp. NEAU-ZC8 (assembly GCF_059278965.1). Lineage (NCBI taxonomy): Bacteria > Pseudomonadati > Bacteroidota > Sphingobacteriia > Sphingobacteriales > Sphingobacteriaceae > Pedobacter > Pedobacter sp. NEAU-ZC8. Next base: position 210,507 of record NZ_JCAJXC010000002.1, read on the forward strand.
CTACCGGATACAGCTTTAGTGTGGTTAATGCCGGTGAGATACAGAATAAAGGTATCGAGCTCAGTTTAAGAGGAACACCGCTGCGCACAAGTACAGGTCTGTCCGTAGAGTTATTTGCTACTTATACCAGAAATAAGAGTAAGGTCGTTGACTTGTTGCCCGGCATTGAACAGGTAACCGTGGGCGGTTACTCGGGTATGTCGATCGTTGCTGCTAAAGGCATGCCCTACGGTATGTTTTACGCGGTAACCAATGCTACCGATGATCAGGGCAGGACGATTGTAGATCCAGAAACCGGTATCCCATTGCCGAGTTCAGCAGCGGAGTATCTGGGCAGTTACAATCCTAAATATCAAGCGTCCTTGGGCGGAAATGTGCGTTACAAAAACTTTTCGATGAACTTCCTTTTTGATACCAAACAAGGTGGTGTATTTTACTCCAGGACACGAGACATCATGGGCTTTACCGGAACTTCCGCAGAAACGGGGGGTGATCGTATCGGTGTAATCTATCCAAACTCGGTTTATCTTGATGAGAATGGCAATAGTGTGGTTAATACCGATATTGGGTATAACAAGCAGGATTATTATTCTGACCTGGTTGCAGGTCAACACATGGTGGATGCCTCGTTTGTGAAACTCCGTTCACTAGGGTTAGCCTATACCTTTAGCAAAGCACAGCTGCAGAAGAGTCCTTTCGGGGAGTTGACTGTTGGCGTGTTCGGCAATAACCTGTTTATCTGGACACCAAAGCAAAACCAATTCGCAGATCCTGAAGTAAACTCGGCAGGTGCGGGAAATGCACAGGGCTTCGATTATACCGCTTTGCCTTCGGTGCGCAATTTTGGACTTAACGTAAGAGTCTCATTTTAATTCAGCTTCCTATGAAAACTAGATATCTATATATACCTAAAGAAATTTTAGCCCTGTTCATTATCGGGCTCCTGACTTTCAGTGGATGTAAAAAATTCCTGGATGTAAACGAGAATCCAAATAATCCGAGTACTGCTACGCCGGTATTGTTGTTGCCAACCGTGCAAGCTGCTGTAGGACAACTGGTCGGTAATAATTACCAGATCAATGGCAACGTTTGGGCGCAATACTGGACCCAAAGTCCTTCTTCCTCTCAGTATCGATCATTAGAGCAGTATAATGTTACCAATACAGCATACGACCGGCCATGGTTGATTACCTACCGTAATGCTTTGCAGAACGCACAGACCATCATTAACAGTAGCACGCCAAATAATGAACGAATCAGAGGCATGGCCTATATACTTAAAGCCTATACGGTTCAACTAACTACCGATGCCTATGGAGACATACCGCTTTCGGAGGCCTTGAACGCAAGCCAGTATGGAAGTCCGAAGTACGATGCACAGGCGGTGGTTTATGATAGTATCTTCCGTTACATTGATCTTGGACTTGCAGACCTGGGTACACCGAATGCAACCGATCCTGGTGAGCAGGACCTGCTTTTTCAGGGAGACGTGGTGCTTTGGACGGCATTTGCGAACACGCTAAAGCTTAGGGCCTACATGAGGTTGTCGCAGGTGGATGCTCCAAAGGCACAGGCCGGTGTTGCGGCATTATTTAACTCCGGGGCGCCGTTTCTGAACCAAGATGCAAGTATCGAATATTCCACCACAGGGGGTAATGAGAACCCGCTCTACAATGAGATGGTTGGTTTAGGCAGAACCCAGAACCTGGTGGCAAGTGGAACTGCGGTTCGGCAGTTTATGCGGAATAATGATCCAAGGTTGCAGCGCTATTATGATGTCTTTCCAGATCCTTCATCAGCGGTGGATACAGTAGCATATATACCGCAAGGCAGTTATCGGGCGAATAGCGGCAAGGATGTTTCCTCGCCTTCAGCCCTGGTGGGTGGAAATGCGGTAGATCCTGCATCGGCAGTAAGTCCGGTTAAATTGATCTCCGCTGCGGAGAGTTACTTCCTGCAGGCAGAAGCCGTTGCCCGGGGTTGGGGCGGATCGGCAGCAAATCTAACGAGCCTGTTTAACACTGGTATTGAGGCCAGTTTTGATGCCGTGGGTATTCCAGATGCTGCTGCAGCTTATATCGCTGCTTCGCCGGATGCAAAGCTTCCTGGAACCCCTGCAGGTAATATCCGGGCGATCATTACACAGAAGTATTATGCGATGTGTGGATTTCAGGGATTTGAAGCTTGGACGGAATGGCGAAGGACCGGATATCCGGAATTTCTGGTTACATCTGCCGCTTCAATCATTGGTGCGGGCAGGATGCCTTTAAGAATGTTGTATCCAAATACGGAGATTACGACAAATTTGAACTATCCTGGAACTATTCCAATATATGAGCCAGTTTGGTGGGATAAATAGCAGATTTAAGGATAAATTTTGGCACAAAACATAATTTTATAACAATATGGTTTTAGTTAGTTAATCTATTGCTAATATCGAGGTGTGTAGCATATTTTCGGTGAGTTTCTCTTTTCGAAAGATGTCCTTGAAACTTGTCATTGTTAAAATATGTTAAAAAACGCTTGTCGCCCGGCGTAAAAACCTATATATTAGGCAATTATTGACTAACTAAAAACCTACTTTATGAAAAAACTACTACAAAGTTTGTTCTTAATGATGTTCCTCGCAGTGTCTGCGATGGCTCAGGAACGGACGATTACTGGTACAGTAACAGGCAAAGAAGACGGACAACCTATACCGGGTGTCTCTGTTCGTCTGCAGGGTACATCAGTTGGAACAAGTACCGGTTCTGACGGTAAATTCTTGATCAAAACCTCAGGAACTGCCAATGTACTTCAATTCTCGTCCATTGGATTTGTTACGCAAACCGTAACCATTGGATCTGGAAATGTGATTAACGTAGCTTTGGATAACGATGCTCAGGCATTATCTGAAGTTGTTGTAACCGCTTTAGGTATTCGTCGTAACAAAAACGAATTGCCTTATGCAGCTCAGGAAGTTAAAGCAGAAGATCTTACCCGTACCAGGGATGCGAACTTCGTGAATGGCTTATCTGGTAAAGTTGCCGGTTTGAACATTACACAATCTAATACGATGGGTGGATCGACCAACGTGGTTATGCGTGGTTACAAATCTTTAACAGGTAATAACCAGGCTTTGTTTGTTATTGATGGTATTCCAATCAGTAATGCGATTACAAACAGCAGCGGACAGCAGCAAGGTACAGGTGGATTTGACTACGGAAGTGCGGCGGCTGACGTTAACCCAGATGATATCGAGTCTGTGAACGTACTTAAAGGTGCTGCTGCGACTGCACTTTATGGTTCAAGAGCTGCAAATGGTGTGATCATGATCACAACCAAAAAAGGTAAAAAGAACTCTTTAGGTATTACCGTAAATACGGGTGTTCAGTTTGGTAACATTGACAAAAAGACTTTTGCGAAGTATCAGAATGAATACGGAGCGGGTTATGTGAATGAATACTCGCTGAATGCTGATGGCGAGCCTGAAGGTTATGCCTCACCAGACAGAAATTTCTGGTACAATGATGTATTTGGCAATGGAAGAAGTTTAGTTACGCCTTTTACTGAAGATGCTTCCTATGGTGCGGCATTTAATCCTAATACTTTAGTTTACCAATGGGATGCTTTTGATCCTGCTTCTCCAACTTACGGACAGGCAACGCCTTGGGTTGCTGCTAAGAACGGGCCTGCAGATTTTTACAAAACTGGTGTAAACTCCTCACACAGTGTGAACGTTGCAGGTGGTAGCGATGCGACAACCTTTAAATTCGGTTACTTAAGAAATGATGAAACTGGTGTTTTGCCAAACAGTAAGATCACTAAAAATATCTTTAATGTTTCAGGTGACCACGACATCACCAAAAACCTGACGGTAAGTGCCTCAGCCAACTATACCGGAATCACCGGCCTTGGCCGATATGGAACTGGTTATAGTGGTGATAACCCGAATCAACAGTTCAGACAATGGTGGCAGACCAACGTTGACATCAAAGAACAAAAAGCTGCCTTTGAAAGAGAAGGTAAAAACCAAACCTGGAACTGGGCAAACATCAACGCTAACCGTCCAATTTATTCTAACAACCCATATTGGACACGTTACAACAACGTAGAGAATGATTCGAGAGATAGATATTTCGGTAATGTTGCTGTAACCTGGAAACCATTGGAATGGTTAGACGTGATGGGCCGAGTTACTTATGATGGTTCAAATGAGATGCAGGAAGAGCGCGTTGCAGTTGGTGGTGCAGATGTATCTGAATATTTTAGATACAACAGATCATTCTCTGAAACCAACTACGATTTGATCGTTAACTTCAACAAGAACATTTCTGAAGATTTAACTTTCCGTGGTTTATTAGGAAGCAACTTAAGAAGACAAGACCTTTCCTCTATCTCGGCTGTAACCAATGGCGGCTTGGTAATTCCAGGACTATATTCCCTGGCAAATTCTGCAAGTCCGATCAATGCGCCAGTTGAGCAGTTCTCCAGAGTAGCTGTAGATGGTTATTTTGCAAGTGCTACTTTTGGTTATAAAGAAACCTTCTTTGTAGACGGTACTATTCGTCGTGACCAATCAACAACTTTGCCGGTTAATAATAATACCTATTGGTATCCATCAGTTGCAGGTAGTTTTGTATTCTCGAACTTGATGAAAGAATCGACCTGGTTAAGCTATGGTAAAGCAAGATTGAACTACGCTGAAGTAGGTAGCGATGCAGCGGCATTAAGTCTTTATGATATCTATAACATCAATCCTTTGTTTAATGGCAATCCATTGACTTCAATGCCGATCAGCAAAAACAATCCGGATTTATTACCTGAGCGTACGAAAAGTATTGAGGCTGGTTTGGAAGCGAACTTCTTCCAGGGTCGCTTTGGATTTGATTTAAGTTACTATCGTTCGAACTCTGTAAACCAGATCATGGCAGTTAACATTTCAACTGCGACCGGATATGGAAACAAATGGGTGAACGCCGGTACAGTAAGAAACCAGGGTTTTGAGGTTTCGGCATTCGTACTACCGGTAAGAACAACAGATTTCTCCTGGACATTAAACCTGAATTTCTCTAGAAACAGAAATAAGGTAATTGACCTTTATGAAGACGCTGATAACTTGCAATTAGGATCATTCCAAGGTGGTGTTACTTTGAATGCAACGAAAGGACAGCCTTTCGGTACGCTAAGAGGTAGAGGCTTTGTTTATAATAATGGCGAGAAGGTTGTGGGTGAAGATGGATACTATGTATTCGGACCTGCGAACCAAGTTATCGGTGACATCAACCCAGACTGGACAGGTGGTATTCAGAATAACTTCAGATACAAAAACTTCGGTTTGAGCTTCTTGGTTGACATCAAAAAAGGTGGAAGTGTATTCTCGCTTGACCAATACTATGGACAGGCTACAGGTTTATATCCTGAAAGTGCAGGCCTGAATGATCTTGGCAATCCAAAACGTGTACCTATTGCAAACGGTGGTGGTGTGATCCTTCCAGGCGTGCAAGCTGACGGAACGCCAAACACCGTGAGGGTTGAAGCGTATGATAACTCGGTAACGCCATACGGTTATTCCAATAATCCACAGGAGGCATTTGTCTACGATGCTGGTTTTATCAAATTACGTGAAGCTTCGTTAACTTATACTGTTCCACAAAAGTTCCTTGGAGATAAGGCTATTAAGGGTATCGATGTTTCACTTGTTGGACGTAACCTTTGGTTAATTCATGGAAATGTTCCTTATTCAGATCCTGAAGCAGGTTTAAGCTCTGGTAACATTTCAGGATATCAAAGTGGTGCATATCCTGCTGTTAGAACAATTGGATTTAACTTCAAATTCAGATTTTAATCCTACTTATCAAATTTACAATTATGAAAAAACTAATAATGTTCCTGTTGCCGGTCCTGCTTTTAGCATCCTGTGCAAAGAATCTGGAAGAATATAATATAGATCAAAAGAACCCGCAGGCGGTTTCGGCAAGTTCCCTGTTTTCAAATGCCCTAAAAGCATTTTCTGATAACCAGGCAACTCCAAGTGTTAACATCAACAACTTCCGTTTTTGGACGCAGCAATGGGCTGCAACCACTTATCAGGATGAGCCTCGATATGACATCACGTCGAGAAACATTCCTTTAAACTACTGGACACCCTTCTATCGTGAAGTACTTCAGGACTTGAATGAAGCAAAAAAGCTAACCGAGGCGGATGCTCTTTTGACACCAGAAGTTAAGGCAAACAGAATTGCACAGATTGAAATCATGTCGGTTTACACCTGGTCAGTTTTGGTAAATACCTGGGGTGACATTCCTTACTCAGAGGCTTTAGATATCAATATCAATAAGCCAAAGTATGATAGTGCTGCTGAAATTTATGCAGACCTGTTTACACGTTTGGATGCAGCGCTTGCGCAGTTAACGCCAGCGAACGCAACCTTTGGTAGTGCGGATTTAATCTACGGTGGTGATGCAACCGCCTGGGTAAAATTTGGTCATAGCTTGAAAATGAAGCTAGCGATCACGGTAGCTGATGCAGACGATGCAACTGCCCGTGTAGCAATTCAGGCTTCTTTCGATAAAGGGTTTACCAGCAATGCAGATAATGCCATTTTTGAATATCAGGGCTCAACACCTAATAACAACCCAATTTCAAATAACACCAACCCTATCTTAACCAGCAGACAGGATTATGTTGCAGGCAAGACGATCATCGACAAGATGAATGCTAAAAATGATCCAAGAAGGCCGTTCTATTTTACAACCGTGGGCGGCGCTTATCTTGGTGGTGCGCAAGGTGTAAATAACAGCTTTGCAGATCTATCTAAACCAGCAGACCGGATTACCGAAACAGATTTTCCTGCTGTTCTCTTGGATTACGCAGAGGTTGAGTTCATCCTTGCTGAGGCGGCTGAAAGATGGGGTATTGCGGGCTCAGCTGCAACGCACTATAACAATGCAATCACTGCTTCAATCACCTCATGGGGTGGTACAGCTGCGAGCGCGGCTACTTATCTGGAAAGACCGGATGTTGCCTATGCGACAGCTGCAGGAGGTTTCAAACAAAAGATTGGCGAGCAAAAGTACATCGCACTTTATAACAGAGGCTATGATGCGTGGACGGAGTGGAGACGCCTGGATTACCCAACCTTGCAACCAGCTAATGAAGCAAGAAGTGGTATTCCTTTGCGTATTACTTATGTGACCAGTGAATATACTTTGAACAGAGCTAATGTTGACGCTGCGGCAGCTGCCCTTGGTGGTGACGACGTGGAAAAGAAATTGTTCTGGGATAAATTCTAAACATTGAATCTGGCAGATGTAATCTGCTTTGAAACGCAGTAGCTAAAAAGCTACTGCGTTTTTTTTGTTAAGGTGCAATCTTTAATGATTGATTTTTCGTATATAATAAAAGAACTTAGAAGGAATTGAAGTTTGTATTGTTAAAAAGAAGATAAACAGGCGCCAGGGGAGATCAATTTTGATCAAGAAAGATCTATTTAGACAGGTGTTGAATTATATTGTTTTTTAATCGGTGCCCATTACCAGAATAAGATTCTGCAAATCCTCGAAGCGACCTAAGGAATTGAAACTCTGAAGAAAACCTGTTTTAAAGCGGTTCTAACAACGCAAAATGTTAATTGTTTCGAAAATGTTAAAAAAACCTAAATTTTTTGTTTGCATTTATCCACCTTTTGGTATCTTCAGAAAATATTAACTCATTAACTAACCCAAATTTTATTAATTTATGAAAAAACTTATACTAAGTTTGTTCATTTTCTTGTGTGTTGCAGCCTCTGCAATTGCTCAAGAAAGAACCATCACCGGTACAGTTACCGGTCAAGATGACGGTTTGCCTTTACCGGGGGTTTCTATCCGGCTAAAAGCAACGTCGAACGTTGGTACGCAGACAAATGCTGACGGTAAATACTCCCTCAGAGTTCCTGCAGGTACCCAAACATTAGTGTTCTCCTTTGTTGGTTATGAAACTAGAGAAGTTTCAAGTGCCTCAGGAACCCTGAATGTTGTGTTATCATCTAATGCAACCGGTTTAGATGAAGTTGTTATCTCTGCTGGTGGTATTGCGATTCAGCGACGTCAGCAAGGTAACCAGGCTACATCAATTAAAGCGGAAGAATTGACTCAAGGTAAAGCATTCAACGTAGCGAGTGCTTTAACAGGTAAGGTTCCAGGCTTACAGATAAATGGTGTAAGTTCTGGTGTTAACCCGAACGTTCGTTTGGTATTAAGAGGAAACCGGTCGTTATTAGGAAACAACCAGGCATTGGTTGTTTTAGATAACGTTATTGTACCGACTTCAATCCTGGGAAACTTAAACCCTGAGGATATCGAAAACATTGAAGTACTAAACGGTGGTGGTGCGGCTGCGCTATACGGCTCTGATGCTTCTAACGGTGCGATCATTGTAACTACCAAAAAAGGTAAACGTGGAACAACTAGTGTTACTTTTTCAAACACTTTCAACATTGAACAGGTAAGCTTTTTGCCTAAACTTCAGAAGCGATTCGGTTCTGGAACAGGTAACGATGACGTACCGTCATATACGCAATATGAAAACCAGCAATATGGTCCAGAGTTCGATGGCAGCCTACGACCAATTGGCAAGCCTTTAGAAGATGGATCTATTCAGACTGTTCCTTATTCTTACAGGGACGATAAAGATAAATTTTGGGATCTTGGCTTCACTAACCAATCAGATTTCAGTATTTCTTCAGGCGATGAGAAAAGCACGACTTACCTATCAGGTCAGTATTTAACTCAAGAGGCTACAATTCCTGGTGATAAATACAACAGATTTGGCTTCAGGTATAATGGCGAAAGAAGTTTACTAGAAAACTTAACCTTCAATATTACTGCAAACTACGTTCAAAACAGATATGACCAATCTAACGCTATCTCGTCGGTTTTTGATAATGTTTTGCAGACTCCAGGACAAATTCCTTTGCTAGACTATGCAGATTGGGAAACTGATCCCTTTGCCAATCCAAATGGTTATTATAACGAGTATTATCAAAATCCATATTTTGCTTTAGCGAATAGTCGTAGATCAACCCGTAATGACTATTTGACAGGCTCGGCTCAGTTGAAATGGTTTCCAATCAAAGAACTATCTTTATTATTCCGGGTAGGTATTTCAACCAGGAATAACTCAACAAAAGCCTTCCAAAACAAATTCTCATATTCTGAATATCGTTTAGGCATCACACCTAACTTCAACAATATTCTTGGAAATGTGGCGGATGGTATGGAATATAACACTCAGTTGAATCCTGAATTTCAGACCCAGTATATTAAACAGGTTTCTAAGGACTTCAACCTTAACGTAATTTTAGGTGCAAGTTTAAGGGACAATAAGTACAAAGGTTTGAATGCTAGTATTTCTGGCTTAGTACAGCCTGACTTATTCAATTTAAGTAATAACCTTAACGTTCCAAGTGCTACTGAAAATAATTTCCACGCAACTCAGATCGGTGTTTATGCTGATGCAAGGGTAGGTTTCAGAAATTACCTGTATTTCCATGCTACTGCAAGAAATGACTGGAGATCAATCTTGGCGCCTGAAAACCGCTCGTTCTTCTATCCTGCCGCCGACATTGCTTTCATCGCGTCAGATGCGATTCCATTTTTAAAAGAGTCAAACATTGTGGAGAGTTTAAAGCTTCGTGCGGGTATCTCTAAAGTTGGACAGGTTAACCTAGGTACAAGCTCAAACTTTGGTGCATACAGCTTACTTCCAACTTTTGGACAAGCCTTTGGCTATCCGTTTAATGGAAATCCTGGATATACTTTAGGAAACAGAATTGTTTCGCCAAACATTAAACCGGAGATGACAAAATTAATGGAGGGCGGTTTTGATTTAGATATGTTTAAATCACGTTTAACATTATCTGCGACTTACTACAAATCAAGTACTACTGACCAAACGGTACCAGTAAACATCTCACCGACGACTGGTTTTACATCTTACCTAACCAACACTGGAGAAGTAACCAACGAAGGTATCGAGACTCGTATTGGATTTGTTCCAGTTAGAACTGGGAATCTTGAGGTTAGTTTTGGTGCAAACTACACTTACAACAACAACACGGTTGAATCAATCAGCCAGGATTTAAAACAACTAAACTTATTTTCTTATCAACAAGCAGGTATTTTTGCAGAAGAGGGTAAATCATTTCCATTATTAAAAGCCAGAGATTATATCAGAGATGATCAAGGTAGAGTTATCGTAGACCGGATTACAGGTATGCCAACTGCGGGAACTGAACTTATTGAAATAGGCAATACAGAACCAAAACATAAATTTGGGGTGGATGCTGCTGTAACTTTCAAAGGTTTACGTCTTGCAGCCTTATTTGAATACCGCGGCGGCTACATGATGTACAACAATGCCGGAAGTTTTGCTTTCTCTGGTGCGGGTGCTGCTACAGCCTCTTTCAACCGTGAGCGTTTTGTGGTTCCAAATTCCTCTTATTTAGATCCTGCTACGAATACTTACGTGGAGAACACTAACATTACAACCAGAAGCGGTGGTACTGCTTTCTGGACAGAAGGACCTACTTATACTGATGCAGGAACAAACTTTGTTTACTCTGCTGCTTTCTGGAAACTTAGAGAATTATCTTTGGGTTATGATATTCCAAAATCTGTATTAGGAAACGGTAAATATGTGAAAGGTGTTCGCGTTAGTCTTCAAGGAAGAAACTTGTTCCTATGGACACCTAAGAGCAACATCTATACCGACCCTGAGTATAGCGAAGGTGGATCAGATAACAACGCTGTAGGTTTGTCTAGCTTAAACCAGACTCCTCCATCTAGACTGTATGGAGCGACGATTTCTGTTACCTTATAATTAAAAAGAACATGAAAAAAATATTAACATATATAATGATTGGTTCGCTTGCAATTGGAGCTACCGCCTGTAAGAAGACCTTAGATATTAATGACAATCCAAATAGCCCCACTTCTTCTACTCCGGAACTGGTGCTTCCTCAATCATTAGTCGGAACAGGAGCTATGGTGAGCACATACAACAATGGACTAACCTATCCTGGTGGCTTTTTTGCAAACGTGTATGGATTCGGTGCTTACGGCGCAACAGTTACCATAAATTACTCATCAGCAAATTTTACAGCGCTTTGGACATCTGCTTACGACGTGGCTGAAGATTACCAGTATGTAATTGATAATACTACAGGAGATGCCAGCCTGGTAAATTCCAATTCGATAGCGCGGATTATGAAGTCTTTTGTGTTTTCAAAGCTGGTTGATCAATATAATGATGTACCTTACTTTGAAGCATTAAAAGGTGCTGAATTCCTTACGCCGAAGTATGATAAAGCGGCCGATATTTACAAGGACTTGGTTGCACAGCTAAATCTTTCAATTGAGCAAATTGAAGCGGCTGAAACTGCTGAAGGTGTTGCATCGATTTCAGGTGAAGCAGATCCAATGTTTGGAGGTGATATGGAAGAGTGGAAACGCTTTGCAAATACATTAAAATTACGTCTTCTGATTAAAATGGCACCCGTTCCTGAATTGAGCGGATTTGCTACGACCGAATTTGCAGCCTTCGACAACGCGCTCGGCATTATTCATGATGATGCGTTGGTAAATCCAGGTTATACGAAACAAGGTGGACGTTTGAACCCTACGTACAACCTACTGGCTGCTGATGAAAATAACAACCGCAGAGTGACTTCGGCATTACCTACTGATTGGATTTATTCTTTCTATGATGGCACAAAGCTTATTGACTCGGCACGAGGATCTGTGGTATTCAGAGATTATCCGAATACTGCAACAAACCAATTAGGTCAGGAGAATCTTAAAAGTGATGTTATTCCACCCGCTGGCTCAACTGCCTGGTACACTGGCAAAGATTTCAATACCCCAGGTTTAGGAGCAGTTAAGGGACCGGCTCAAGGCCAGGTAATCATGCTCCTAGCAGAGGCGGAGTTTTTGCTTGCTGAAGCATTTACTAGAGGATATTTAGCTGGTGATGCAAAAGCGGCATTTGAAGCAGGTATCAGAAGTTCCATTTCTTATTTATTTGAAGATCAAACTGGTGCGGTAGTAGGGGATGTTGACCAAGCATTTACAACTTACCTGAATGATAATGATAATAGTTTCTTGGTGAATTTTGATCTTGCTACCACTCCAGAGCAACGGATCGAAGCCATCATTACGCAGAAATATATTGCTATGAACGTGATTAACTGTGATGAGGCATTTGCAGAATTCAGACGTACCAACTACCCACGAATTGTGAATGGTTCAACTAATCCAACACTTACATTCGCGTCACTTCTGTCTACCTCTACAAGTCCAGATAAGTTAATCACAAGACTTCCTTATCCGCAAGTGGAGTACACTTTGAATCAAGGCAATGTTCCACAGAACGTTAACATCTTTTCTGCAAAAATTTTCTGGGAAATAAACTAATATTAAAAAAAAGATTATGAAGAAATATATATATAGGACCCTTTCTTTCATGTTAGCAGTAAGTTTTCTTACTTCTTGTTTGAAAGATGACAGCTTGGTTCTTGACCCTGAAAAAGGTCATAATGTAATTGAGTTCGCCAATCCAGCACAAATCGGGGTAGTTGGCAGCGTGCACCCACTTTATACATTTGCTTTGGAATCTGGCTCCGCAGTTCCAATTCCAATAACAATCAGTTATTCTGGACCGGAGAGTGGAGCACCGGAGGATATTGTTGTTAATTTCGACGCTGGGACACAAGCCGAGGTGACGGCATATAATGAGGATCAAGAGAAAGCGTTTGATTTAATGCCTTCAGATATTTTCACACTTTCTACAAAAAGCGTTGTCATTAAAAAAGGTGAAAAAAAGGCCACCTTCAATGCGTTATTCGCAACAGAAAGGTTTGATTTTGATAAGTCCTATGTTTTACCTTTGAAGATCACATCTACGTCATCAGGCATAGTGAGTGGCAATTTCGGTACTATTTTGCTAAGTGTTAACCCGAAAAATATCTATGACGGAATTTACACGTTGACAGGTACTTTCAATGACACTCAGAGATCCGATTTTACTGGAGCGTACCCGATAGAAATTCATTTGGTAACACAGAACGCGAAATCTGTTGCTTTCTATGATGATGAAAATTTAGGAAACTATGGCCACCTGTTTAATACTCCAGATGGAGGATCATATTACGGAAACTTCGCCCCTGTGTTTAACTTTGATGATCAAAATAACGTAGTAAGTGTTGTCAATTTTTATGGTCAACCTTCTTCGAACGGTAGATCTGGAAGAATTGATGTGACCGGGATCAATAAATACGATCCGGCTACTAAAACACTTGAAGTGAGTTACGTCATGGTGCAAGGTGGGGATCGTACTTTCTTTAAAGAGAAGATGGTTTATGTAGGCCCACGGCCATAATTTATCAACCTTTAAAAAAAGGCCATCTAGTTTAGATGGCCTTTTTTTTTATTACGATTTTTTTTATATTACAATAAAAACATTCTCAATATGTACGCCATATCAAAATCAGTATTAGTAGTTGGTTTAAGCTTCTTGGGCCTTCTGTTTAACAAAGAAATTTCTGGCATTCTATCAGACAATTCAAAAGTGATTTATAACGTGTCTGACGACAAAAAATTAGATGGTCCTTTTGCTATAACAAGAGACGACAAAGTTTTATTAAGAGGGAGCTATAAAGACGATAGACGGTCTGGAAACTGGTACTGTTTCAATCCCGATGGAAGTGTATACATGAGATACAACTATGATCAGAAGAAATTAGTTGTACTTGACACAGCGAGAGTCGCTCGAGCGATGGTGGAATTTCCGGGTATTAAAGAGGAAAGCGCCGATGGCTCCATTCCTGTTCCCGTATGTTCAATTGATCAATATGTTTCGCTACTTGGTTCCGAATTCCGAAGGTTAATATTAGTGGAAAACAAAAATGCCGAAGGTGTTGTACCTGTTGAACTAATTGCGAACATTGATAAAAATGGCAAAGCAACTTACACCGGGAACTATGATGCTGAAGGGGTGACCATGACGAAGCGATTAAAACCAGATGTTAAGCTTTTTAATATTGAATGGTTACCCGCAACAATGTCGGGTAAACCAGTTGAAGCTCTGTTCAAGGTGAATATGTCCGTTGATCTTTCCAGTAATGATGTTGGAAGACAGCGATTCCGATGGACAAATTAATGATGATTCCATTTCAGGAGCGTATTTGACGTGCCATCAGCGAAATTACTCTGGGCCACCGAAGAGTATTTTTTGCAATTAGATGCCGTATTTTGCAATATTAATGTGTTTTTATGATATAAATAACTGATAGTCTTTCTAAATAGATAGTATTTTTTGGGGTCTAAGGATTTACTTTTACCTTGGATGTTCAATTAATATTAAATTCTTATTATGAAAAGACTACTACTAAGTATGTTCATTCTGTTTTTTATCACAGCATTGGCTGTGGGACAGGATAGAACTGTGACTGGAGCAGTTACGGGGAAAGACGATGGGCAACCACTTCCCGGTATATCTGTGAAGGTAAATGGTACCAAGATTGGTACGATCACAGGTGCAAATGGAAGATACACGATTGTAATTCCTGCAACTGCAAACCAGACATTAACATTTTCTTCCGTGGGATATGCTTCGGTGGAAAGACCGGTTAGTGATAGTGGCACAATCAACGTTTCACTTGAAACTGATGCACAGCAATTAGGTGATGTTGTAATTGTTGGTTATGGTACGCAAAGTTCGAGAAGAGTTACAAACTCTATCGCAAGTATCTCTGGAGATGAAATCAAGAACCAACCTGTTGCGAACGTTTCTCAGGCTTTGCAAGGTAGACTAGCTGGTGTTCAGGTGACATCTGGCGGTGGACGTCCAGGATCTCCGATTCAAATTAATGTCCGTGGTCGTTCTTCGATTCAAGCTGGAAATGATCCATTGTATGTTATAGATGGTGTAATTTTGCCATCTAACAATACGACTACACCTAGTTCTGCAGGCGCAGGCATCTCGCCGTTAGCGAACTTAAACAGTGAAGACATCGCTTCCGTCCAGGTATTGAAGGATGCTTCTGCTGCGGCCATTTATGGTTCACGTGGTTCAAACGGTGTTGTTTTAATAACCACAAAAAAAGGTTCTGCATCAGGTAAATCAATTGTGAGCTTAAATGCGTACAACGGTTATCAAGATTTTGCTGGTTCGAAAGACTTCTTAAATGCATCTTCTTACAGACAGATGTACAACGAGGCACTTGCTAATAATACACCAGCTTTACCACTAAAATTCACTCAAGCTCAGATTGACAATCCTGAGGCCAACACAAACTGGCTGGATGAGATTCAACGTTCTAAGTCACTGGTTCAGAATGTTCAACTTTCTGTTGCTTCTGGTGGAAATGCTAAAACGCAGTTTTATTCCTCTCTGAATTACTTTAATCAGGATTCTAAGCTCTTGAATGGATCTTTCAAAAGATACGCAATTCGTTTAAGTGTAGATCATCAGGTTACGGACTTCTTAAAAATTGGAAGTAACATTGCAATTTCGAAATCGGACCGTGCAGAAACTCCTGTAGACAACAGTATATTTTCCCCATTTCCTAGAGCTTTAATTGCTCGTCCAGATCAGCCGATCTTCAACGCAGACGGTACGTTTGCATCAAACGATTTCAACAATCCGGTGCACATGTTTGAATCAAAGAACTATATTGGCCTTGGAAACATCTTCAATGCAACCTATGCAGAGGTGAGAATCTTACCTGAATTGAAGTTCAGATCTTCTGTTGGTATTGACTATTCTTATCTTGATCAAAGAACATTTGATCCCTCAACTTCTTTATCAGGAATGGGATCAAACGGAGCTGCAAGTAGCGGATATGTTCAAACCCAAAATTACCTGACTACACAGACCTTATCTTACTTGAAAAACTTTATAGATAACAAGTTTACGGTAGACGCGACATTAGTTTATGAATTCCAATGGAACAATCGCGATAACAACCGTGTCGATGGTCAAAACTTTCCTTCAAACCAGACACCTTACTTAACTTCTGCTGCTAAGATTGTAGGTGGAACATCTGCATTTACAAATTACCGAGTTGAATCTTACTTAGGTCGTTTGAACTTAGCTTGGGAAAACAAATATTTATTAGGTGCGTCACTCAGAAGGGATGGTTCTTCAAAATTCCCTACTAAAGGAAGATACGGTTACTTTCCATCTGTTTCAGGTGGATGGGTAGTCAGTGAAGAGGAATTTCTTAAAAACAATAATGTTGTTTCAAACTTGAAAATCCGGTCCAGTTATGGCTTAACTGGTAATCAGGAAGGTATCGGTAACTTTGCTTCACGCCGTCTAATCGGTACAGGTTACAACTATGATGATCAGCCGGGATTTGCTTTGAATGCCATTGGTAGCCCAGATCTTAAATGGGAAACTACAGCACAGTTTGATATTGGTTTAGATCTTTCTTTATTTAAAAACAGACTTACTTTCAGCGCGGATTACTACAATAAGAAAACTACAGACCTATTGATCAACAGACCAATCCCGACCACTACAGGGTTTTCTACCATTCTTGAAAACGTTGGTTCTATGAATGGAAAAGGCTGGGATTTCAATATCAACAGCGATAATCTAGTTGGCGCAGTAAAATGGAGTACATCATTCAACATTTCT
This sequence comes from Pedobacter sp. NEAU-ZC8, assembly GCF_059278965.1. Lineage (NCBI taxonomy): Bacteria > Pseudomonadati > Bacteroidota > Sphingobacteriia > Sphingobacteriales > Sphingobacteriaceae > Pedobacter > Pedobacter sp. NEAU-ZC8. The sequence goes on from NZ_JCAJXC010000002.1 coordinate 227,170, forward strand.
ACTTACAAAAACAAAATCACACAGCTATACAATGATCAGCCTATCGATGGATCATTCGTGACCCGTTCAGCGGTAGGGCATCCGCTTGGTGCGTTCTTCGTGATCAAATCATTAGGTGTAGACCCAGCAACAGGTGACATGACCTATGAGGATTTAAACAAAGATGGCTTAATTAACAGTGATGATAGACAATACCTTGCAAGTCCACTTCCAAAATTCTATGGTGGATTAAATAACACTGTTTCTTACAAAGGTTTTGATCTAAATGTGTTGTTTCAGTATTCGTCTGGAAACTACCTTTATAATTTATCTGCTGAAGGAACCGGAGGCTATGGAAGCTTAGGTGCAGCTGCTTCAGCAACTGCAATCGCGACAAACGTAGCACAAGAAGTTTTTGATGACAGATGGACGCCATCAAATACCGATTCCAAATATCCACGAGCTGTAGGTGGTGCAAGAGGTACATACAATACTCAACGCTCATCCAGGTACCTGGAGGATGCAAGTTACATCAGATTGAAAAACATTTCATTAGGTTATTCCTTGCCAAAAGGTTTGATTGAAAAGGCCAAACTTTCTAGTGCAAGGGTATATGTTTCAGGTCAGAACCTACTTACTTTCACCAAGTACAGTGGATTTGATCCAGAGGTGTCTTCTGAATTTACCGTGGCAAATACGGGGGTTGACCAAGGTGCTATTCCACAGTTTAAAACGCTAATGTTCGGTGTAAATATTAGCTTGTAAAAAGAAAAAAATGAAAAACAAAATAATTTTATCCGCGATTGTCTTAGCTTCTTTAATGACGTCGTGCCAGAAGCAGTTGGATATTGAACCAACATCTTCCTTGTCTCCAGAAACGGTAGGTTCAGCAGACGTACAAAAGCTGATGAACGGTGTTTATGATGGTTTACAAGAAGGAAATACAAGTTACTTTTACCTTAGTTTCGCTGTTGAAGATTTATCCGCAGATAACCTTGCATATCGTGCGACTTTCTTTCAAAATGGAGAGATTGACAACAATGCTATATTGCCTAACAACGTTCTAACTCAGCGCTATTTCAATGCGCCATATGTTGTAATTCAACGTGCGAACGACTTGTTGGAAATTATTAATAACTCCACCACATTAACGGAGCCAGTTAAAAAGTCATTATTGACGCAAACACATTTCCTTAGGGCATATGCTTACTATAAGCTAGTTACTATGTTCGGAGCAGTTCCGATTGTGAACAATCGCGATGTTGTTAAAGTTCCTAGGAATTCCGTTGATGAGGTTTATGCCAAGATTATCGAAGACTTAAATCTGAGCATTCAGGCTGGTGGTGTGATAACCGACAGCAAATTTGCTTCAATTGAAGCTTCCAAAGGCTTACTTGCGAGAGTTTATCTGATTAGAAAGGATTATGCCAATGCGAAGAAAAATGCGGATGAAGTTATCGCTTCAAGCCGGTTCGCTCTAGCAAATGATTACAATTCGATCTTTGCGCCTCCTTATGTATCTACAGAACACATCTTTAAATTGGTGTTTACTGCTACCGAGGGGTCAAATTCCTTATATTATTTCCTTCAACATCCTTCAATGCCCGGAGGTGGTAGAGCTGAACTCCCTGTCGATGCTTCTTTAGTTGCAGCCTACGAGCCAGGAGACCAACGCAAAGCTGCATCAATTACCCAGGTGCAGGCTCCTTTGGCTAACGCCGGCTGGTACAGTCAGAAGTATAAGGATCCAGAAGGCTCAGGCGCTCATCCATACTACATTTTAAGGATATCTGAGATGTACCTGATTTCGGCAGAAGCTCAACTAGCCCTTTCTAACAACCCAACAGATGCAGTTGCTTTAGCCGCAATCAATAGTGTTAGAACTAAAAGAGGTCTGTCTGCTTTAACAAGCTTAAATGTGCAGGATATAATCAAAGAAAGAAGAGTAGAACTTGCATTTGAGGGTACTAGATGGATGGATTTGAGAAGAACACCTTCACCTACTAACCCATCAAAATCTATGGCAACAGTTTATCTGGAGGCTAAAGGTAGATCTGTTAATGATGAAATTTACCCTATTCCTCAGTCAGCGATGGATGTAAACGAGTTATTGAAGCCAAATAACCCGGGTTATTAATTCATAAATTTAAGCAAGGCGGTTTTTAAAGCTGTCAAAGTTTGTACAAAGAATGCAGTAGTTAATAGCTACTGCATTCTTAGTTTTACTTGATTTTTGAAGACGATTAGTTGTACTTGCTTGCCCACAATTAGCGCTTTATTATCTTCAATGTGCCCTGTAGGGAAGTTAAAGCATACCGGGTAATTATATTCCTTCACCAGGTCGTAAATAAGTGCTTCAGGCGTTTGCCCGAATGGCACCTGTTCTTCTTCGATCTCGTTGAAAGCACCTACGATCAGCCCTTTCAGTTGAGCAAGTTTTCCGCTGCGCTTAAGCATCCGCATCATGCGATCAATGGAATACTCCTGCTCACCCACATCCTCAAGAAAGAGGATCTTATCGGTATAATCCATTTCAGATTCCGAGCCACTGAGCATTACTAAAAGCATCAGGTTACCTCCAATCAGTATACCTTCTGCTTGGCCCGGGATATTTGGGTGTTTGCTGTTGTATTCGTAGGTTATCGGTTCGCCTAACAGCGATTTCCTTAAAGATTCCAGGGATTCTGGAGTGGCATCGGGAAAGGTATATGGCATTTGCGCATGGATGCTCATGGTATTATGCTTTGCCAGTAAGTGCGAGAGCAACACGGTGACGTCGCTGAAACCAATGATCCATTTCGGGTGCTCCTTAAAATTCGTGAAATCGAGCTCGTCAATGATCCGGATCGTGCCGTATCCGCCCCGTGCGGCGATAATTGCTTTTACTTCCTGATCATCCAGGAACTGCTGCAGATCTCCTGCACGAAGTTCATCGCTACCGGCAAACTGGTTCTCGGCAGCGTAAACACTAGAACCGAGCAGCACCTGCAAGCCCCAGCTTTCGAGAATTCTGATTCCTTCGTCTATCTTTCCAGGTAGTTTTTTCGCAGGACTTACTATAGCAATCTTGTCACCTTTTTTTAAATAGGGCGGCTGTTTAATCATTGGTAAAACACTTATCTTTGACAAATTAATAAAAATAGTTTTGGATAACAGTAAAATTAAGAGATATACAGTAACGGCTGCTTTGCCTTATACGAACGGTCCTGTACATATTGGTCACCTTGCGGGTGTTTACCTGCCGGCGGATACTTATGTACGTTTCCTCCGCTCTAATAAGCGTGATGTGAAATTCGTTTGCGGATCGGATGAGAACGGCGTTCCTATTACTTTAAAAGCAAAAAAGGAAGGCATAACGCCGCAGCAGGTTGTCGATAAATACCATAAAATCATTGGCGATTCCTTTCAGGAGTTTGGAATCTCCTTCGATATCTACCATAGAACTTCTTCACTAACACACCACCAAACGGCTTCAGGTTTCTTTGAAAGTCTGTACAACAAGGGCGTGTTTACGGAAGAAATTACTGAACAGTACTATGATGAAAAGGCACAGCAGTTCCTTGCTGACCGCTACATCACCGGAACTTGTCCACGCTGCGGTTTTGAGCATGCTTATGGCGACCAATGTGAAAACTGCGGAAGTACTTTAAATGCGACGGACCTGATCAATCCAAAATCTACGTTATCTGGTGAGCCTCCAGTACGTAAGGAAACCAAAAACTGGTTTCTGCCGCTGGATAAGTATGAAGATAAGCTTAGAGCATATATTGAAAGTCATAAGGAGTGGAAACCGAATGTGTATGGTCAGTGCCAAAGCTGGCTGAACGCCGGTTTGCAGCCTCGTGCGATGACCAGAGATCTGGACTGGGGTGTAGAGGTACCATTAAAAGATGCTGCCGGAAAAGTGCTTTATGTGTGGTTTGATGCGCCGATCGGCTACATCTCTGCAACGAAAGAGTTTTTTAACTATGCGAAGCTTGATGTCTGGAACCCGAAAGCGGAGAAATATTACATCAACCAGAATACCGTAGAAAAAGGCAATTGGGAAGAATACTGGAAGGATGACAGCACCAAACTTGTACACTTTATCGGAAAAGATAACATTGTATTCCACTGCATCATCTTCCCTGCAATGCTGATGGCACATGGGGAGTATATCCTTGCGGATAATGTGCCTGCCAATGAGTTCCTGAACCTGGAAGGTCAGAAGATCTCTACTTCCAAGAACTGGGCGGTTTGGTTGAATGAGTACCTGTTGGAGTTTCCTGATAAGCAAGACGTGCTTCGTTACGTACTTACTGCTACTGCGCCGGAAACTAAAGACAATGACTTTACCTGGAAGGACTTTCAAGCCAGAAATAACAATGAGCTGGTTGCGGTTTTGGGTAATTTCATCAACCGGGTGGTGGTTTTAACCCACAAATACTTCGAAGGTAAGGTGCCGATGATCATGGAAATTAAGCCGGAAGATCAGGCTGTGATTGACGAGTTGGCGCAGTATCCAGCCAAGATCAGTGCTTCTATAGAGAATTATCGTTTTAGAGAGGCTTTGATGGAGGTGATGAATGTTGCACGTCTGGGTAATAAGTACCTGGCGGATATGGAGCCTTGGAAAGTCATCAAGACCGATGAGGATCGTGTTAGAACCATCTTGAATATCAGTTTGCAGATTGTTGCAAGCCTGGAAATCCTGATTGAGCCTTTCCTGCCTTTTACGGCCGACAAGCTGATGAAAATGCTTAACTACGGTGGTCACCTTTGGGCACATGCGGGTCAGATGAACCTGTTACCTCGCGGACACCAGTTGAATCAGCCAGTTCTATTGTTCGAGAAGATTGAAGATGATCAGGTGCAGTTCCAAATAGACAAGCTGACAAAAAGTAAAGACGAAAATACCCTGGCAAATGCTGTAGCGGCACCTGCTAAAGAGAATATCAACTTCGACGATTTTAGTGCGGTAGACATCCGGGTTGCGACGATTATTGCTGCGGAAAAGGTTGAAAAGACTAAAAAGCTGCTTAAGCTGACGCTTGATACCGGTCTTGATACGAGAACGGTTGTATCTGGTATTGCAGAACACTATAAGCCAGAGGAAATCATTGGACAACAGGTGAGTTTGCTAGTAAATCTTGCGCCAAGGGAGATCAAAGGAATATTATCTCAGGGAATGATTTTAATGTCTGAAAATTCCGATGGAAAACTTACTTTTGTGGCGCCTGTTGATAAGCATAACAACGGCAGCGTTATCAAATAGTACTGGTCCCGTAGTTCAACGGATAGAATAGAAGTTTCCTAAACTTTAGATATGAGTTCGATTCTCGTCGGGACCACATTTTAATAATTACTAGTAAAACAAAAATGGCCTTTCTACATCAGGAAGGCCATTCTTGTTTGCAGAGGATAGGTATATATAAGAGCTTTGGCTAACTTGAAGCCCCAAGCCAATCTCATCAAATTAGACCGAGCTTTTATTTTAATCTAATTCAACTTATCTTTAAGCTAATTGAATTAGCTGATGAAATTTGAAAAGCTGCTGGAAAAGATAACAATAGATGAGCTGCGGGACTTTATGCTGTTATATAGTATTAAGGCTCCTGAATTCAAAGCAGAATTTGAGTTGTATTTTGCTCGCAAAGATGGAAAAGTAGATATTAGCGAGAGATACAGTGAATGGATCAGAAAAACAATCCGTAAGTATGAGCATAGGGGATTTATAGATTATAGGAACAGTTCCGCCCTAGCATGCGACTTAGATAATATTATCAACACGGGCTTTGTCTTAGCTGAAAAACACAATTTCCAGGACGCTTTTGCGCTTGCCAGGGTTGCGCTACCTGAAATTGTGCAAATATTGGCGTACAGTGATGACTCGTCCGGGAATTTAGGCAGTACAGTAGAATTTTGTATTCAGTTGCTGGAACAGATAGCAAGCAATCCGAATGCAGGTAATCCCTTAAAGGAGGTAATATTTATTTATCTGGAGACACTGTTAAAGGAGGACGTATATTTTGACTACGGTAATTTCGGCTACAGGTTACTGGATATCTTTGAGTCGTTAGCGGTTAAACTTAGTCAAGCTGAAGTATTCTTAAAGCACTTAAATATTCAGCTTTCAAAACCTGCACAAGCCTACTCGGACTACACTAAAAACTTCTATCAAGTTAGAAAGATTGAATTTTTAACCTCAATTGGGAGATTAGATGAGGCACAGGAATCGGTGCAGCAAAATTTGAATATTGTTGAAGTGCGGCAAGGAGTAGTAAACGAGGCGATAAGCGAGCATAAATATATACACGCAAAGGAACTGATCCAAGATGGAATAGAGATTGCGGCAAAAAATGATCATCCTGGTACCATTGCTCACTGGCAAAAGGAATTACTCCGTATCGCGTTCCTTGAGAAAGATGAAGAAGCAATAAGGCACTATAGTAAATACTTTGCTTTTGATAGAGGCTTTAATATAGAGTATTACCGAATTTGGAAAAACACCTATTCGTCTGAAAACTGGAAGGACGTAATTGAGCTACATATACAGCAATCTATTGATGCTGCAACCGATGTTTATGAGTTAAATAAAAAGAGAGGTTGGCAGGCGCAAAGCATGCTATCGTTGTTATCTGCTGTAGCTTCTATTTATCTCGAAGAGCGGTACCTGGATCGTTTGATGGCATTGGTTAAGCAGGAAACAGCGCTGGAGCGTATTCTATACTACCATGAAGTTTTGCTTAATGATTATCGATCGGATCTTCTGAACGTGTATCTGCCTGCCCTTAAGATTGCCGCAGCTAAGGTTAGTGATAGGAATCAATATAGACATCTGGTTAATCAGATGAAAAAGATTATCAAGGACATTCCTGAAGGGACGCAACAAATGTCAGATCTTGCAAAAGAATTGAGCACAACTTATTGGCGTCGGCGGGCGATGGTGGAGGAACTGACAAAATTTATTCAACTAACCACGTTTTGAAAACATTTTCCTCCATCAAAGAACTGCTCGGGCTGCTCAGCCGTGAACATAAGCTAATCAGCGAAATTTTCGAGAAGCGTAAAGTGTTGGCATACAAGATTGATGATGCACTTGAACTCCTGGATTATAACGAAGACAGGCTTCGCAATCTTATAGACCTCGCTGTGCTGCGGGAAAATGGACGTTACCTGGAGCTGGACGATCAATTCCTGCAGTTCTTTGAACAAGTTCTTGAAGTGAACGAAGAAATAAATGCCTTCTATATTAATGAAAGCCTGCAAACCATCCGGCAGAATATCCTGTACTACCTTCAGGAGCATAGCGAGACGCGGCGATATCATTATCTCAGACAGGTAAAAAATGCCTTTCGAAAAATCGGTACAATAGCCCTCCGTAATGTTATTGATCTAAAGCGAAACATCGACAATACCTTTAAAAATGAGCCGAACTATAAGATTAAGAAATCCAAGCTAGAGCATCTGGACATCAAACGAAAAGACATTTCACAACTTATTGATTTCACTGAAGAGCTCATATCAGAAGATCAGGAACAGACCTTTTTCAAGACAGCTTCGGATGAGGAACTGCAGCGTATCATCACTACCTTAAAGGTGCAGATGAATATCTGCAGACATAATCTTATTGATAATCAAAAACAGATCATCGAGTACCTGAACAAACTGCGGCAGCAGAATAGTATCATGGAAAAAATCCGTCAGCTTAAATACCTGAAAGATCAGTTTGAATTGCGCAGCAAAACCAATATTCTACAGGTACTCGCATCAGAAAATCCACTGCTTTTCGAGCCTAAACCTTCGTATCCCTTCAAGCTTTCGCTTGATCAGCTGCAAAGTGACGATGTCAGTCTCGAGTTGATCAGAAAAATCAATGCCCGTTCCAAGTCTGGAAAAGCGATAAAGCAGTCCTTAGCAGACACTAACCTTCAGAATTACCTGGAGGCAGATGCCGAGTTAGTTTCGCAGGTTAATCTGGAAGAGGTAAAAAACAGTTTTCTGGCGGGCAGCAACAATCTTTACGATTTTCTTCAATCTTACGATTTCGGAATGGATGTTTCTTTTGAAGAATGCCTTACCATTTACTGCCAACTTATTTCACAATATGATGCGTATTTCAGGCTAACAAATACTTATCAGACTAAAAATGAAACCGAATATTTACTAATATATCCGCTGTAACATGAACGAAATACCAAAGCAATCAGCAGAAGTCTTCGAGATACTCAGCAAGGGGCAATTTATCTGCTCCAATAGCACCAAAGATGCTACAAGGAGACTTTATCTTGCGATAAGTGAAGATGTTGACACCTATTCTGAATATTACGCAGGGCTGAATTTTGTTCTGGAGGAAGGAGATGAGTACTATTATTTTGCCCGTTCTGAGAGCCGGGCAGAACTAGAACGAAAGTTGGATATTGCAATGAAATGGATCGACATCATAGATTTCCTGAAGACTTATGATAACAGCTTTGGATCCGGCACCCGTTTCCGAATTGCGGAAATACTGGCTCGATTGGGTGTAGATGCTGATTTGAAAAACAAGTTGGATGGCTTGAAGAAGTATGCGCCCGCCAAGGAGAAGTATAGTGACATTCTGGAAAGAGTGCTTGATCAGCTGGAGAGAGACAATTTTATAGAACTTGAAAACAATATTTCACAGGAATATAAGACACTCGCTTCTTTCTCTTACCTGGAAAAATTAGTCCTGACCATCAATATTCCTGAAGATATACAGCATGAGATACCTGAATAAAGTTGTTTTTATCAATAGTGCCAACATCGCCTACGCTGAAATTGAGATCTCCGGGAATGTCCACTTTATCGGCACACAAGGCGTTGGAAAAAGTACAACCCTGCGCGCCATTCTTTTTTTCTACAATGCAGATAAACTCAAGCTGGGTATTGAAAAAGGCAAGCGGAGTTTTGATGAGTACTATTTTCCACATGGAAATTCATTCATCATCTACGAGGTCGTTACCGAAACCGGAAACTTTTGCGTGCTTGCCTATAAAGCGCAGGGGCGCGTAGCATTCCGCTTTATTGACGGCGCCTATAGCAGGACCAATTTCATCAGTGAAGATCACAAGGCAATGAATTGGGAACAAATCAGGAATACATTTTCAGTTGGGCCATTCTACAGCAGAAAGATTGAACACTATGAGGAATACCGTGATATTTTATACGGAAACAACAAAGGTCTGCAGGCGCAGTTTAGGAAATTTGCACTCATCGACAGCAGGCAGTATCAAAATCTGCCCCGCACCATTCAGAATGTCTTTCTGAACTCTAAACTTGAAGCGGAATTCATAAAGCAGACCATAATTATGTCGCTCAATGAGGATGATGTCAGAATCGATCTCGAGCAGTTTGCTTTACATCTGAAGGATTTCGAGCAGCAACTTTCTGACATCGGAAAATGGAGTGAACGAACCCGCTCCGGAGACATTGTTGTTCGTTTATTGGCCGATAAAATCGCGAAGCTATATACAACCGTCCGCTTTTTAGAGCAGGATAGAATACATCTTATTCAATCGCTCCTTGATGTTCATGCCGCTATAGAGCACGCATATCCCGGATTATCCAGAGCGCTTGATCATGAAAAAGATAAGCTGGCTGGCGTACTCAGAAAAGTCGAAGATGCGGACCAAAAGTTCCAGCTGAAGAAAGATAAGATTAACAAAGAGATTACGCTCGCCGACGCGAAACTGGCTGAATCAAGGCGTAAGCTGGAACAATACGAACGCATTGACATCCACCTTATCATACAACGGATAGCTAAAAAGCCCGACTGGGAAAGCAAAAAAGAACACCTGCAGGCAGAGCGGTCTCTCTTGGCTGCCCGTTATCAGGAAATTACCACAAAGTATGAAGCGATCATCATACAGTTGCAAAACCAGTTGGAACAGTTTGTAAACGCAAAGAATAATGCCGGTAATGACCGTAAAGCTGCTTCTTACCAGATTCGGGATGAACTGAGGCGACAATATGAGAAAATCATCGCTGGTATCGAGCAGGAGCATGCGGGTATAAAACAAAATGCCGAAGCGCTGCTGGAGGAGAAAAAACAGTTTATCTATCAACTTGAACTCAGAAGAAAGGAAGCCGAATTCAAGCGCTGGTTTGAAAAAGAGATTCTAACCGCTGAGCACAACATCGCGGCTGCTAAGCAGATTTTATTGACCGTAGAGACGGAGAAGGTCACACTTAAAGCACAAATTGAATTGTTGCAAAAACAATGGGAGCTGGATACTGCTACAAACGAAGCGCTATTTGCCAGCAGGCGACGTAAACCAGAGCACGATATGCTTGTGCTAAGGCAAAGAATTGATCAAAATAGAGAAATCATCGCTGCTAGTAGCAACTCTCTTTATGAATGGTTGCATGAAAATAAACCGGGCTGGGAGCACACCATCGGGAAAGTAATTGATCAGAGATCAGTTTTGTTTAATTCGGAATTATTTCCAAAGAACGTAAACCAGGATCATAATCTGCTCTATGGGGTTGAGCTCGATCTCTCAGGCCTCGCTTCAGATATCAAATCCATCCCAAATTACGAGCAGGAAATAGAACAGTTTACCAAGAATATTGCCGAACATGAATCGTTTCTGACGAGGTTGTCCGAAGATCAGACTAAAGACGCTGAAAAGCTCAAAAAGAAATACCAACCACAAGTAAAGGGGTTGAAAGACCAGATTGCTTTGGGGGAATACGAAAAAGAGAAGGCAGCAAGGGCACTTGAAGCCGCCATACTGGACCGTGATGAGAAGCAGCGAAAAGCGGAAACTGCACAGAAAGCCGCTATCGCTGCGATTAAACAGGAAATTGTGAATGCCCGCCAGGAGCGCACTGACGCAGAAGGGCAACTGCAGGTGATTCAAAAAAACATAAAAAAACAAGTTGAAGACAAAAGAAAAGAGCGGGATCATAAAATCGAGGCAGAAGTTAAGGCTCTTGCTTTAGCTTTAGAAGGCGTCACATCGGAGATCTCCGATGAGCGTGCCCGCATACAGCACCGGAAAACTGATGTAGAAAATCAAAGTAAAAGGGCGCTTGAAGAGGATGGTGCGGACGTGATCCGGATTAGCGCAATAGAATGGGAGCTCATTCAAGCAGCAGCAGAGCTGGACCATATTGAGGCTAACCGCGACAAAGTAGTTGAATATAGAAAAGACAAGCGGGAATTATTTGACCGTGTTGATGACTTAAAAGCGAATAAGAAGTTGGCCGAAACCAAACTGCTGTCAGAGCAGCAGCGACATGAGGCCGGAAAGGCTAAGCTTAAGGAGGCTCTAACCCAATTGAAAAACGTCATCGAAATACAACAGCAGGAAATTATGGAGATGGAACAAGACCTGCAGGCATTTGATACTTTCAGCAATACGCAGATGTTTCAGGACGCAGTAGTTCTTGCTTCAAATCAGGTAAAGCTGACTAATGATGGTCAGCGTCTCACGACGCTCGTCACCACCATCACCGACAGAATCCATGAATCTACCAACCGCATGAACGATTTACGGGCTTCCATAAACAAGTTTTTGAGTCATTTCTCCCGAGGCAATATCTTTGGGTTTGAATTCAACCTCAATGAAGACGATGATTATATCAGGTTTGCAGAGCGCCTAAGCGAGTTTTTAGAAGAGAATAAAATTGAAGAATATGAAACACGAACTAATGAGTTTTTTTCAAACCTGATTGTCCAGGTTGGCAAAGAAACCACCGCGCTTGTTTCTAAGGAAGCGACCATCAGCAAGGGGATCAGCGACATCAATAAAGACTTTGAAGTACGGAATTTTACCGGTGTGATCAAGAGCATCAATCTGCGGCTTTCCCCGAGTGCTCATAAGATTGTGACGCTTTTGCAGGAGATCCGCCGGTTTAACAACGAATTTGGGACAACCCTGGGCGGAGCGAATCTTTTCAGCAACAACGATTCTGCACAAAACAACAAACGCGCTGTAAGCTATTTAAAGAGCTTTGCAGATGAGATAGCCAGTTCAAAACAAAGTGAAGTTACACTCTCTGATACTTTTGAACTCGAGTTCAGGATTGTTGAAAACGACAACGACAGTGGTTGGGTTGAAAAGCTTACAAATGTAGGATCTGAAGGAACCGATGTACTGGTGAAAGCGATGATTAACATTATGTTACTCAATGTCTTCAAAGAAAGCGCCTCGAAAAAATTCAAGGATTTCAGGTTGCATTGCATGATGGATGAGATCGGAAAACTACATCCCAACAATGTGAAGGGCATTCTCAAGTTTGCCAATGACCGAAATATTGTGCTGATCAATAGTTCACCTACATCTTACAATGCTGTCGATTATAAATTCACTTATTTGTTGAGTAAAGACAGTAAGAATTCGACTACGATCAAGAAGTTGATTACCAACAACACGCATCATGGAATTAAGCAGAGCCTTAGCAGTTAAGTTACTTTGCTTAGCTAAAGGCGAACGCTTGCCTGCTAGTGCGCTTAGATATGAACTCGTGCAGGAACTGATCACCGAGGGTATCCTCATGGATCATAGAACCGGACGGACTAAGAGTACATTGTTTTGTCCTGATCCAAAAGCCCTCGAAGGTTTCTTGCGCAACAACTTTCAGATCATAGACTTGCAAGGCTATGTCGAGTTGATGAATCAAAACGAGCTTTCCAGGGCAGATCTGACCCGAAATGCCTCAAATTCAAAGGCGAAAGCCGTCAGGACCTTTAAGGGATTTCTCGTAAACAGCTATCAACCTATCGCTGCCACACTAGAGGGCGCCGCAATAACCATTGCACCACCTGAAGGTACCTTTCAGTTCATTCATAGTTATGAGCACTTTGTCCCAGATCAGGATGTGGTGATTGTAAATGTCGAAAATTCAGAAAACTTCAGCCAGATTGCCCGGCAACGACATCTCTTTGAGGGCATTTCTACACTTTTCGTCAGCCGCTATCCTCAAAATCAAAACAAAGATCTATTACGATGGCTTCAGGGTATTCCTAATTCGTATTTGCATTTTGGGGACTTTGACTTTGCCGGTATCAATATTTACCTGAATGAATACAAGCGATCTTTAGGGAAGCGGGCAAAGTTCTTCATCCCTGCAAATCTTGAAGAGCTTATCGTCCGCTACGGAAACCGGGCGTTGTATGATTATCAGAAGCCCAGTTTCCAGCTATCAGAAATAGATGAGGCAGGCATACATGAGCTTAGCTTACTTTTACATCGGTATAAAAGAGGGCTGGAACAGGAAGCATTAATTCTGAGGAGGTAAACTGATTTTTAAGCCGTTCCCTGGTGATGTAAATGTTCCGGAGGATACTGAGCCCGGTAAGGATCATTTTAACAGCCTTGTTGAATACTTTAATAAGGACTTTACCAGCACTGCGGTACCCATCTTATGCTTTGGGAGAAGTATATCAAGAAATAAATACCCAGCGGGCTTTCAGTATTCCCACTCTTGTGAGTTACTGCAGGACCAGATGAAGCTGAATAATGCAGCGATGCACTTTCTCCTTATCATCATAGTTGTCGTAGGAAGATTGCATCAAAATTGGCGAAGAACCATTCGTATTTTACGTTCACACCAAGATGTATAGGATCGAATAAAGGGAAACGAGACCGATCAGATTTATTATGATCAGTTTTGATTAAGGATTCTTCACGTAAGGAGGTGTTTTTTCTCTCGATGGGACAAAGCACTCTTCGAAGCCTGTTCTGAAACACCTTGTGTAAACATCTTTTCAGCTTGCAATGGGGTGGATTTATGGTATTGGAAAGGAGGATTGCTCCGGCTGGTTGATGGAAACGAACCAGAAACAATCCCCGCAATTCCTGAGAGCAACGCACTCAAACCATTCAAAATCTATTCATAGATGCCGGGCGGCATCATTCGTCAGATTAAGGCTTAGATCCCGGAGTTTACAGCTTCCAGAGTCATTCACCTGAATGATATTTGATCTGCTTTGTACTTTGGCAGCTGTGTTAAGCAACAGCATCTGCCTTAACTATCGGTGTAATGGTGTTCAACCATTTTCTAAGCATTCTCTTTTTGTTGTCTCAAAAGTATGCAGCGCTATGTCCTTGTTTTTACGGAAAACCGTACAAGTATTATTTTTCTTCAAGGTTCTTTGTAGCGAAATGTACCATGTATACGGCTGTGTAACTTCCTTGTTAATTGCTCAAAGTCAAGGTTTTGTTACGAGTAAGGCTTCCCTTCAATTCAATCAAGTTGATAACTTGCTAGTAACATCACGATTGCTTAACAAGGGCTTAACACCAGAAAATTCCATTATCAGTTACTTTGCCGCCGGATGAAAACTACTTAAACACGACTAATTATTCACCCTATAATAGTTAATCCATGAGAAAACCCTTACGTTTTACATGCAGCATGCATGTCAAGGCAATGCTCGCCATGACCTGCATTTTGCTTCTTTTCAGCATGCAATTGCTTGCGCAAAGCAGAACAGTCAGCGGAACAGTGCTAGACCAAAGCAACAACCAGGCGCTACCCGGCGTCGTGGTAACCAACAGCAGTACGAAGCGCAGTGTCTCTACCGACGCTTCCGGAAAGTTCAGCATTGAAGTGGCCGGTGGCGAGCAACTGCTGCTCCGAATGATCGGCTACGCCGAACAAACCGTCAGTCCAGGCACACAAAGCACGCTTACCATCAGGATGCAATCCTCCGAACAGGACCTGGAAGAGGTTGTTGTAGTAGGCTACGGCACCCAGAAGAAAGCGAACCTAACCGGTGCGATAAGCACGGTTACTGGCAAGGAGTTCGAAAGTCGCGCGGCTCCTACCGTGGGCGCGCTGCTTCAAGGGCAAATGCCGGGTGTTACCGTCGTAAACTCCACCGGCCTGCCGGGCAGTAATGGCGGAACGATCAACATCCGAGGTATCGGAACCCTGAACGACGCTAGCCCGCTCTACGTGATTGATGGTGTGCCTAGTGGTAACATCAACATCCTCAATCCCTCCGATATTGAGTCTGTCACCGTGTTAAAAGATGCGGCCTCATCTTCCATTTATGGGGTCCGTGGCGCCAATGGTGTTATCTTGGTAACCACCAAAAAAGGCGCAGCCAATGCACAACCGAGCTTGTCGTACAACAACTACTTCGGTATTCAGACGCCAACGGCACTGCCAGAATTCCTGGGCTCAGTAGACTATATGACCCTGCTAAATGAAGCCAAGATCAACGCAGGAGCCAATCCCACCTATACCGACGAGCAAATTGAGATCGCCAGAAGCGGCAGCGACCCCAACTACTACGCCAGCACAAACTGGATCAATGAAATGTACAAGAGTTCAGCACCACAGCAGAACCATAATCTGAATCTCTCTGGCGGTGGAAACAACATGAATTATTACGTGTCTTACTCCTTTCTAAAGGAAGGCGGACTGATCACCGGGGATGCGTTCAATGCCAATCGACATAATGCCAGAATGCGCCTGAGTTCAACCTTGTTCGACAAACTGCAGCTGGATGCGAACCTTGGTTATGTAGACCGTGCCGTAAACGGCTCCAGCGCCGGCGTAGCTGCAGGCAGTGGGGTCATTTACACCTCACATGTAATATCCCCATTGGTGCCAGTGCGTTTTACCACGGGCGGCTGGGGTTACCTTGGCGGATCTGCAAACCCCGTTGCAATTGCGACGGACGGGGGCACCAACGACTTCAGCTCACAAGAGCTCACCGCCAACCTTCAAGCTACCTTAAACATTACTTCTGATTTGCGGTTGAAAGGCCAATATGGGCTGGTAAAGTCGAATTCCTTAAGACAGATCTTCAATAAAACGATCAACTATTACAGTCCGATCGATAATTCGCTGATCTACATGACCAACAATCCCAATAAGATCGACAACAGGGATTATACACAAACCTACCAGACCTTTATTGCAACCGCAGAATACGAAAAAACCTTCGCGGAAAAGCACTACATCAAAGCACTGGCAGGTGCATCTTCGGAAGAGAACAGCAATACCTACTTGCTGGCCAGCAGAACGAATGTGCCTACACAGGATGTTGGTAGCATAAACCTGGGTACTTTAAACCAGTTGAATGATAGCAATGGCTCCCAGAATGCGCTGCAATCTTTATTTGGACGATTAAACTACAGTTTCCAGGAAAAGTACCTCCTGGAGGGTAACTTCCGGTATGATGGTTCTTCACGTTTCGCACCGGAACTTCGCTGGAACACGTTCTTGTCTGGTTCTGCCGGATGGATCTTTTCCAAAGAAAAGTTCTTTGAACCATTACAAAACATCATCAGTTTCGGTAAGATCAGAGCCTCTTACGGGACACAGGGAAATGATAAAGTAGGTTCCGATTTTGCCTATCTGGCGGCAATCAATTCGGTAAATACCATGCCGATTGGTAACGTGATCACCCTGGGTTACAGACAAACGGGCATTCCAAATCAATGGCTTACCTGGGAGTCGGTCGTGAAGCAGGATATCGGTATCGACCTTACCATGCTGAACAACCGCTTAAGCCTGACAGCAGATTATTACAAGAATACCACCAACAACATCTTACTGGAAGTCCCACTTCCGGATGTGCTTGGTACAAGTTACCCGCCACAAAATGCCGGTAAAGTAGAAAACAAAGGTTGGGAGCTGCAAATGGGCTGGCAGGACAACATCCGCGAGTTTACTTATGGCGTTAACTTTAACCTGTCGGATGTCCGCAACAAGGTGTTGAGCTTAGGCGACGCTCCGGCTACGGTAGGTGATCAGGTGCGCATGGTTGGCCACCCAATAGATGCTTTCTATGGCTTTGTCGCAGAACGCATCAGCGAGGTTTCTGATTATACGCTTGATCCCGTAACCAACAAATACACGCCGAACTTTCCATACGATGTAAGTTACCCTATGCTTCCAGGTGATATCATGTTCCGCGACCTTAATGGTGATGGCAGGATCACCCCTGCAGACGACCGTCAGGTTATTGGTAATCAGATTCCGCGTTATACTTACGGCTTCAGGGGAAATATTGGCTACAAAGGGGTAGATCTAAGCTTTTTCTTCCAGGGTGTTGGGAAAGCTGACGGTTTAATTACCGGTGGGGCTCGTCACGCATTGATCAACGACAGCTCCAATCCTCAGGCCATACACCTGGACCGCTGGACACCGACAAACACCAATGCAAGTTATCCGAGGCTGGCCTACGGTTACAGCTACAACCA
The DNA here is from genome assembly GCF_059278965.1 of Pedobacter sp. NEAU-ZC8. Taxonomy (NCBI): domain Bacteria; kingdom Pseudomonadati; phylum Bacteroidota; class Sphingobacteriia; order Sphingobacteriales; family Sphingobacteriaceae; genus Pedobacter; species Pedobacter sp. NEAU-ZC8. The sequence continues at coordinate 244,317 of NZ_JCAJXC010000002.1, forward strand.
GCGACTATCCACCTACTGGCTGGAAGATGCTTCTTACCTGCGTTTAAAGAACGTGCAGGTGGGTTATACCTTCCCAAAAGCCCTTACAGAGAAGCTTCGCATTGACCGGCTAAGGTTCTATGCCTCGGCAGATAACCTGTTTACCAGATCTAATTATTTCTACGGGTACGATCCCGAGACCCCTGTGTCATCCGGCGGATTTTATCCGCAAGTAAAGACATTCATTTTTGGTCTGAACATCAATTTCAAATAACATGAAGAAGCAAATTACCTATATGATGCTCAGCCTGGCTTTAGTTGCCAGCTCATGCAAAAAAGACTTTTTAGATCGCCAGCCGCTGGATACCATTTCAGACGATACCTTCTGGAATACCGAAGAGCAGCTTATCCTGGCCGTCAATGGCTTATACGCCAATATCAAAAACAGCAATACCGTTGCCCTGGACCAGATGGGTGATAACAGCATCAACTCCTCTACCGGCGATAGCTACCGCATCTTCAGTAGCGGCAACTTCGGGGCAGATCTGGCGTCGGTAGATGCCGAATGGCGTAGCCAATATGCAGGCATCCGCCAGTGCAATGTCTTTTTAGAAAAATACAATAACGCCACGAGTGTAAGCCAGGAGAAAAGAGACCAGATGGCCGGTGAGGCAAAGACCATCCGTGCTTACATGTATATGAACCTGGTATGTTACTTCGGTGATCTACCGATTGTAACCAAGCCGCTGAATATTGATGAGCTATATGAGCCCCGAAAGCCCAGGAAGGAAGTGATCGACTTCATCATCAAGGAACTTGATGAAGCTGCGGCAATGATGCAGGCAAAACCGCAGACCGGTGCTACATTGGGGCGCCTGAGTAAGGGCGCTGCATTAGCATTCAAATCGAGGATTGCCTTATTCGACAGCCGTTGGGCTGAAGCGGAAAAAGCAGCCAAAGAAGTTATGGACCTGGGGGTTTATAGCTTGTATTCCACCGGAAATCCTGCAGTAGATTACAACAACCTCTTCAACTACAAGGGAAAGCTATCCAATGGGGCCAACAAAGAAACCATTGTTGCCAGAATCAACCTGACCGATGTAAGCATGCACAACATCAGCCGGGAATCGCAAGTTCCCGATCAGGCCTCAAGATACAATCCGACCAAATCGCTCGTTGATTCGTACCTCTGCGTGGACGGACTGCCGATCGATAGATCACCATTGTATAAAGAAGACAGCTATGCGGCCTTGTTTGAGAATCGCGATCCACGCATGAAGCAGACCATTCTTGCGCCAGGTGCCGCTTGGGGCGGTCGTAGAGACGGTAATCCTGCAAATACCAATGCGAGCATCTTCACCGCACCAAAGTTTGTATCCGACAAGCTTGGTAGTGTTACCATCACCGGCTATTATTTTACCAAATATGTTGAGGTGAGTACCGTATCTCAGGTTTCGAAGGATCAGAATGATATCCATGTTATGCGTTTAGGCGAGGTACTGCTCAACTATGCGGAAGCCAAAATGGAGCAGGGTACACTTACCCAGGCAGATCTGGACATCAGCATAAACAAGCTGCGGGACCGGGTGGGTATGCGTCACATGGTGATCGCTGAACTTGCACAAAATGGACTTGACCTGCGCAATGAGATCAGAAGAGAACGCCGGGTTGAACTTGCCCGTGAAGGTCAGCGCTGGTACGACATCATTCGCTGGAAACAAGGTGCATTGCTCGCAGCAGATGTAAAAGGCATGAAGAAATCTCTTGCGCTGGTACCCGCTCAGGTGAGTAACATCGCTGCGGATGCAGATGGCTACATTATTGTGATGACAGGGCGGCAATTTGATGAAAATAAGCATTATTTATGGCCGGTTCCATTGAATCAAATTCAGCGAAATCCTAACTTAGGTCAAAATCCTGGCTGGAATTAACCAAATAATCCATGAAGACCATATTTAAACAACTTGGCCTACTGAGCAGCATCATGGTGCTGCTCAGCTGTTCGCCGAAGCTTCAACAAGCCACGCCCGCCAATGTGCGCAGCTTAAAGGTGATGTCCTATAATATTCACCATGCTAACCCACCCGCCGAACCGGGCAAGATCGACCTTGATGCCATTGCGAAGGCTATCAAGGACCAGGATCCAGATCTGGTTGCCTTACAGGAAGTAGATGTAAACACGGCCCGTTCCGGAAAGATCAATGAAGCCAGTATACTTGCCCTGAAACTGGGATTTAAAGGCTTCTTTTTCGCTAAAGCCATTGATCATGAAGGCGGCGATTACGGGGTGGCGATACTCTCCAAATACCCGATATCAAATAATCAAATTCACCGGCTGCCAACACAAGAAGGTACAAAAGGAGAACCACGCGTACTCGCCACAGCACAGGTGAATCTGCCTGGAGGTAGAAAGATCCGTTTCGGAAGCACACACCTGGATGCCCAGAAGAATGATACCAACAGGCTTTTACAGGTTGCGGAGATCAACAAGATCGCAGCGCAGGAAGAATTGCCCTTCATCATTGCAGGCGACCTGAACGCGACACCAGAAAGCGCGGTGATCAAGATCTTTGATGAACAGTTCACCCGTACCTGCAGTGATTGTGCCTTCACCATTCCGCAGATCAATCCAACAAAGGCGATCGACTTTATCGGCTTCAGCAAAGCCAGTAACCTGGAAGTGGTTAGTCATCAGGTCATTCAAGAGCGCTATGCTTCAGACCATCTGCCGATCGTTTCAGTTTTGAAATTCAAATAGCATTGCTGATGACCTGGCAAACAAAGCCTTTGAATTATCGTTTACAATATAAAAACCAGATGATTATGAAACTGAAAATTGCACTCGCAACCTTAATGCTCTCTACTGCCAGCCTATACGCACAGGATCAACAAGCCAAATTGCCCGTTCCGGAGCGTGTAAGTGTTAAAGGCGGCGAGCTCACCATTCAGCCCATAACTCATGCGAGTTTAGTATTGAACTACCAAAACAAGAACATCTACGTCGATCCAACCGGTGGTGCGGAAGCCTACACAGGATTAGGCGCTGCACATGTAATCCTGATCACGGATATCCATGGAGACCATTTCGACAAGAAAACCATTGAAGCGATCAATAAATCCGATGCGACGCTGGTGGTGCCACAAGCAGTAGCAGATTCACTGCCGGCGACCATCAACAAAAAGAAACTGGTGATCCTCAATAACGGTTCAAAGACCAGCCAAGCCGGCATTTCTATCCTTGCGGTGCCGATGTATAACCTTCCAAATGCAGAAAACGCCAAGTTCCACCCGAAAGGCAGAGGAAATGGTTACATCCTGGAAATCGGCGGAAAACGCCTGTACATCTCGGGTGATACGGCAGATACCCCTGAAATGCGTGCCTTGAAGAACATTGATATGGCTTTTGTTTGTATGAACCTGCCATATACGATGGATGTTAATGCAGCGGCTTCAGCGGTGCTTGCATTTAAACCGAAAGTTGTATATCCATACCATTTCCGCGGACAAGATGTGGAAGCGTTTAAAAAGCTGGTGAATGATGGCGATAAAAGTGTTGAGGTGAAGCTGCTTCAATGGTATCCTGGTAGCTAGTTCGCTTTAAATTCTGAGAAAAATGTAAATAAACTTACTTCAGCCGGTATCTGCAGCTTCTTCCGAAGACGGTACCGGCTTATTTCTACCCCACGCGGCGAGATCTTCATCAGTTCGGCAATTTCCTTCGTAGATAATCCCAACTTCAGATAAGCGGCCAGCTTCATGTCATTGGAGGTTAAGTTGCCATAAACTGATTTTAAGTCTTCCAGAAAGTTTGCATGTACTTTATTGAAGTAAATGGAAAACTGCTCCCAACCTTCCGCCGATTTCTCCTCGGAGGAAAGTAACCTGATGATCTTTCTTAAGTTGTAAAGGTTCTCGTCTGAAGGGATGTTGGTGTTCAGTTTGCTTAGGTCGTGCTTGATCTTGGTCAGCAGTTCTTCCTTTTGAACCAGGTGCATGGAAGTTGATGCCAGTGCAGTGTTCGCAATTTCAATCTCGGTGATCAGTCTTTCGTTTTTCAGCTTGATGATTTCCTGTTCCGACTTATCTATTTCCAGCTGGTGCAGGTATCGCATGCGCTCTTGTTCCTGCTCAAAGGCCTCCCGCTGCTTACGAAACTTCTTCTGCTGGCGTTTATAGATCAAGATCACCAGGCATACCGCCACAACCGCATAAGCCATATAAGCGTAAATGGTCTGGTACCATGGCGGAAGTATCACAAACTGGTAAGCCGCTACGGCAGACTCCTGTCCGAAGTTGTTCCTGGCTTTAACCCGGAAAACATAATCTCCATAAGGCAGGTTGGTATAATCCTTTTCTGTTTTCTTACTGAATTCAGACCATTGCTTATCGAAGCCTTGCAGGTAGTAGCTGTACTCCACATTGGCCTGGCTTTGGGGCAATATCGCTGTAAACTCAAAGTGGAAGGAGTTCCAGTTGTACCTGATGCGGGGAATGCGCTGCTGAGTTTTTGCATCATTAACTTCTCCATGATAACCCGCAAATAGCAGGCTGTCGGATTTTCCTATTGCCCGAACCACATTTATGCGTACCTGAGGATTGTTTAAGGCCTGCAGATACTTTTCATAGTTCAGGTGATAAAACCCTTTTTGTGCCCCTACGATGATGTTGTTCTTATTAATCGGATTGATGTGTTCAAATCCGCTGACCAGTTTGCCGTTTAACTCGGGAATATAAATCAGCTTTGGCTTATTGCCGGAGAAATCACATACACCTAAATTCTTCTCATGCACAAACCATACATTTCCATCCTTGTCCTCTTTCAGGTAGCGGATGTATAATCCGTCAAAAAGCTCGTTAAACAGCCTCGATGGCTCAAATTTATCGCTTACCGGGTTGTAGGCATACACACCACTTTCTGTGGTAACCACAATCTGGTTTTTAACCTTGTAAACATGGTTGTTATAAGTTGAGGGCAACTTGTCTGCCTTGGTGTACAACCTGATCTTAGGTGTTTCAGCTTGGCTGAGGTCGATCTTGTACACGCCCTGATAGGGATGGGAGGTCCAGATCACCTTTTGTTGATCTACTGCGGTAAACCTGGCAGATTCATTAAAACCCTTAATTTTCCCAGCAGGCACCAGTTTCCCATTCTGGTAGTGCAGAATATCAATGCCGTTATAGTTACCTGCCAATACTACCGGTTGGTTATTCAGCTCATAGGGAAGAAAATTCCAGTATCCTTTGCCAGCAACCAGATTTACTGCACTATTTCCCTCGACCCGGAATGCACCTTCATGTTTACCAAGCAAGAGCCGGCCTTTCACGACATTCATGCCCCAGGCTTGTCCTGCACTGTAATTGATGTATTCGAAGGCATGCTGCAGCAGGCTGAAATCTTTCGCCTCATCAATGGGTATTCTAAAAACAGCCCCCGATAGTCCGAAATATAGCGCATTGTCGTAAAGCATCGAACTATGACCTACACCTTCACTAAAGGCCTCCGGGTTGAGATGCCTGATGGCGTCGTTGTTCGCAATGAAATCAATGCCGTTGTTCAATCCTAGCCAGAGGTTGTTATGATTGTCTTTGAGCATGCTGAGCACCGCATTGTTCTGCAGGCCCAATTTCCGGGAGAAATTGTAAACGATCGTACCTTTTTTGTTTACGATGTAGCATCCATTGATGTTGGTGGCGATCACCATCATATCCGCATTGAGCTTAAATGCCTGGGACAGCTGTTCATTCGTAAACCGCTCCGCCTGGTAGTCCTGTAGCTTGCGGATGCTGTTGTTGCTGATGGTGTACAACCCGTGTTGCCAGGTGGCGAGCAGCAGCGTATCTCCGTTGTAGGGAGAGAGCGAGGTCGCTATGTAGTCGCCTGGAATATCCGCTTGAAGGAAAGAGACCCATTTATTGCCTTCATACTTTAACAATCCACGTTTATCCTGCGCAATGATCTGGTTGTTCGCTGCACCCAGGAAGCGCCAGCCGGAAGCACTGTTGTACACGGTAATTTTATGCTCAGACAGTTTAAAGATTTTATTTTCCGCACGGAAGAAAATATCCTTACCCTGCGCTACGATATCCCAGATATCAGCGAATACCTTATCGCCTTCAGGAACTTTATCCAGCAGGCTGTGGTATTGCAGCTTGCCATTTGCTGCGGGAGAGAAGTAGCCAAAGTCGCCTTGTGCCCCTACATAGATCTTGTGGTCTGGCGCGATAACCAATGATCTGACGATGGTTTTATTTGCTATAGGGTAAGTTTTCCAGAAGGTTCCATCAAAAGTTAAGAGCCCTTCATTGTTGGCAAAATAGAGCATGCCATTCCGGTCCTGTTGAATGGCCCAGTTCTGTGTGCCGGCACCGTAAGTGGTTTTTTCGTAATTGATGATGTCTGGTAATCCGACTGGATTTTGCCCTAATAACCTGCCGCAAGTAAGCGTGTAAAGTATCGAAATGAGGAGAAGCGATCTGCGCATAGCAATTTGGATAAAAGTAGGCAAAAACTTCATCGTTTCAATCAATGTACACAAAAACCGCGTTTAATGGTGTTTTTAGGCGGTATGATGTAGTATTGATGTACCCCTAAAAACCGCAAATCTGAAAGCTGTGAATACATTTGTAGCTGTTTAACCCAAATGTAAACACGTATGAATTTTCTACAATCTTCGTATAGGCTCAAGTGCCTGTACCTGCCAGTATTTCTGGCTTTCTTCCTAATCCTTGGCTGCAAGAAAACCGTAGGTGAACTCGGCCAGGCCGCAAAAGCATCTTTTACAGTTACCCCGGTTAGCGGTAAGGTCAATACCTTCTTGCTAGAGAGTACTTCTGAAAATGCCTACAGGTACCAGTGGGATCTTGGCGACGGACAGGGGCTCGTTGCTGCTGAGGCAAACAAAGAAGCTTACTTTCTTAAAAAGGGTGAGTACGAGGTAAAGTTGTATGCGCACGGCAATGGTGGCTATGATGTCGCTACCCAAAAAGTAGTGGTCGCGGACGATGATCTTTCACCCATCTTAAACAGTCCGGAATTCAAATTACTTACCGCACATTCCTGGAAACTGGACCCTACATCTACCGCGCCGGTCATTGTGGGTACCGAGAATAATCCCGCAGAATACTTCGGCGGTGGTTCCCTGGCAGATTGCCAAATGGATGATGTTTACACCTTCGCCTTCGTTAACAACGATTTCAAGTTAACCTACAACGCTAATGGATCAACGTTCAACGCCGGAAACGTTCAGCCGAACTATGCATGTGGTGCTGATCGCTCTTACAGCAATGTTTCCTTTACCTACTCCACCGTGGTATCTGGCGCAGGTCTCGCTACCATCACCCTTCCAGGTGCGCCACCTGCAATGTTCATTGGTGTTACCGACGTAAGTTCAAATAACTACAGGATCATCTCCATTACAGATTCCGAACTCGTACTAAGAAGCGGAAAAGCGAATGAAACTGTACACCAGTTCAGGTTTGTAGCCCAATAACATCATCTATTCAAGATTTAAATAAAAACGAAATGAGAAGAACTATACAAATTATAGTGTTTTTGATCACCTCCTGTTTCCTACAGCAGGCGGTTGCACAAAACATCGCTGTAAACGGAAAGATTACAGATAAAACAGGGACAGCAATCGCTGGCGCCTCCGTACTCCTAAAAGGCACTACAACGGCCACTTCATCGGATGCAGATGGAAATTACCGCATTAGTGTTCCTGAAAGCGGTGCTGTATTGGTATTCAGCTATGTCGGCACCAACAGGCAGGAGATCGTGGTTGGAACATCCAGGACCATCAATGTGGTGCTGGAAGATTCGGAGAACGTGTTGAACGATGTCGTGGTTGTCGGTTACGGTACCCAGCGGAAAGCGAGTGTTACCGGGTCAATTGCAACGCTGAACAGTAAGGAAATGCTCCAAAATCCGGTAGGCGATTTAAGTAATACGCTTGCTGGTAGAACTGTGGGTGTAATCACCAAGCAGCCGGGAGGCGAGCCTGGTTCTGATGCGGCACAGATCTACATCCGTGGTAATTCAACTTTTGGCAACTCTACTATGGAGCCATTGTTCGTGGTTGATGGAATTGTGCGTGCTTTCCGTGACTTCTCGCAGATGGACCCTAATGAAATTGAATCGGTAAACATCCTGAAAGATGCTTCCTCTGCCGCAATATTCGGTGTTAAAGGTGCAAACGGGGTAATTTTGGTTACTACAAAACGCGGAAAAGCGGGCAAGTTAACCGCAAGTTATACTTTCAACTACGGACTTTCACAGGTAACCAGATTGCCTAAAAGCCTGGGTTCTTATGAATATGGCGTGCTTTTCAATGAAGCCAAACTAAACGATAACCCAAATGCAGCACCTGAATTTTCTCTGGAGCGATTAGATGGTTTCAGAAGCGGTGTTGATCGCGAACTTTATCCGAATACTGACTGGATGGATCTTGTGCTTGGTGGAACTGCAGCCAGAATGCAGCACAATGTTTCCTTAAGCGGAGGTACAGAGAAAACTAAGTACTTCACTTCATTAGGTTATCTGAACGAAGATGGTTTGTATAAATCGCTTAACTACAAGCGCTATAATGTACGTACCAACCTGGATGTACAGGTGACGAACACCACACGTTTCTCTGTGGATCTATCCGGGAGGTTAGAAAACAAGCTTGCCCCACCTTCAGGCGGCATCTTCGAACATACCATGCGTAACCCGCCAATCTTCCTGGCGCAGTATGCAGACGGACATCTGGCTAGCCCGGGTTCATACCCTAATCCGCTAGCTTTAGTTAGCCCGGAAAGCGGTTACAACAGAACCTCCGGCAACTACATTCTAACCAATTTCCAATTGGCACAGGACATTCCTGGGGTAAAAGGCCTATCGGTAAAAGGGGTGATGGCATTCGACAGGAACTTCAATTACAATAAAACCTGGAATACCTGGGTGCCTCTGTACGTCAAGAATGCAGATGGCACTTATGGAACTACGGCACCTTCCCAATCTTCTTTATCCAAGACTTTCAACGAAGGTCAGGGTTTGGAGTTCCAGGGACATATCAATTATGAGAACCGCTTTGGAAAACATGGTGTCTCCGCTTTAGCATTAATCCTGCAGAAAGAAAATCAGGACAGCCGGCTCCGTGGTGCCAGGAACTCTTACGAAAGCTCAGCACTGGAACTGATCAACTTTGGTCCTGCAGAGAATGAAGTGCTTTCAGACGATGAAAATAAAACAGGCTTAAGAAGTGCTGCATTCCGTCTGAACTATGATTATGATAACAAGTATTTCATTCAGGGAAGTTTAAGACGTGATGAGTCCGAAAACTTTGCACCAAACAAAAGAACCGGCTATTTCCCTGCAGTATCTGCTGGCTGGCTGGTTACTGGCGAAGATTTCATGAAGAACATCAGCGCAGTAGATTACTTGAAAATTAAGGGATCTTATGGTAAACTTGGTAGCGACAGAATCGCTAGCCGGTTTGGTTACTATAACAGGTATGATCTGGTGGCTAACAACTATCCTTTTGGAGGCACCTTGTATAATGGTTTAACGCCAGGTGCCATTGCCAATCCAAACGTTACCTGGGAAACTTCAACCAAGACAGATATCGGTTTCGAAACCAGATTACTTAAAAACCTGATCGGTGTAGATTTCACTTACTTCAAGGAAGACCGTAAGGATATTCTCGCAACGCGTAGCCTATCTGTTCCATTATCATTTGGTGCAAATCTGCCTACAGAAAACATTGGTCGTGTAACCAACCAAGGTATAGAGTTGGTGCTAAGTCACAACAACACCATTTCAAATGATCTATCTTACTATGTAAGCGGAAACTTTACGTATGCGAAGAATAAGATCATCGAAGCTGCCGAGGCGATCAATGTGCCTGCAGGAAAAAGAATCACCGGACGTCCAAATGGTGGTTATTATGGCTACAAAGCGATCGGTATCTTCAAAGATGCTGCCGACTTCAACAACTCCGCTAAAACCTCAGCTTTCCTGGCTACAACGGGTCCTGGTGACATCAAGTATGAAGACCTTAGTGGCCCTAACGGTGCTCCGGATGGTGTAATCGACGATTTTGACGTAACCTATTTAGGTGGTGGTGCTTTACCGGAGATCATTTATGGTATCAGCGGTGGGCTGAACTATAAAGGCTTCGAGTTAAACTTCCTTTTCCAGGGTGCAACCAGATCACAGCAGATGCTTACGCAAAATGCATCATGGGCATTCTATAATGGCGGTCGCGTAACAGAAGAATGGTTAGATCGTTGGACACCTGATAATCTCGACGCTACTTTGCCAAGACTATCACTAAACGCTAACGGAAATAACTATGTAACCAGCAGCTTCTGGCTTAAAGATGCGACCTATTTACGCCTTAAAAACGTAGAGCTGGCTTATACCTTCAAAACAGAATTCCTTTCTAAATTGAAGCTATCAGGTGTTCGGGTTTACGCCAATGGTCAAAACTTGTTTACCCTGACCGACATCCTGAATGTTGACCCGGAAAATACAGCTGCTAACGGTTGGTACTATCCACAGCAGAAGACCTTCAACTTTGGTTTAAGTGTTCAATTTTAAGCTAGCATAATTATTTACTCATATTAAATCAGCATATAATGATTACTAAAAAAATAACATGGATCCTGGGCATCGCATTCTTTGCGTCTACTGCCTATTCCTGCAAGAAAGTCCTGGATGTAAAGCCAACAAACTTTGTGTCTGATGAGGCTGTTTTCAAGGACATTACACTTACCTCACAGTTTGTAACCAATATCTACTCCAGCTTGCTTAGTGGTTTTGAACGCCGGGATGCCGGATTGGGTCAGGACTGGTCCGTAGGTTTCGGATTATTGGATATGGCGACCGACGATATTGAGGCACACGCTTCATTGAACGTCAACCTGATTCAGGCAGGCGACCTAAACTCCTCCAACTTCAACTTCGGCACGGAGATGTGGCAGGCAAACTATGTATTGATCAGAAGGGCAAATACCTTACTGGCCAGGATAGACGCTGTTCCGACTACAGATGAGCAGCTAAAAGCCCGCTTAAAGGCTGAAGCTAGATTCTTACGTGCTTTCGGTTATGAAGAACTGGTGAAAGCTTTCGGAGGCGTGCCGCTGATCACCACGGAACAAATGATCTCCGATGATCTTTCGGTGCCAAGAAGCAGCTACGACGAATGTGTTAAGTTCATTGTGGATGAATGTGATGCTGCAGCTGCAGATCTGCCTTTGAGTTATTCGGATGCAGATCTGGGCCGCGCGACAAAAGGTGCAGCACTGGGCTTGAAAGCGCGTGTATTGCTTTATTATGCAAGTCCGTTAAACAACCCATCAAACGATGCAACACGCTGGTCAAACGCTGCCAAAGCAGCTAAAGATGTGATGGATTTAGGTGTTTACGATACCCATCCAGACTACTACCGTTTATTCATCGACAAAACAGGTAACCGGGAGGTGATCTTCGCTAAGAAGTTTGCAAGACCAAGTAGAATCCACGAAACTGCATGGAAGCTGGCAATGAGTATCGAAGCACCTTCGGTAATTGGCGGTGCATGGGGTGCCTTCCATGCTACCCAGAACTTCGTGGATGCTTACGAAATGAAAGATGGTAAATTGATCACCGATCCGACCAGCAACTACGATAAGGACAATCCTTATGCAAACCGCGATAGCCGCCTGGATAAATCCGTACTCAGAAACGGATCCAGCTGGAAAGGTGTTACCGTAGAAACCTTTGAAGGTGGCAATGCGAACAAACCGACCAATGGCGACCGTACCAAAACGGGTTATGGTTTGAAGAAATTCATTGACGAGAAATATGTATCTGCAGATGCCGTTTACCAGGGTGGAGATAACGATTGGATCTTCATGCGTTATGCGGAAATCCTCTTGAACTATGCAGAAGCACAGAACGAAGTTGCCGGGGCTGATGGAACGGTATTGGCTGCTATAAACAAAGTCCGGGAAAGATCAGGACAGCCTGCACTAACGGCAATGGGTCAAAGTCAGATGAGAGAAAAGATCAGAAACGAAAGACGGGTAGAGCTATCATTTGAAGAACACCGCTTCTTTGATGTACGCCGCTGGAAATTGGGCTCGACCTATTTCAATCAGCCGGTAAAGCGTGTTAAGATCGTGAAAAATGCCGATGGCAGCTTCACCTACACCGATGAAAACCTGGAGAACAGGGGCTATAAAGAACATTATAACTTGCTTCCAATTCCACAAATCGAACTGGAGCGAAATAACAAATTGGTTCAGAATCCAGGATATTAATACGCTCAGCGGAGGGTAGCCTCCGCTACCCTCTTTTCCCTATATTTAAACAGTTATGAAGCTTAAAAATTTATTGTTCGCAGCAGTTGCATGCACATTACCCTTGGCACTGAGGGCCCAGCAAACGACCTCCAAAGGGCCGGTGAAAGTGGAGGTAAAAAAGAATGGCAATACCTATCAGCTGTTGCGAAATGGCCAACCCTATTTCATCAAAGGTGCTGGTGGCACCAGTTATATGGACCGCATTGCGGCCTATGGCGGAAATTCTGTACGAACCTGGGGTACTAAAGATGCCCAGCAAATCCTGGATTCGGCGCAAAAGCACGGATTAACGGTGTTGATGGGATTAGGTGTAGTTCCTGAAAGGCATGGCTTTAATTATGACGACGCCGCTGCGGTTAAAAAGCAGTTTGAGCGCGTAAAAGCAGACGTCATCAAGTTTAAAGATCATCCAGCCTTGCTGGCTTGGGGCATTGGAAATGAGCTTAATCTTTCTTACAAGAACCCTAAAGTATGGGATGCGGTAAACGATATTGCAAAGATGATCCATAAGGAAGACCCGAATCACCCGGCGAGCACCGTACTGGCAGGGATTAATAAAAGAGAGATCGATTATATTAAGACCAATACACCGGCCATCGATATTTTGTCGATCAACACCTATGGTGGACTGGCACAATTGCCTGAGCAGGTTAAAGCTACTGGCTGGCAAGGGCCGTACATGGTAACCGAATGGGGACCAACAGGACACTGGGAAGGTCTGCAGACCACCTGGAAGGCGCCTATTGAGGAGACCAGCAGCGAGAAAGCCGCGGTTTACAAAAGCAGGTACGCCTTTTCTGTAGAACGCGACACGCTAAACTGCCTGGGCTCCTACGTGTTTTTATGGGGACAGAAACAGGAAAGGACACCAACGTGGTACGGTGTGTTCACGGAGAAAGGTGAAGAATCTGAAGTGGTAGACGTTATGCAGTACCTTTGGTCGGGCAGCTACCCTAAAAATAAAGCGCCGCATATCTACGCTTTCAATCTCGATGGGAAAAAAGCAGTCAACAGCATTCAGTTGAAGGCCGGAACAAAGTACCAGGTTCTGGTTGATGCCGCAGATCCGGATCAGGATCCCTTAAACTATCATTATGAACTCTTGCCTGAAGCAACCAATGTGGGTGAAGGCGGAGATCATGAAGATCGCCCGGTGGCGATCCCGCTGAACCTGGATAACCTTAAAACTAACCAGGTGGCCATTACTGCACCAGCCCAGAAAGGCGCTTACCGATTGTTTGTGTACGTTAAGGACGGCAATAATAATGTTGCAACCGCAAATATTCCCTTTTACGTAAACTAGAAAGAACGACTAAATTAAGATCCTATGAAATCGATAATAGCTACGATGACCAAGGTATTGCTGCTTTTCCTCCTTACCTTAACGGTATCTTGTTCCAAAGCAGAACATGCACCTGCATCGCTGAACTTGCAACTTTCAGTAGTGGTTTCCAATGATGGTTCCGGCCTGGTTCAGGCTACTGCAACGGCAAACAATGCTGACCGTTACTATTTCACCTTCGGAAAAAGTAATAACGAAGAAGGCCTGCGTTCCACCGACGGGAAGGCCTCTGTGACTTATACGGCCAATGGAAAATATACCATCAAAGTTACCGCATATGGACCGGATAACACCTCTGCAGTAGCGACAAAGGAAGTTGATGTGACGGTTGCCGTCAAAGATGAAGGCTATCAGAGTGCCGACAGCTACCCCGGTATGAGCTTGGTGTGGAAAGATGACTTCAGCGGAAATGCGCTAAACACTGCAGATTGGAGCTTCGAAACTGGAAACGGCACTGATGGCTGGGGTAATGCGGAACAGCAGTATTATCGGGCGGAAAACACGAGTGTGAAGGATGGTTGTCTCACCATTACCGCAAAAAAAGAAGCCTTTGGGGGGTATCAGTATACCTCTTCCAGAATCAAAACCCAGTACAAAAAGACCTTTAAATATGGTCGTATAGACATCCGGGCGAAGTTGGCTAAAGGTCAAGGTATATGGCCTGCTTTATGGATGCTCGGCGCTAACATCGATGATGTAAAATGGCCATATAGTGGCGAAATCGACATCATGGAGCTAGTAGGTGGCGGTCCTGGCAAAGACAATACCGTATATGGCACCATCCATTTTGACGATAACGGCACTTATGCGAACATCAGCAAACCTTACGCATTGCCAACCGGGGATTTTTCAGAAAAGTTCCATGTCTTTTCTATCCTATGGGATGAAAACAAGATCAGCTGGTTTGTAGACGATGTTGAATTCCATACCCAGGAGATTAGTTCTGCAGCACGGAAGGAATTTCAGGAGCCTTACTTCCTGTTGTTCAACCTTGCTGTAGGTGGCCGATGGCCGGGGAACCCGGACGCAACAACGACTTTCCCGCAGCAAATGATGGTCGATTATGTAAGGGTATTCCAAAAATAGTTATTCAACCGGCAGGTAATCCCTGCCGGTTTTTTATTGCTTTAATTCCTTATCAATCCTGGCGTTCCACACATCCTGCGCAAACCTGTTGATGCCATGGCTCGTTTCATCATCATAAGCTTTCTGCATCGTATTCATATCCCGGTAAGAGTCTAAATACTGCATGTTTAGTAATGCTTCATAGTTGTCTGGGCTCAGCTTTTTTGCCAGCATCTTCTTTTTAAACTGCTCCGCAATGATCTTGGCAATATCAAAGTGCCGTTGTTCATGGTTTAGGTAGTAGGCATTCCGGTCTGTGGGGTTGGCCCAGCAGGCGCTCTTCGGGACATATGCCTTAACAGCTACCCGTACATCCAGTACACCATTCTCCAGATCAGCATCCTGCGTGTAACCGAAACTCGGCATCACTGAGGCCTGAAAATTGCCGGAGATCCTGATCTTAGACTGAAAGTCTGCCCAGGTTAAGGGCCTCTTCGGATCGTAATAAATGGTATCACCCTCCTTGCTTTCCTTATAATCCGTAAAGCTGATCTTCACCGACTTGGCCAGTCTGCGGTCCGAACCCAGGTTCGATGCCATCCAGGAGCTGAAGTACCCGATCCCGCTGTTGATGAGCTGACGCAGGTTCCTTTCCACAGATGCCGTACCGGCCAAACCTCTGCGGTAGCGCAGGGATCCAGGATAGCTGATCAGCGGCTCTACGCCATAATCTTTATCCAGGCCAAAGGACAGCTTCAAACTGATCTGCCCATCCACGCTGTTAGTCCCGACGGCGGTCTCGCTAATCCTGAACTGTTCGATGCCAATCACGATAGGCCTGCCCGATGTTGATTTTGGCAGGTTCTTAGCGAGGTACTGCTTAATAGCGCCCGCCGTGCCACCCTGAAGGTTCATGGACTGTGCTTGTGGTTTATTTAAGTTATCTTTTATAATGATTTCTGCCGGCTTGCTTTTCTCAGCACGATTATCCTTTACTTCTGCAATGTAAAAACCAGTAGGCTTTAGTTGGATGGCTTCGTCTGTCAGGATGATTTGAGCCGAAGCACTGAAGGTGATAAATAGAAAGCTGATGAGGGTAAGGAGCAAGCGGCAAGCGTTAATGTTTTTACTTGTCTCTCTCATACTCAGGTAGGTATAACGCAACCGGCTAAGCTGTAGTATATCCCCGCATCAATAAAAATGAGGCATTTGCATTTCCTGGGATAATGCATTAGTTTTATCGCAGGAGATGGTGTCACCCAAAAGAAACTTTTACTTTTCCGAACAGCTTACTGTTTTTCGCTGGCTTGTACGCTGGTTGATCTTAACTGTACCGATGGCGATTGTAGTTGGCAGCATGGTTGCCTTCTTCTTATGGGCCTTGCAAAAGACCATTCACTTCCGCTTTGAACATCCCTGGTTGTTGTTCCTGCTACCGCTAGCCGGGGTGGCGATCCAGCTCATTTACCAGTCGATTGGCCAGTCTGCCGAAAAAGGAAACAGCCTGATCCTGGATCAAATTCAACAGGATGGTGGTCCTGTTCCAAAGCGCATGGCACCGCTGATACTTCTTACAACACTGATGACACACCTGTTTGGCGGTTCTGCGGGCCGTGAAGGTACAGCGGTACAGATGGGTGGCAGCATCGCTTCCATGTTCAATGGCTTGTTTAAACTCATGTCGGAAGAACGCAAACTGATGCTTAGCGCAGGATTGGCTGCAGGTTTTGCCGCCGTATTTGGAACGCCTTTCACCGGTGCTATATTTGCGTTTGAAGTACTCACCAAGGGCAAAGTCCAATACAAAGCATTTCTCCCGGGCCTTATGGCAGCACTGCTGGCAGATGCAACGGTTAAGGCCTGGCAGGTCCACCACCAGCACTACCGCATCGACGAGCTGCCCCTCGATGCCGATTATTTCAGCCGTACACTACATTTTGATCTGCTGCTGGCATTGAAAATTATTCCTGCTGCAGCCGCTTTTGGTTTGGCCAGCTACCTGTTTACCCGTATGATCAATGAAATAAAGACTTTATCCAACCGCATTTTCAAGCTTAAATGGATGATCCCCTTTGTTGGGGGACTCATCATCATCGGACTTACACAGCTCTTGGGCAAGCCAGATTACCTGAGCCTTGGAGTAGATCCGGAATATCCCGCTGCGGTGACCTTACAATCAGCTTTCCATCTTGGCGGCGCAGACCACTGGAGCTGGCTCTGGAAAACCATCTATACTTCCATAACTGTTGGAACGGGGTTTAAAGGTGGTGAGGTGACCCCGCTGTTTTATATCGGCGCTACGCTTGGCAATACACTCTCAGGCCTGCTGAATGCACCAGTGAGCCTCTTTGCCGCATTGGGCTTTATTGCCGTGTTCGCAGGAGCCACCAACACCCCGCTGGCCTGTACGGTCATGGGCCTTGAACTGTTTGGTGTTGAACATCTGCTTTTCTTTGCCCTGGCGTGTTTTACCGCGTACCTATTTAGCGGCTATATTGGCATTTATGGGCGTCAACAGACTGAAGAAAAAAAATACTTGCATGCAAAGTTCTCGAAGTACCTTCCCCGGTAAGGATGTCTTATATCATCATCAATTTGCGCGATTCCATTCCTGTTTCGCATTTTAATACAATGTTCCGATAAAATAGCATTGAAAGCAGGCGCCGGAATCCAATAGCTTTGATTTAGTCGATGCAGTAAACACCGAAATTATTATAATACCAAGTATAACACCATGAAGAGATCATTCTTATTATCCGCGATTGCAATGCTGCTCTTTTCCGCGGCATCTGCCCAGCAGGGACCGATAGACCCTCAAGCTACCCCTGAAACCAAGGCCTTGTATAAAAACCTGAAAACGCTTTCTAAAAAGCACACGCTGTTTGGGCACCAGCATGCCACCGAATACGGACATGGCTGGTTTGGTGATGAAAACCGCTCGGATGTTAAATCGGTTACCGGTTCTCATCCGGCAGTAATTGGAGTAGATTTCTCTGGCCTGTCCGGCCTTCCTGAAACGGAGATCGAAAAGAACAAAGCTGCTTTAAAGAAAAACATCGTAGATACCTATAATCGTGGAGGAGTTACTACTGTAGCCTGGCACTTCTCCAATCCCGTTGCCAAAGGTGGGTTCTACTGGGTAGATTCACTTTCCTTGCCAGCAGTGAAATACATCATTCCTGGGGGCAAAGCACATGAGGAATACAAGAAGATCCTGGACAATGTAGCCGGACTGGTTAAAGACCTTAAAGGTAAGGATGGAAAGCAGGTGCCAATCATTTTCCGCCCATACCATGAGTTTGATGGCGAGTGGTTCTGGTGGGGTAAACCGCATTGTACCACCGAGGAGTTTAAAACGCTATGGCGCTTTACAGTCTCTTATCTAAAAGACAGCGCTAACGTTCATAACATCCTTTATGCTTTCTCCCCGGATAATAAATTCAAAACCGAAGCAGAATTCCTGGAACGCTATCCCGGAGATGAATGGGTGGATATGGTTGGCATGGACAACTATGGCGATATGGGCCGTGATAATCGTTATAACCTGGAGGCTGCAGTACAGAAGCTTACTATCGTTTCTGATTATGCTAAAAAAACCGGTAAGCTTGCGGCATTTACGGAAACTGGATTGGAGTCTATTCCCAATACCAACTGGTGGAATGATGTGTTGCTCAAAGTGATGAAGCGCAACAAAATGGAGTTATCTTATGTACTGGTCTGGAGAAATGATACGAAAAGCCCTACCCACTATTATGCTCCTTTTCCCGGGCATCCAAGTGTACCGGATTTCATGAGATTTTACAAGGATCCATACACGCTATTTGAAAAGGACTTAAAAAATATATACAAGTAGTAGTCAGACAAGAGGTTCAAAAGGTCTTAGCTAGGGGTTGACAAGGCATTGGCCGGCTTTAGGCCCTGTCAACCCCTTGTCAACCCCCTGTTAAAGCCTTGTTAAGGTACAAGCTGGATGGAAGCTGCGTCCGCTTTGGAGGCTTGCTGTTTAAATGTCTGAATAGTCAGTTGGCACCAGAAACTTGGTGTCGTTTTTACTCACGTTGTGCTGGTATTCCGGCATGGCCGATACCCTTTTCCATTTCGGGTCATCGCTAAATGTTTTCCAATGTGCCGTTCTGGATTCCATATTGCTGTAAGTGGTGAGATACATCAGGTTTGGCATTCTGCTTCCGGCAATTACTTCTCCATAGAATACCGGCTGACTGCCAATTCTATCGAAGATTTCGACCTCTTCTTTGTCGAACATGGCCACTTTATTCCTGTACAGCTTCTCTGTAGCGCTTTCGTAGCTACGTAATTCGTAAACGCGTTCGCTCTTCGGCGTGCTGAACGTCGGCTTTTTCATCTCTGGCATGCCACTGAAAGCTTCCATCAGGATAGACTCTATACGGATGTATGGTGCGTCGTTGTAAGCTGCGTTCAGATAATCTGCGCCTTTAGCGGCGATTTCCTTATCTGTTTCCAACAGCTTCGTGGTCTTGTGAAATGCTGCCAGGGATTTGAATGGCATGAAAACATAAATTTTCTTGTCGCTGGCCGTGTCGATGTTCAGCGTCTTAAACACGCCTACAGTTTTGACTCCTGCGCGGTGTAAGGCCGGCAAGTAGGCTTCCGACAGGAACTTGTCCATACGTGTTTCCTGTGCTTTGTCTTTGATGTGGTAAACCATAAGCTGGTAGAACTCACGTGGTGGTGCCTTTTTTACTGGGGCCGCTGCCGTAGCAAAGGTGATGAACAGCAAGGCAATGTTGCCTAAGAATAGGGATTTGTACTTCATATTTGGTTAATTAACTGATTAGTTTTTCGAGCAATAAAAATAATACAATAACAGCTACGGGGAATAACGATTTGTGTTTAAGTTTACCATTAAACCAAATACCCGAATGATGAAAAAGTTTGCAGTCCTTCTAACAATCGCAATAAGCACGCTGTTTTGTAAATCTATGAATGCCCAGGAAAAAAACCAGCCGGTAAGTGCCAGGCTAAACCACATTGCCGTATACGTATCTGACCTTGAGAAAAGTGAAAAGTTCTACCACACCTTGTTAAACCTGGTGAAGATCAATGAACCCTTTAAGGACGGAAGACATGTATGGTTTACCTTAGGACCCGCAGGCGCTTTGCACCTGATTCAGGGACCTAATGCAAAAGCAACGCACGATAAAAATGAGCACCTCTGCTTCAGCGTACCTAATATTGACAACTTTATTGCCGTACTAAATAAACAAAAAATCGAATTCTCCAACTGGCCTGGTACTGAAAAGGCGCCTACTGTTCGGGTTGACGGGGTAAAGCAGGTGTACTTCCAGGATCCTGATGGCCACTGGCTGGAGGTGAATGACGATCAGGGTAAGTAAACGCCTAGTTCGTTATTGTCATATTTATTACAGATCCATTCCGCGCTAAAACATTAAATTTTCCCGATTGTAGATAAATGCTCCAGGGCAGGTAGCCCTGTTAGCTATCAACAATTTCTATGGGAAATAATATTGAAGGAAAAGTGGTGATCATCACCGGCGCCAGCAGTGGTATTGGCGAAGCTGTAGCAAAACATCTTACAGCACAGGGTGCGAAAGTTAGTCTTGGCGCCCGCAGAAAAGAGAAGCTGGATCAGATTGTACAAGACATTGAGCAGGCAGGTGGATCTGCCCGTGCTTTCATTACCGACGTCACGAAAAAGGAAGATCTTGATGCCCTGGTAAAAAACACGCTGGATGCTTTCGGCAGGGTTGACGTTATCTTTAACAACGCCGGGCTGATGCCGCTATCCCGCCTGGAAAACCTGCACTATGAAGAGTGGGAAAAGATGATTGACACCAACATCAAAGGGGTGTTATATGGCATTGGCGCAGTATTGCCAGTTTTTAAAGAGCAAAAAAGCGGTCATTTCATTAATGTATCTTCTGTTGCAGGGCACCGTGTAGGGCCTGGGGCTGCGGTCTATTCGGCCACAAAATTTGCGGTCAGGGCTATCTCAGAAGGATTGAGGCAAGAAGTGAAGCCTTATAACATCCGAACAACCATTATTTCTCCAGGAGCCATTAAAACGGAGTTACCTGACACCATCACGGACAATAATATTAAAGAAGTGATGCAGCCGGTATTGGACATTGCGATATCGCCAGAATCTATTGCAAGGGCAGTAGCGTATGTGATTGAGCAGCCTGAAGAGTTTGACGTGAATGAGATCATTCTGCGCCCTACCGCCCAAGCCAGCTAATATCCAGGCGGATTTGCGGTTTTATTTCGATTTTTGGGCTTCCGCGTTGGTTTGGATCTGTTTCAGATCGACGCCGCAATTGGAACAGAAATTTGCTTCCGAATCAAATATCGCTGCCCTGCACGCGGGGCAGCGTTTTTTTGCCAGCTCCGTTGCTTTCGCCATCTCTACAGACACAATCCCGGTCGGTACAGCAATAATTCCGTAACCCATAATCATCAAGATACTGGCGAAGAACTGCCCTAAGGGGCTTTGTGGCGATACATCGCCATAACCTACCGTGGTAATCGTTACTATAGCCCAGTAAATAGAAATAGGTATGTTTTCAAAGCCATTATGCGGACCTTCAATAAGGTACATAATGGTGCCCATAATGATTACCAGGGTGAGTACTGTAGCCAGAAAGACCACAATCTTATGCATAGAATTCTGTAGTGCCTGCTTCAGAATATTACCTTCGGAAAGGAACCTGCTCAATTTCAAGATCCGGAATACCCTTAGCAACCTGAATGCGCGGACAACGACCAGAAACTGCGTGCCTGCCAGGAAAAAACTAAGGTAGGTTGGCAAAAAGGCCACCAGATCTACCAGTCCATAAAAGCTAAAAATATATTGTTTCGGCCGGTTTATGACATAAATCCTCAAGGCATACTCTATGGTAAAAAAGATGGTGCAGGTCCATTCGATGACGTGGATATAGGTCAGGTAATCTCTCCGGAAAGTCGCCACGCTTTCTAATGCAACTGAAAAGATACTGAGCAGGATTAAGAATAGCAGCGTGAGATCAAACAGCCTCCCTGCAGGCGTATCCGACCTGAAGATAATGATGTATATCTTTTTTCTTAACAGATCATGATTTCGCTCAGGGATTTCTTTCATTTTCGGGTGATTACGAGGTTTTCAGTGCCTTTTAAGTTCATTTTTTCGCGTAAATTACTTATATTTAGAGAAAGTGCTAAGGGATATATAGCGAATTAAAAGATCCTTCGAAGAAACAGCACCTTCAAAACTAAATAAGCTAATTGTGATATGGAAAGTTTTTTAAATAACGCGGTAATTTGGTTTGGCCTCGGTTTAGCGCTCTTCTTGCTGGAGTTTCTGCTCCCGGGTTTTATCTTGTTCTTTTTTGGACTGGGTGCCTGGATCGTAGCCATTGCAACCTTCTTTTTTGACATTTCCATCAATACGCAACTAATTGTTTTTCTGGTAAGCTCAGTACTTTCTGTGCTGCTGTTTCGCAATTGGGTGAAACGTAGGTTCGGCATGGGACAAACGGTGGCCAGCATGCTTCCTGATGAGTTCGTTGGAAAAATTGCCGTAGCAGAAACCATGATCCTTCCTGGTAAAAAGGGGCGTGTAGAATTCAGGGGCACCGAATGGGATGCCTGTTCTGAAGAAACCATCTCACCCGGCGAAAACGTGATCATTACCCGAATAGACAGTATTTTATTATATGTAAAACCAACTAAAGCAATATGACGTCATCCACTATTATTCTGATCTTCCTCGCACTATTCGTGCTCGTGGCATTTTTGTCCACCTTTAAAGTTGTGCCGCAACGTACCGTATTCATTGTAGAACGTTTGGGTAAATACAGCCGCTCCTTAGAAGCCGGCTTTCACATTCTGATCCCGTTCATAGATAAAATAGCCTACAAGCAGAACCTGAAAGAGCAGGCGATCGATGTGGCGCCGCAAATTTGTATCACCAAAGACAATATCGCGGTCGAGGTAGATGGTGTGCTGTACTTACAGGTTGTAGATCCGCAGAAAGCATCCTACGGGATTGATAACTATCGTTTTGCGGTGATCCAGATCTCGCAAACCACCATGAGAAGTGTGATCGGTAGAATGGAGCTGGATAAAACCTTCGAGGAAAGAGAAACCGTAAACGGCGCGATCGTTAATGCGGTAGATAAGGCGAGTGATCCATGGGGGATCAAAGTATCCCGCTATGAGGTAAAAAACATCTCTCCACCACAAAGTATTCGCGATGCGATGGAGAAGCAGATGCGTGCAGAACGTGAAAAACGCGCTTTGATCGCCGAATCTGAAGGTGATAAACAAGCGAAGATCAACCGTGCTGAAGGGGACAAACAGGAGATGATTGCACGCTCGGAAGGTGAAAAGCAGCGTAAGATCAACGAAGCAAGTGGTCTTGCTGCGGAAATTGAGATGGTTGCTGTTGCGACCGCCATCGGTATAAAGGAAATTGCTGGTGCGATAAATCAGGAGGGTGGCATGAATGCCGTTAACCTGCGTATTGCAGAGCAATACCTGAACGAGTTTGGTAAACTGGCGAAAACCAATAACACGATGATTGTGCCGGCAGATCTTTCCGATATTGCAGGTGTGATCTCCAGCGTAACATCGGTTCTGAATAAAACCAATATGCCCCCTTTTAAACCGGTGAATGTCGGCTAAAATACATACCAATGCTTGAACCTTACTCACCTCAGGCCATTGTTCCGCGATTTCTCCTACAGCTTACATCCGCTAAGGGAGTCCTGGCTTTGCTGGGCTCAGCTATAATGCTTGGAACAAGCTGTAATCAGACGCAGCCGGAAGCCACAACACAGCTAAGCACAACGGAGCGTTGCTACGTCGCCAGTTTTCAGCAGGACACAGCCATGATGAACCTAAGCTTTACCGGATCTAAGATCAAAGGTAAAATGCGCATTAACTATGGTGACGGCAAAGTCTATGACGGCACCATATTGGGTGAACAAAAAGGGAAAGGTGATACGCTGATCCTTGCTTATGATTTCAAGATAAATAACGTAGACAAATGGTACCGGAATCCTATGGCTTTTCTAAAGCGCGGCGACAGCCTGGTACTTGGTATCGGACAGATCAATGTGGTTTGGGGCACAGGTGCCTTCGATGAAACGGTGCCGATCGATTATGAACATGCCAGGTTTATATTCGCACCTGCGGATTGTAAGGCAACACCGCTCAGGTAAGATGGCTTTAATGCCCTTTCTGGTAATAAAAAAAGGAGATACGCAGGTATCTCCTTTTTTTATAGTCTAAAGCCAGAAGGCTTATTATTTAACGACTTTAATTTCTACACGACGGTTTAATGCTCTGCCTTCTTCATTGGTGTTTGATGATGCTGGTTTCGCTTCACCGAATCCTTTTACGCTGAAGTTATCTGCACTAAAACCAGCATTTACCAGGTAAGATTTTACCGAATTTGCTCTGTCGATAGATAGTGACATGTTGTGTGCCGGAGAACCTTCCGCAGAAGAGTGACCGTTTAGCTCAAATTTAACAGAAGTATCTTTTTTCATTTCCGCTACAGCTTTGTCCAGGATTGCGAAAGAAGATGTTTTAAGCACTGCAGAGTTGAATTCGAACAGGATGTTCTCAAAGTTATAGTCAGGCTTTGCAACCGGTTCTTCTTTCTGTGGCTCAGGTGCTCTTTGTGGCTCAGGCTCAGTTTTGGTTACTTCAGGGGTTTCTTTTTTAACCACCGGTGCAGGGGTTGTTGTGACCATTTTTTTCGCTTTACACGAGTACATGGTTAGTGTCAAGATGCCCAGCGCAACTGGCAAAAAGTACATTCTTAATTTGTTCATAAGATTTTATTAGTTCTAAATTGCTAAGCTATCTTAGCGGTTATCATTTGCGGCTTAAATGTAAAAGAATATACTAATTAACGCAATATTTCTTGTAAACGTGTGTAGAACAAGGGTACCCTAATTTTTTGACTATCTTCCGCTTTTGAAATAATCAGGGTTTGTCAATAAACTCATATTTATATTTTTGTTTTATGTCATCACATCATATCATCAGAGAAAAGCAGGAACCTGCGTTATACATTCACCAGCTGGGTGACTTTAATGAAGAATACCTTGGACAATTGTTGGAATGGAGCCCGACTTTGATCGTAAATTCCACGGAATACGAGAAAGTAGTGAGTTTAGGCTTGAAGGTCGATGTTGTACTGAATCCCTCCAGCAGACAGGAATACCAGGAGAATACCCGTTTAATTGAAAAGATGAAAGCCGATATCCTGGAAGTGCTTGACTTCTTGATCGAGGAGGGCTACCAGGCGGTTAACATCATCGATCAGGATGGGCAACTGCCAGACCTTATCGACTACTTCCCGCAAATCAACATCGTGATCTTTACGACAAATACTAAAAACTATGCGATAAAATCAGGGTTTAAAGTATGGAAGCCTAAAGGGACGGAGTTCCAGATCCCGCTGACGAATTACTTTGAAACCACTAACCTGCTCCCTAACGAGAAGGAACGTTTTGAAGTCATCAAAGACGGTTTCGTTGAATTTACATTTGCTGGTACCTATTTGTTTGTGAGGGAATATTATGATCCTACTTAAGAAAGCTACAGAATCTGATCTGCCGATCATTCAGGAGATCGCACAGGAAACCTGGGGGCCGACCTACACCCATATTATTGGTCAGGAGCAGGTTGATTATATGTTAAACAAGATCTACAACCTTCCGGCCTTGCAGGAGCAGCTGGCACAAGGACATCAGTTCTTTATCGCGCGTCAGGGTTCTAAAGAGGTCGGTTTTGCTGCTTATTCCAGGGATGAAGGTGATGCTTTTCACCTGCACAAGCTGTATGTCTTGCCGGAAGCGCATGGACAGGGTGTCGGGAAATTCCTGATGAATGAAGTGGTAAATAGGGTCCGCGCTGAAGGCGGCAGATACCTGCGTTTAAACGTAAACAGGTATAATAAAGCCAAGGACTTCTATGAAAGTGCTGGCTTTAAAATCAAAGAATCCGTTGACAATGAGATTGGCAACGGATTCTATATGAATGATTATATCATGGAAAAGACTATCGAGCCAGCTTAGGTATTCTGCTCGGGGTGTCGGTGCCTTTAACGATCGTAATGGCACTTTTTGCAATTGCTTTAATGGTAGAGAGAATGTTGTCGATATCCATAGAGCTGTACTCATCTTTCACCGTATGATACAACTTATCGGTATCAATCTGGTCAGTACTGATGGTATGTGCCGGAACACCTAAAGCTGCCAGCGTAGCGTTGTCACTGCGGTAGAACAGGTTTTGCTGCGGATATGGATCCGGGTGAAAGGTAAACTCCGTGCCGCTAAGGTTCTTCTGCAGGATCTTTCCAAAGTCGGATCTCTCGTAGCCAGTGATGAATGCGGCGTTCTTGCCAAACTTGCTTTCTTTACCGATCATTTCGATGTTAAACATCGCCACAACGTCGTCTGGGTTCAACTGCTCTGAGAAATATTTAGCACCAAAACCGCCGATCTCCTCTGCTGTAAATGCAACGAAGATTAACGTACGCTCATTGTTGTTTAGCTTTTTATAGTATTTCGCCAGCGCGATCATCGCAGTAGTACCAGAGGCATCATCGTCAGCACCATTGGCAATGCTATCGCCTTCAACAGCCTTTACAATGCCCAGGTGATCATAGTGACCTGAGAATACGACCAACTCCTTCGCTTTTGATTTACCGGGAATCATACCGGCAACGTTAAACAATGGCAGCTTGGATACTTCGTTTTTAACGTTCGCCTTGAACTGCGTAGCTACGGTGTCCCTCGTTAGCACGAATACCAATCCAGATGCCTGCGCAGCCTGAAGGTCTTTCTCGTCAACCATGCTTCCACGCTTAAGTGCATCTTTCACACGATTGAAATCTTTCTCCATCTTAGGGTCAACCAATACCAGTTGTTGCTTTTTACTTCTTGATAGCCCACGGAACTGCGAAATAAAGTCTTTAGAAGCATCTAATTTCATCCAGCTTTCTGCAGCAGTATTGTCGAAGGTAAGTGATGCTGTGGTACTACCAGCAACCAGGATATTCTCCGGCGCTACCGTCGTTCCATTAAGGTTTACTTCAACCGAAGCGGGTGCTACGCGGTATTTGAAGAAGCTTTGCCTGTATCCGCTTGCGCCTGTTAAAGGTTTCAAGCCGATGGCCTTAAATTCCTTTTCAATAAAGCTTGCTGCTTTGTCTATACCCGGAGTGAAGGTGGCACGGCCTTCCATTTCGTCACTGCTCAGGGTTTTGATGAGTCGGTCTACATAGTCCTTAGTGATGATTTTATTGATGTCCTGAGCACTGACTTGTCCGGTCAGGAGTAGAAACAGAAAGGCGTAAAAGAGTTTGTTCTTCATTACTTGTTTTTTGGGTTAAATTAGTAATTATCTTCTTTAAGCCTTAACTTTTTCTGCTCGATGCTGGTGTTTACGCGTGTTTCATGTACGCCATCAACCACTTCTACCTCATAGTCACGGTCTTTTTCAGCGGTATAGACCTCGGCAGTTTCCCTGAACTCGACGGATCTATCGTAAGGGCCAATGCTGCTCATCATCTTGACAAAAACAGGCAAACACTCGAAGAAAATGAAGAGCAGGCCAATGAAGGTGACGGCCATGGCTGTACTTTCATCACGTGTACCATTCGGATTAAAGCTCAGCTGTCCTAGCGCCCAGTTGCGGTCGGCGAAACCTGCAATGCTGGCCAGGCTGTCCAGCTGTTTGCCGGTGTATATCTTTTCAGCGAACATACCATCGAATTCCTTACGTCGGGTCACGAAATCTTCCTGCTGCCGGACATAAGCATTCAGCGTATCCAGGTTCTGCTGGCGCTGGATGAGCTCCGCTTCCTTGCGCTTAGCATACGGACCGTAGCCCATTACACCCGAGGTTTCCGCAGTTTTATTGCCGAAGATCTCAAAGTTAAGCTTCTGCCGGTCGGCTTTGATGGCACTGGCAAGGGAGTCTCTTTCGGTGCGGGTAGCATTCAGCTTAGCAAGCTCAATGGCGTATTTGTTGTTGAATGCCTTGTTTAACGTATCGATCTTTGCACGCTGGTTGTTCAGGTAACTTACCTTCAGCCGTTCCCGGATCTCCTTGTCAAAGATCTTCAGCTCCAGCGGGCGCGAAATCACAATCCCGATCATCACTGCAAGCAGGATCCTGGGTGTGGCCTGCAGGATTTGCTTCCATACGGAGGTATTCTTGTTGATGCTGGCCACAATATAGCGGTCCATGTTAAAGATCGCCAGCCCCCAGAGGATGCCGAACAGCAGCGCGAAGATGACCGCAAATGGATCGCCTTTAAAGACAAAATACATGGCATAGCCGCCCGAAAGTGCTGCGAAGAGTCCTGTAAAGAAAATGGTGGCGCCGATCCCGACATACTTGTTCTGTTCGGTAGGATGTTTTTTTAGCGTATCCAGGTGCACACCGGAGCAAAACCAAAAGAATTGGTTAACGGAGTTCATAGTTCAGGGTATTAATATAGCTATCTATTAAACGCCTGGGGGGCAACGTTGTTACAGCGATATTGTCGATAAATTTTACAGGAAGCTGGTCGTCAGGCGACAAATGCGTATTATATTAATTGCTTATCTTTGAGAAAATTTAACCATGAAATCTCGTCATGATGATTTCATTACCAATAAAAATCTAAACAGATGAAAGAAGTTACTGTACAAGAGCTTAAACAGAAGATGGATAATAACGAAGATTTCCAGCTAATCGACGTTAGAGAGACTTTCGAGTATGAAACCTCCAATCTGAATGGGGAAAATATCCCTTTAGGCGGCATATTAATAGAAGCTGATAAAATTGCAACCGATAAACCGGTAATCGTGCAGTGCAGAAGCGGAAAACGCAGCGCGGCGGCAGTGATGCAGCTGGAACAACTGGGTTTCACCAACCTGTATAACCTTAAAGGCGGTATCCTGGCATGGCAGGAAGCGTTTGATCCAAACATGCCGGTATACTAATCATGAAGAAACAAATTGCCTATAACGTATTTTTTTACCTGGGGATCTTCATTTCGATCATCGGGCTTAAATGGGCATGGGAAATACACAATATGCCTGCGGTATGTTTGTTCGTCGCCTCAGCGATCTTCTTTATTTATCTGAAGATCACCCTAATCAGGGACCTCAGACAAACCATTAAGAATAAAACAAATCAGCGTTAATACCTTCCAGGCCTAAACCAGGAAGATCATTCATCTTATAGCGCCCTGCATCCATTTGCGGGGCCTTAAATGGATTGTTACTGGTTAACCATGGTCCATCCAGATCTGCCCAGTTGCATAGCGGTGCCAGCGCGATTCCAGCGAGCGTGGCACAAGAGGTCTCACTCATACACCCGATCAGCACCTTCATATCCAGGCTTTTTGCCTTCAGGATCATCTGATGTGCTTCATACATTCCGCCGCTTTTCATCAGCTTTACATTAATGCCATGATAGGCACCTTTGATCTTGTCGATATCTGTTAAACGCTGCACGGCCTCATCGGCCAGAATAGGGATCGGACTTCTACCTGTAATCCAGGCATTGCCTTCCAGGTCGTTCTTGTCCATCGGCTGCTCGATCAACACCGCGCCTTGCTCATGCAGCCAGTAGATCATTTCAATGGCCGACTTACGATCTGTCCAACCCTGGTTGGCGTCAATATACAGCGGAAGGTCACTTACACTACGGATCGTATTGATCAGCTCCCGATCGTTATCGCGGCCGAGTTTAATCTTCAGCACCTTGAAATCTTTTGCATCAAGGATCTTCTCCTTCAGCACCTCTGGCCTGTCGATACCAATCGTGTAAGATGTTAAAGGCATTTTCGAAGGTTCAGCACCATAGATCTCGTAACAGGGCTTGTTCAGGAGCTTACCCTGCAGGTCATTCAGCGCAATATCTATGGCGGCTTTGACAGCGGGATTGCCACTTTCAAGAGCATCCAGGTAGGCAATGATCTCGGGAAAGTTGAATGGCGCCTGGATGCGGCTCCAGTCTACCCGTTCCAGAAAACGCGACGCGGACTCGTATGATTCCCCCATGTAGGGTACCATAGAGGCCTCGCCATATCCGGTGTGCCCTTCATGGTCGAGCTTCAGCAGCAATAAGGGTGTGCTCGTCCTGGAGAACTTAGCGATCGCAAAGGGGTGTTTGAGTTCAAGCTGGTAGGAGATATGGGTTGCCTGCATGATGCTGAAGCGGATTGGTAATCGTAAAGTTAAAATATGATTGCGCCGGTGAATGTAAAAATAATATCCATAATATTGCCGGTTCTATGAACAGCAGCATCTACCAGCCCTTCAAAAACTTCGATTTTAAGTATAAAAACTGCTTCCTTAGCGGCGATACTTTGAAAACGCCCATAACGGAAATCAATGTGCTTCCGGATTGGCTTCTTGCCCTGGCCAACTTTTCCGGTCAGGAGCAGATTAAGCTTCTGGATGAAAGCGTACGTTCTTATAACACCCTCAAAGTGCCGGTTAACACGGAGATTCTTGAGCAATTCATTGATCCGCTTGAAGCGAAAATTGCGACAGCCTTTCAAGGTGGCTATGCAGCCGTCTCCAAGCTGGAAGAAATCGATCTTTTCAAATGGGTGGGCAAGTTCATGTACAGCCTGATCTATATCGAAATGAATGCGGCGATTAAGCTGCAGCAATTAAGTTCTGATGGGGTAAATATGTCGCAGGGCCTAATGCATAAATTTGGTAACCTGCACACCATGATTCAGAGCATTTACCTGAACGTAGATTTTGAGGATTTCGAACCATGGTCTATCGTTGTTGTACCGCTTGCTGATCAGGATCATTATTTCAGCTTCCGTGATGAGATCAATACCATGACCTTCTCCCTTAAGCTTAAAGATTTCGGTATCATCATGTGTCTGCAGGACAATGGCACTAACAAACGTTTTCACAAGGAGATCCTGGATCAAATTGCAGGTAAAGCGTTGCTCGAGCAGCAGTTCGAAGAGTTATGCGCCAGGTTCTTCTACTCCGCCTACCTCTTCAACCGTTTGCCGGAATACACCATTCTGCCAGTAGAAGGCACCATTTACATCTCTCCAATGCCACTGAAAGGCGCTTCAAGTAAACCTTTGTTCGATAACTGGCAGCATAAGACCTATGCGCAGGTGCTGGAGAACTTCTGGAAACCATGGGGCCATACGCTATTTGAGATCATCAAAGATCCTTTGGCACCGATGAGCTACTTCAATCCGGCAGCTTTACCGCCCGCCTACTAAAGCACTTAAAAAGTGCGGCACAATACCCGGAATGATCAATATGGTGATGATAATGCCGGTGAGCGCCCCAAAAAAGTGTGCGTCATGGTTTATGTTATCCCTGGATTGCTTTGAAGCATAAACACAATACATCAGGTATAGTCCGCCGAAGAGTACTGCCGGTATGCCAATTGGGATGAAGAAAAGGTACAGCTTGCTTAGCGGATAGAACAAGATGTAGCTGAACAGCACCCCACTAATGGCACCTGACGCGCCCAGACTGTTGTACCAGAAGTCATCCTTATGCTTCAACACGGAAGGGATATCACTTAGGATCAAACTCAGGAAATAGATCAAGCCAAAACGAAATGAACCGATCTGCGCTTCCAGCGTAAATGCAAAAAAGAAGAAGGTCATCATGTTAAAAATCAGGTGCATCCAGTCCGAGTGGATCATACCACTTGTAATCAGGGTATATAGCTTGTTCTTCCGGTAAACACTGTATGGGTGCAGCATAAACTTGCCATAAAGCGTATGGTCGTTGAAAGCATAGATGCTGGTAACAACGGTAAAAACTAAAATGAGACTTGCTACTGGGGTCTGGTTTAAATATTCCATGCTTTTATTTTGTACTATCCTTTAAAGGCTCCAGTAATCTACCAACCGGGTACCTCAAGTGTGTTTTTTCGTAATATGCAGAGTTCTTGTACACAAACTGCAGTTGTGCTGCTGCGCTTTTCGCCAGGTCAGGGTTACTCGCTTTTGCCTGTGCCAACTGTTCTTTAAGTTCGGGATTATCTTTCAGCAGCTGCGCTGCGGTATCTTCGAAAACATAGGCAGAATAGTGCTCTTTCTGTCCTAAGATGGAGTCAAAGAAGTTCCAGTTGAAAAAAGAGTCCGTTGCCTGTGGCTCCAGGGTTTCCACAATATAACGGTTCTGCGGCTGGTTAACGTATACCAGGTAGTCGCCCTTGTAGAATTGCAGGCTCTGCTTCACTGGATTTACCTGTACTGCCGAATGGATATAATGTCCTTCATAGGGCGCTGGGGCGGTTTTATAATCCTTGATGTAGTACATCTCCAGATCCAGCCTGGTATCGCTATCCAGTTGCTGCACCTTCACGCCGTTTAACTTCAGCAGTTCCACCACGCGGCTCCAGGCTTTCGGGATCACGTATGCGACGGGTTTCTTAACCGTAACTGCGGGCTCGAAGTTGTTCCATTGTTTGATGTACTTTTCGTAGGGTGCATTCCGGTCGTAGTAAAGCCGGTCTTTTCCGCTTACCGCACTCGGCTTTTGCTTTGCCGTGTAACCTTTGAAGGGAATGCTGTCATATAATTCTTTGTTCAGCTTCCATTCCAATGGGAAAACGGTTTGCGCAGCAACATCCTGATCTGCTTTTTGTTTGTTCAGACCAATTTGTTTAGCGTCTCTCGAAACAATAGCGATATAGGTTTCCAAAAGTTTATAGGTTGCATCCACACGTTTATCAAAAGCCTTCAGCATGTGTGTTTCAGGCATAAAGCCGATGGCATTGTGTAGCGCCGCATAGCCGGTAGAAAACCTTGCCGGCTCCAGAAATCCCGTGATCCCTGCATCTGGCGTTTCCTCCACGCTGTTGATGTAAGGAATAAGCTCGTAACCTTTAGCAGCCATGTCCTTGTACAAGGCGGGCACCATTTGCCTGGTCAGGTAAGCCGATAATGTCGCATTCAGTTTATCCTTCTGTGTTGGGATCAGCGTCATGGTGTATTGGTAATCTGCGCCATTGCTGGTATGCGTATCAACAAATACCTCTGGTTGCCAGATATTAAAGATCTGCTGGAAGCTTGCAGAGTTCTTCGAGTCAGTTTTTATAAAGTCGCGGTTCAGATCCAGGTTCCTGCTATTACCCCGGAAGCCGTAAGCTACAGGTCCATTTTGATTAGCTCTGGAGCTGCTGGTTCTATTATAGCTTCCGTCTATATTGTACAGCGGAATTATACAGATTACCATATTATCCGGCAATTTATTGCCTTTAAGCATGTCGCGTGCAAGCATCATACTGGCATCAATACCCTCCGGCTCGCCCGGATGTATGCCATTATTGATCAGTAAAATGCGTTTATTTTGCTTGCGGATCAGCTCCGGATCAAAGGTCTTGTCTTTAGATAATACCAAAAGGCGCAATGGCTCACCGAAGTCGGTCGGGCCATAAGTAATGAGTTTGGCTTGAGGATAGGCGGCATCTAAGGCCTGATAATACTTGATTACTTCCGGGTAGGTTGCTGTCGCTTGTTTCTGACTGTTTTCAAATGGTGTCTGCTGTCCAAAGCTCTGCATGCCCAGGCATACCAGGAAAATCAAATATACTCGCCTCATGAATGTTTATCGTTTAAAATATCCAACAGGACCAAATTTATACTTTATACCAATAGAACTGAAAGTATAAATGTCGTTGCTGGTTTTCCGGGAGAATAATGGGTTCCGGTCAAAGCCATCCATGCCCTCACCAAAGGTAAGGTTACCCTGAAAGTTCAGGTTTATTACAAAGCGTTCGTACCCATTTTTTTCACTGATGCCGTAGTTGAGGCCTACGTTCAATGGAACAAGTGCATCCCAGGAATGGCGTTTACCCTGATCAACGCGTGGATTGACGTTAACGGTTGGGTAGCGCTCGACGATATCATTTCGAATTAAACCGATCCCGGTACCAACATAAACCCCTCTGATAAGCTTTTTCAATGTGGTATGCCGATAAGTGTGGTTCATAAAAGCACCAGCGGCAAGTCGCGCGTAAAGGGACCCTGCTTTGTATTTATTGTTATAGTTTGCAAAATTCGCTGTCGTATCTCCGCCCTTAATGCGTCCAAGTTGTCCTTCTACACCCATGGAAACATAGGGCGTAAAGTAAAATTCTGCCGTACCGTATGCTGCTGGCGAAAGCGACTGACCACGCAGGTCGCCATAGCCAACAGTTACCCCTCCACCAGCACCAACCGAGTATTTGTAGAAGTTCGATTGGGCACTTGCCTGCAATCCTGCCAGGGCGCATAATAGAAAAATATATATTCTTTTCAAGAGATCTATTGTTAGTTTTGTTCGTAAAGGGCTTTAATCCTATACCGCTACATAATTATGCCAAATTATCAATTTCAAACCGATTCCCTCGCATTTCGCTTCACAAAGTACGTTCAGATTGATACACAATCCGATCCGCGCAGCACCAGCAGTCCAAGTACCGAAAAGCAAAAGAACCTGGCCAAAGTGCTGGTAGAGGAGCTTCAAAGCATGGGCATCCACGATGCAGAACTTGATGAATTTGGCTATGTGTATGCCAGCATCCCATCAAATACGGAAAAGCAAGTACCGGTGATCTGCTTCTGTTCGCACATGGATACCTCGCCCGATTGCAGTGGCTTGGATGTTAAACCCATCATACACCGCAACTACCAGGGCCAGGATCTTGTATTACCTGATGATCCTACGGTGGTATTGAAAATGGCGGAGCATCCTGACTTGAAAAATCAAATCGGGAATGACATCATCACCGCTAGTGGAACCACACTGCTTGGTGCAGATAACAAGGCAGGCGTCGCTGAAATCATGGAAGCAGCAGCTTTCCTGCTAAGCCATCCGGAAATTAAACATGGTGAAATTAAGATCCTCTTCACCCCGGATGAGGAAATTGGACGTGGTGTAGACAATGTAAACCTCGAAAAGCTCGGTGCGCAATACGCCTATACGGTTGATGGGGAGACCTGTGGTTCCATTGAAGACGAAACTTTCTCTGCAGATGGCGCCATGTTAACCATTTATGGGGTAAGTGCCCACCCAGGATTCGCAAAAGGTAAGATGCAGAGTGCGATTAAGATTGCTGCTGCGATTATTGATGCCTTACCCAAGGATCATTTATCACCGGAATCGACCAGTTTAAAGGAAGGTTTTATTCACCCCGTAGATGTTGCAGGTAATGTAGAGGAAACGATGGTGGAGTTTATCCTGCGTGATTTTGATGATGCTAAACTTGCTGAACATGGACAGACCCTGGAACGTACAGTTAAAGAAGTCATGCAAGGGTACCCGGAGGCCTCTTATAAGCTTACGATCTCGGCACAATACCGGAACATGAAGAAGGTATTGGATCAGCATCCAAAGGTGATGGAATACGGTATACTCGCCATAACACGTGCAGGTTTAAACCCGATCCGTCAAAGCATCAGGGGTGGTACCGATGGCTCCAGACTATCGCTTATGGGCTTACCTTGCCCAAATATCTTTGCCGGCGAACATGCTTTCCATGGCAAACAGGAATGGGTTTCCTTACAGGATATGGAGAAAGCGGTGCAGACGATCGTTAATATTGCAACGATCTGGGAAGAAAAAGCCTAGCCAGATACTGATCATTTTCATCTATATAGAGTATCTCGCAGGTCCAGCCGGCCTGGTATGCCGTAGAAATAAGGGTCGCCTGGTCTATAAACAGCCAATCGAACCATTCGCCTTTGTTGCCTTTGTATTCGTACTGGTAAGATACTTCACCGAAGTAGTTGCCTGTGGGCAGCACAGTATCTTCGTAGGCATAAGTGATGTCTGACGAGTCGAACAGCAGTTGCCCGCCTTCATTGATCAAGCCTTTTGCACGTTCCAGAAAATCTGAAAAGCCCTTTAGTTTTCCGAACACACCGATACCGTTCATCAGCATCAGCAGGGTGTCGTATTTTTCAAGCTGCAGGTGCTGTATGTTACCACAAAGGATGTTTTGTACCCCACGTTCCCGCATGATCTCACAGGCTGCTTCAGAGATATCGTTTGCCGTAACATCAAAGCCTTTTTGCTGCAGCGCCAAGGCATGACTGCCTACACCTGCGCCAATGTCCAGTACCTTGCCCCTGCAAAGTTCAAGCGCATAGGTTTCCAGCTCCGGCATTTCTTCTTCCGAGCGGAAAAACAGATCGAGCGGCATTTCCTCTAAATCACCCAGGGAGGTGTAAAGATGCAGGGTGTCGGCTTTGCCATGTTTAAACTGATCGGTTAGCGCTTGTCCAAATACGTCCATAGCGCCAAAAATACAGATTTAAGGTGTCTTATGAAACTCTACACGTGCCCGCGGCAGGCCATGTGGATAGTTGTCGCGCACAAAGGCAATCATATGCTCCCGCACATAACAGCGCAGGTCAAATGCCTCAGAAGAATTTCTGGCACTCATTAAGAACCGGACTTCCACAATGGATTCCTTGCTGTCGGTCACCTGCACCACATTTACCCGTCTGTCCCAAAGCGGGTTTTCTTTCAGTAAGCGGGTAAACTCCTCCCGCAAGGGTGGGATGGGGATGCTGTAGTCCAAATTCAGAAACACGGTACCCAGCAATTCAGAAGAAACCCGGGTCCAGTTTTGGAAGGGCTTTTCAATAAAATAGGTGATCGGCAGGATCAAACGGCGCTGGTCCCATATGCTGACTACGACGTAAGTGAGCGTAATTTCTTCCACGCGGCCCCATTCGCCCTCTACGATCAGCACATCATCTATCCGGATGGGCTGCGTAAAGGCAATCTGAAAACCCGCAAGGAGGCTGCCCAATGATTTCTGCGCGGCAAAACCGATGATGATACCACCTACACCCACACCTGTGAGTAGTCCTGCGCCAATTTTCCGCATACTTTCGAAGCTCAGCAGGATGATGGCGACCGTAAAAAAGACGATCAACGAAATCACAAACTTCCGGATGAACTGCAGCTGCGTTTTAAGTTTACGCTCCTTAAGGTTGTTTTCTTTGGAAAGATCAAAGCGATGGTAGAAATAATCTTCCAGCACTTTGATGATGTTGATCAGGATAAATGCAAAAACAACAGCGATGCAAATCCCGATAACCCGCTTGAATTCAAAGCGAAAAACAGGGTTCAAATTCATGAACCCTGTCGCAATGTTTAGTATAAATAGGGGGAAGAAAAACGTAAAAGGCTTGTTTAAACGTCTGCTGATTGCTTTAACGACAAAGCTGTCCCAGATCCTGGTACTTACATGAAAAAGCTGCCATAGGATAACCTTTATAATATAGCCGGTCAACAATGCAAGTGCTGCAATGATCAGGTTGTTCAGAAATTTGGGAAACTCGTAACCTAATATGCTATCTAATATCATTCATTCGTGTTATTCAAGTTCAAACTCCTGATGGTATTCCGGAATTTCAACCGAAGTGAAGCCTTTCTCCAGGATCTTCTTTGCGAACTCCTGCTGCACCTCATATTCTCCGTGGACCAGGAACACCTTTTTAACCAAAGAAGGATCCTGACAACTTAAAAAGTGTAGCAGATCCTCATAATCCCCGTGTGCACTCATGGATTTAACGGCAATAACTTCTGCAGCTACGGTAAACTCCTCACGGAATATTTCCACTACCGGCTGGCCGGCAATTAACCGGCCACCGAGCGACTTCGGCTCACAGTATCCAACCATCAGGATCGTATGCTTCTGATTGCCGATGATGTTGCGAATATGGTGCCTTACCCGGCCACTATCTGCCATTCCCGACGCGGAAATGATCACGCATGGCCGCGGGTCGTCTACCAGCGCACGTGATTCTTCCACGCTTTCTATAAACTTCAGTCCCTTGAAATGGAAAGGATCATCATCGACCTTCATCACCTCTTTCACCCCGTTGTTGTAGACTTCCGGGTGGTTTTTAATCACCTGAGTTGCTTGCAAAGATAACGGGCTATCAACATAGTAGGGTACATCCGGCAGTTTGTTCTTCAGTTCAAGACTGTTCAGTGCATATAAAATCTCCTGGGTTCTACCGACGCTGAAAGCAGGGATAACCACCTTACCACCCTTGATGTTGCAGGTGTTGTTGATGATCTCCAATAGCCGGTCCTCAACAGGTTCGAGGTCCTTGTGCAGGGAATTGCCATAGGTAGATTCCATGATGATGTAATCAGCCTGCTGGAAGGTCTGCGGGCTTTTCAACAGCAGATCACCATAACGGCCCACATCGCCACTGAAAGTGATCTTATATTCTTTCCCATCATCGATAATGGTCAGGTGTATGGCCGCACTACCAAGCACGTGTCCGGCATCGGTAAGTGTTACGCGGATCCTGGGATCAATTTCAACTTCCTCATTATATTCCAGAACCTTAAATTGCCCCAGCGCTTTGATGACATCATCTTCATTATATAAGCCGTCATCATCATCACTGTTGCCGGTGCTGCTAAGGTATTCTGCATCCTGCATCTGGATTTTCGCAGAATCCATTAATAGTATCCTGGCAAGGTCCATTGTGGCTGCGGTAGCATAGATGTTGCCGTTGAAGCCTTCTTTCGCCAGTCTTGGTAAAAGACCCACATGGTCAATATGGGCATGCGAGAGAATCATGTAGTCTATTTTTTCCGGGTTAAAGCCGAAGTAACCGTTCAGTTTGTCGGTTACTTCGCCCATACCCTGAAATAATCCGCAGTCCAACAGGACCTGGGTGCCATTGGTTAGCGTAATAAGGTGCTTGCTGCCGGTTACAGCACGTGCAGCACCATGAAATGTGATTTTCATTCTATCCCTATCCCTTTACTTTAGAGATGGAATCTTTAACAGCATCGGTTGCTGATTCTTTAGCATGTGTGATCGAGTCAGTTGCGTGAGAAAGCGAATCTTTAGCATGTGATACGGTGTCTTTAACAGATTCAGAAACACTTGCAAGTTTGTCTTTCGACGAATCCAGTAAGTCGCTGAACCAATCGGTTACATCGTTTTTAAGGTCGTCAGTATTATCTGAAGATAAGATCAGTGCTATAGCGGCACCTAAGGCAGCTCCTGCCAGTACTCCCGCGATGATTTTGGTTTCTTTTGTCATAGTTTAAGGGTTTTTAAAAATTAACAACGTTGCTTTTAAATAGTTTCGATTTAAATCTCCGGCTTAGGGAAAGCCAAGATTGTGCCGCAATTGAATGGCAAATGAATTTAGATGGGCTGAGTATTAATGGCTAATTGCGTTAATGTTGCCTCAAGGTTGATGGGAGATTGTTACGTCTCCATACGTAGGAAGTACGTCGCAAGCACCTGGCAAGTACGTCGCAAGTACGGTGCAAGTACGGTGCAAAACCAAGCTTAAGCAACGTTAGTCCTTAGCTTTATTGTTAAATATTCCCGAAGTATTTTTGATTGTTCAGTGGCGGATCTTAGCGGTGCAAAAGGCAGGCTGTAAACAGATGATCTTTTATTTTTAGCAAGTATTTGAGAATTACACAATTTAGGCTATCTTTGCAGTCCCTAAAATACTGGGAATTACAAATTGTTTAACAAATTAAATACAAGCAAGTGAATACGTTAAGTTACAAAACTGTCTCTGCCAATGCAAAAACTGTTAACAAACAGTGGGTTGTTGTTGACGCACAAGGCGAGATTTTGGGGCGCTTGGCATCTAAGATCGCTATGATCATTAGAGGTAAAAACAAGCCTGAGTACACCCCACACGTAGACTGCGGCGATAATGTAATCGTTATCAATGCAGACAAGGTTAAATTGACCGGAAACAAGTTCAGTGATAAGACTTACATTTCTTACACAGGCTATCCAGGTGGTCAACGTTTCATTTCTCCGAAAGAGTTAATGGCGAAACACCCTACACGTGTTATCGAGAAAGCTGTTCGTGGTATGTTACCTAAAACAAAACTTGGTGCTAAATTATACACCAACCTATTTGTTTACGCAGGTTCTGAGCATCCGCACGCAGCACAATCACCAACAACCATTACACTTTAATTAAAGGAAGAAAGAAATGTCAGTTACAAACACTTCAGGAAGAAGAAAAACTGCTGTTGCACGTATCTATTTAAAAGAAGGCAACGGCGCTATTACCGTAAATGGTAAAGATCACAAAGAATATTTTCCAACATTACCTTTACAATATGTCGTTAACCAGTCATTCGAAGTTGCAGAACTTGCTGGTCAGTATGATGTTACTGTA
Organism: Pedobacter sp. NEAU-ZC8; assembly: GCF_059278965.1. NCBI lineage: Bacteria > Pseudomonadati > Bacteroidota > Sphingobacteriia > Sphingobacteriales > Sphingobacteriaceae > Pedobacter > Pedobacter sp. NEAU-ZC8. The sequence continues at coordinate 284,201 of NZ_JCAJXC010000002.1, forward strand.
AATGTAGCAGGTGGTGGTATCACAGGCCAGGCACAAGCTGTTCGTTTAGCTATTGCTAAAGCTATTGTTGAATTAGATGCTGAGAAAAAACCAGCATTACGCGCTAAAGGGTTAATGACCCGTGATATGCGTATGGTTGAACGTAAGAAACCAGGACGCAAGAAAGCTCGTAAAAAATTCCAATTCAGTAAACGTTAATCTTAAGGAGACAACACAATGGCTAGAACAACATATCAGGACTTATTGGATGCAGGTGTACACTTTGGTCACCTTACCCGTAAATGGAACCCAAAAATGGCGCCTTACATTTTCATGGAGCGCAATGGTATCCACATCATAGATTTAAATAAAACTTTAACTAAAACTGAAGAGGCTGCTGCAGCGATTAAACAAATCGTTAAATCTGGTCGTAAGATCTTATTTGTAGCTACGAAGAAACAAGCTAAAGAAATCGTTGCTGAACAAGCAAGAAAAGTAAACATGCCTTTCGTAACTGAGCGTTGGTTAGGTGGTATGTTAACCAACTTTGCTACCGTACGCAAGTCGATCAAGAAGATGGCTAACATCGACAAGATGACTAAAGACGGTACTTACACGATCCTTTCTAAGAAAGAGCGTTTAATGATTCAGCGTGAGCGTATTAAATTAGAAAGCCTTTTAGGTGGTATCGCGGATCTTAACCGTTTACCAGCTGCAATCTTTTTAATTGACGTTAAAAAAGAACACATTGCGGTTAGCGAGGCGTTGAAATTAAACATCCCTACTTTCGCAATGGTTGATACCAACTCTGATCCGTCTAACATCGATTTCCCAATTCCTGCGAATGATGATGCGACTAAATCGATCTCTTTAATTACTGATGTAATCATCAAAGCAATTGAAGAAGGTTTAGACGAGCGTAAACGTGAGAAAGATGATGAAGCTGAAAAAGAAGCTGTAGCTGCTAAAGCTGCTGCTGATGCTCCGGAAACTGCTGCACCAGGCGCTAGAAGACCTAAAAAAGTTAATGCTGATTCTGAAGAAGGTACCAGCGAAGCTTAAATAATTTAATTGGGTTGTATGTTGTGTTTTGCAGGCTTTGCCTTCAGCACGCAACGTACAACCCATATTTTTTTTGAAAACTTTAAAAAAGAAAAGAAAATGTCAGTACAAATTACTGCTGCAGATGTAAACAAATTACGCCAACAAACCGGTGCCGGTATGATGGATTGCAAAAAGGCATTAACAGAAGCTAACGGTGACTTCGAAGCCGCTGTAGATTACCTACGTAAAAAAGGTGCTAAAGTTGCAGCAAGCAGACAAGATCGTGATTCTAATGAAGGTGTTGTTATCGCTAAAGCTACTGCTGATGGCAAACGTGGTGTTGTTGTTGAATTGAACTGCGAAACTGATTTCGTGGCTAAAAACGCAGACTTCGTTGCACTTGCAAATAAATTCACTGATCTAGCACTTGAAAACAATCCTGCATCTCTTGAAGCGCTTTTGGCGTTGGAAATTGATGGTCAGAAAGTTTCTGAGATCATCGTAGAGAACACTGGTAAAATCGGTGAGAAAATTGGTATCTCTAAATATGAGACTGTAGTTGGTGAGAAAGTTGTTCCTTACATCCACGGTAACTACCGTTTAGGTGTATTGGTTGCTTTAAACCAGGATGTTGCTGGTGTGGAAGAAGCTGGTAAAGATGTTGCTATGCAAATTGCGGCAATGAACCCGGTTGCTTTAGATAAAGACGGTGTTGATGCAACTACTATTGAGCGTGAAACTGAAATTGCTAAAGAGCAGATCCGCGCTGAAGGTAAACCAGAAAACATGATCGAGAAAATTGCTGCTGGTAAATTGAACAAATTCTACAAAGACAGCACTTTATTGAACCAGGAGTTCGTTAAAGATTCTTCTAAAGACGTTCGTAAATTCTTAAATGATACTTCGAACGGATTAACTGTTACCGCATTTAAACGCGTTCAGTTAGGATCTTAATTCTTATAGATTTTTAAAAAGTCCCTTGGTTCAAGGGACTTTTTTTATGACTTAAATTTACCAGGATGATCGCCATAACCAATGCCAGCTACTACAAGGGCAGCGAATTGCTGCACAATCAGACATTTTTGATCAGTAATGGCCATATTGAGGCCATCGGAGCAATGGAAGTTCCGGATACTTACGAACGGATCGATGCTGCGGGTCAGCTCATCACGTCCGGTTTTATGGAGCTGCAAATCTATGGTTCTGGCGGTAACCTGTTTTCTGCTTATCCAACGGTAGAAACGCTGAGGCAGATGGATATGGACCTGGCGCGGAAGGGCACCACGTCCTTCCTGGTTTGTCTGGCAACCAATAGCATTGATGTATTCTATAAAGCCATCGAAGCTGCAAAGGCTTATCGTGCGGAAGCGAAAGGTTTTATGGGGCTTCATCTGGAAGGTCCTTACCTGAACCCGAAACGTCTGGGAGCCCATCCGGCAGCGTATGTGAAAAAAGCAACGCTGGAGGAGGTAAAAGGGCTGATCGAAGCCGCTGATGGTACCGTGAAGATGATGACCCTGGCTGCTGAACTGCAGGATGCAGCGGTAATCGAGTACCTGCTTTCGAAAGGTGTTGTGCTGTCTTTAGGCCATAGCGACGCCAGTTATGAACAAGCCACTTCGGCTTATAATAACGGCTTCACCACGACTACCCACCTGTTTAATGCGATGCCGCAGATCCACCACCGTTCGCCCAATTTGCCGGTTGCTTTATTCAGTCACCCGACAGCCCATGGCAGCATCATCGCTGATGGCGAGCATGTGAACTTTGAGGTCGTAAAAATGGCCGCCAAGCTGATGCAGGAGCGCTTATTCCTGATTACGGATGCGGTAACCGCATGTGAAATCGGCCCCTATAAACACCGGTTGCAAGGCGATAAGTACGTTACGGAAGATGGCACGCTATCTGGTTCGAACATCACTTTACTACAAGCCGTACAGAACTGCGTTAAACATTGTGGCATTGAATTGCCTCGTGCACTGGCTATGGCGAGCACTATTCCGGCGAAAGTTATCGGGCGTAAACCGCTCACAGCACTGACCAGCGGTATGCCGGCAGACTTGTTGGTTTTAGGGGAAGATTTGTCCCTTAAACGTGTATTTGTAGCAGGTGTTGAATATTTGAACCCTATTAATTAAAACAATTAGTATTTTTGAAGAAATGAAGTATAAAAGGATCTTATTAAAGCTTAGCGGTGAATCGCTAATGGGCGACAAACAGTATGGCATTGACAATGAAATTGTTAATCAGTATGCCAAAGAGATTAAAACCGTGCATGATAAAGGTCTGGAAATCGCGATTGTAATTGGAGGGGGAAATATTTTCAGAGGATTAAGTGCAGAGAAGTCGGGTATGGACCGTGCGCAGGCAGACTACATGGGTATGCTTGCTACGGTAATCAACAGTATGGCTTTGCAGGATGCACTGGAAAAAGTGGGCATTAAAACCCGCTTACTTACCGCAATTAAAATGGAACAGATCTGCGAACCTTTTATTCGTCGCAGGGCGGTAAGGCACCTTGAAAAAGGCCGTGTGGTGATCTTCGGTGCTGGTACCGGTAATCCATATTTTACCACTGATTCTGCTGCAGCATTGCGTGCAATTGAGATCAAAGCAGATATTGTACTTAAAGGTACCCGTGTTGATGGGATCTATACCGCCGATCCGGAGAAAGATGCTACCGCAACACGCTATACTAACCTGTCGTTCAAGGAAGTTTATGCAAACAACCTGAACGTGATGGACATGACGGCGTTCACCTTATGTGAGGAAAACGAATTGCCGATCATTGTGTTTGACATGAATAAGAAAGGTAATCTGTTGAAAGTTACCGATGGTGAAGAAATTGGAACCCTGGTAGCAGGATAAAAATATATATTGCAAAAATAATATCATATGAATGAGCTGATAAAGAAACAATTACAGGATGCGCAGGCTACTATGGAGAAGGCAATCAGCCATTGCGAATCTGAATTAACCAAGATCCGTGCTGGAAAAGCATCTGTAGGTATGCTTGACGGGATCATGGTTGATTATTATGGTGCACCGACTCCCCTAAGCCAGGTTTCAAGTATCACTACGCCAGATGCGCGTACCTTGAACATTCAGCCTTGGGAGAAACAACTGCTGGTACCTATTGAGCGCGCCATTATGGAAGCCAATATTGGTATCAATCCTCAGAATGATGGTATTGTAATCCGTCTGATTGTGCCACCTTTGACAGAAGAGCGCAGGAAAGACCTGGTTAAAAAGGTTAAAGAGGAAGCTGAAAGAGGCCGTATCGCGATCCGTAACATCCGTAAAGATGCAAACGAGAAGATCAAAAGATTGAAAGCAGAAGCCGTGTCTGATGATGACATTAAAGTTGGTGAAGCCGAAGTTCAGAAGATCACTGATGCCTGCATCGTGAAAGTTGACAAACACGCGGAAGCAAAAGAGAAAGACATCATGACGATTTAAGGTCATTTTTTCGATCTTTCCTAGTAATAAAAAAGGAATATGGCAGCTGCTGTATTCCTTTTTTTATTTTTGTTCCTCATATATCCGGCCTGAATGAAATTACTCTTAGCCTATCTAAAAGCATACAAGTGGATTGTTATCCTGGCCCTTGTGCTTGCTTCCTTAAACATTGGTTTTTCTTTACTTGATCCATATATCACCGGTTTGATCGTAGACCGCTTTATTGAGCGCAAAGATGACCTGAGCCGCAATGATTTTGTTTGGGGCGTACTTGGCCTGGTAGGCCTTGGTGTAGCTGCAGCAATGGGCTCCAGGATCGCTAAGAACCTGCAGGATTACTTTACCAGCATTATTGTGCAGAAAGTAGGTGCACAGATGTATGCAGACGGTTTAAAACATTCACTGGAGTTGCCCTACCAGGTTTTTGAAGACCAGCGTAGCGGGGAAACCCTGGGCGTGCTGCAAAAGGTGCGTCAGGACAGTGAGAAGTTCATTACTTCATTTATCTCTGTACTCTTTGTGAGTCTTATCGGAATGGTCTTCGTGATCGTTTATTCGGTCACGGTGAGTTACAAAGTGACGCTGATCTATTTTGCCGCCATCCCGATCATCAGTCTGGTGAGCTGGCTGCTGAGTAATAAGATTAAGGTTATTCAACGTACGATCATCAAGGAAACAACCGCGCTTGCGGGTTCAACAACGGAATCCCTACGTAATATTGAGCTGGTAAAAAGTCTGGGATTGGCCAATCAGGAGATTGAGCGGCTGAACAAGACCACCTACAAGATTCTGGGATTGGAGTTGAAGAAGGTAAAATATGTTCGTAGCATGAGCTTTCTGCAGGGAACAACGGTGAACTTTGTACGGAGTTGTATGGTGGTGGTTTTGCTGATCCTGATCTTTGACAACACCATATCCCCGGGACAGTACTTCTCGTTCTTGTTTTACTCCTTCTTTCTTTTTGGTCCCCTGCAAGAGCTTGGAAATGTAATCCTATACTGGCGCGAAGCGGAAGTATCCCTGGATAACTTCAAGCGTATCCTGAGCATTCCGGTAGATCAGAAACCCGCAAATCCCGTAAAGCTGGAGCGTATTACTCGTCTGGCTTTTAAGGGTGTGAGCTTTAAACACCTGACCGGGCAGCAGAACGCACTTACGGATGTCTCCTTTGGAAGCAATAATGGGGAGACGATCGCCTTTGTAGGTCCTTCCGGCTCGGGTAAAACCACTTTGGTGAAGCTGCTTGTAGGGCTATATAAACCTGTTCAGGGCAGTATCCTCTATAACGATACCCCGGCAGAGGAGATTGATCTGGATCAGCTTCGTGAGAAGATCGGCTTCGTGACTCAGGATACGCAGCTGTTTTCAGGTACCATAAGGGAGAACCTGCAGTTTGTACGACCGGGTGCAACCGATGAGGAGTGTATGTTCGTGTTACGTCAGGCGGCTTGTGAGAATCTGCTTGCGCGTGCAGATAAAGGTCTGGACAGTGTTATTGGTGAAGGTGGTGTTAAGGTTTCTGGCGGTGAAAAGCAGCGACTATCTATTGCGCGTGCTTTGCTGCGTAAGCCGGATATCCTGGTCTTTGATGAGGCTACTTCTGCGCTGGACTCCTTGACAGAAGAGGAGATCACAGCAACCATCAGAGACGTTTCCGAACAGACCAGTCATATCACCATCTTGATTGCACACCGGCTATCTACCATCCGCCATGCGGACCGCATATACGTGCTGGAGCGTGGTAAGATCATCGAACAGGGCCGCCATGAGGACCTGCTGGATGAAAAGGGACTGTACTATGCCATGTGGCGCCAGCAGGTGGGCGAACGGGTGCCTGAAGTAAATGGCTAACTAAGTTGTATGCTCGTTGATCTCTTCAAGGGATAGCTTGGTCATGCCTTTGGTCTTCATGTAGGTGATGCCGGCCACGAGTATGGTCATGCTACCGCCGAACACGACTGCGGGCACGGTGCGCATGAGTTTTGCAGTGAGCCCGGATTCAAAGGCGCCGATCTCGTTGGATGAGCCGATGAACATGCTATTCACCGCAGAGACCCTGCCCCGCATCTGATCAGGGGTGAGCAGCTGCATGATTGTGGAGCGGATGATCACGCTTACACTGTCGAACGCGCCTTCCATAAACAGGAATGCAAGTGTTAAATAGAAATTTTTAGAGAGCCCGTAACAGATAATACTGGTTCCAAATCCCGTTACCGCGATCAGCAGGTTACGCCATGGCTTGTTCATCGGCGAAAAGCGCGTCATCAGGAACATGGTGATCACTGCACCGCTGGATGCTGCTGCACGCATGAATCCCAGTCCTTCGGAGCCAACTTTCAGGATGTCGTTTGCAAATACGGGCAATAGTGCCACGGCCCCGCCGAAGAATACCGAAAAGAGATCCAGGCTCATGGCACCCAACATCATCTTGTTGCTAAATACGAACTTTACGCCTTCGGTAAGGCTCTTGATGATACTGTCTTTGGGGATGAATGTGGGTGGATGTGGTTTCAGGAAAAAGATACAGATGAGTGCAACACCAATGAAAAACAGGATCAGGGAATAGGTGGCGGTGATGCCAAAGAAACCGTAGATCAGCCCGCCCATCGCAGGGCCAATGATGGAAGCCGCCTGCCAGCTGGAGCTGTTCCAGGTGCTGGAGTTTGGATAAATCTCTTTGGGTACGATCTGAGCCATCAGGGAGAAGGTTGCCGGGCTGAAGAATCCCCGCGCAATACCGATTCCGAATACCATCAGGTACATGATGGGTACGATATATCTTACGGGTACATAGGGCTGCATCTGACTGGAGGTTACCAGCAGCATCACCAAGGAACAGATGAATACGCCAATGAAGACTTTTAAGAGTAAGCCACGCTTTTCGGACTTATCGGCCACGTAGCCGCCATATAGTGCAATGCTGATGGCCGGGATGGCTTCACAGAGGCCCACCAGCCCTAAGGCAAGCGGATCTTTGGTAAGGTGGTATATGTGAAAGCCGATAATTACGGCCTGCATTTGGTAAGCAAAGGTGAAAAAGAACCGCATGCCCAGGTAGGAGCGGAATTCTTTGTAACGCAGGGCCGCGTAGGGGTCCTTCTTGTCGATGATGGTAGCTTTTTGCAAGAGGTGTATTTTTAAACAAAGGTAATTGCTAAGCGCTAAAAACTAACCATTTGTTTAAATGAAAAAGGGGCTGATTGTTGTGGTACAATCAGCCCCTTTCTTTAGCTGTTTTTCCGTGTTTTATGGGCTACATTTTTTTATTGGTCGCTAAATGTTTTAGCGCAACTTCTGGTAGAAATCCAGGTATGCCGCTTCAACGTCTTCTGCCTGATTGATTGCCGAAGATACCGCTATGCCGAAAATACCGGTCTGCATAAGTGCCTCTACATCATTGATGGTTACACCACCTACACCAAGTACGGGTAGGTTTACCTGCATTTCTTTGAGTTTTAGCATGGCCTGTTCGTAACCTTGAACGCCTAGATGTGGGTAGCTGTTTGGTTTAGTGTCTGTATGGGCAAAGGGACCGAAGCCGGCATAATCTACACCTTCTTTCGCGAGGCGCAGCAGTCCTTCGAGCGTGTTGGAAGAGCCGCCGATGGTGTAGGCTTCGCCGACTTGCGCGCGGATGCGCAGGAAGTCGGCATTCATGTCTTCAATGTGAAAGCCCTGGATATCTGCTTTTCCTTGCAGGTGAATATGATCGGTAACAATCAGCGTGGCACCCCAGTCGTCACAGATGGTCGCAATTTCATTGATATCTGCTAGAAGTGCATCATCATCTTTGGTCAGGCAACGGTACTGGATCCATTTTCCGCCGGCTTCACACACGATTCTTGCCTGTTCCACATGGCTCAGATGGTCTAAGTCGTGGGTGATGAAGTGTAGTTGCTCAATATATTTTTTCATTGCTTAGAACTTTAGGTTTAAGGACAGTAGAAAGTTTGTGCCGGCTTGCGGGAAATAAAAGTTCTCCGTGGTTCTTACACCCTGGTACAGCGAGCTGTAGGTATAACCGTTACTTTCATACTTTCTGTCAAAAATATTATTTATAAGTAAGCTAAGGTTTACTTTTTTAACGCCTAAAGCAGTAAACGTATAACCTGCGCGAATGTTACTCACATAATATGCATCCAGTTTGCGGGTATCATCTTGTGTGTTGTCCAGGTACTGTTTGCTTACATACTTGTTCTGGAAAGCAATAGCAAGCCCTTTTGCTGGTGCGTAAGCAAGCTCTGCAAAGGCGACCGCTGCAGGTGAGAAGGAGATATCGGTATCCTTGTAATCCGTCGTGATGATGTTGCTGATGTCGCCATTGTCATCATATTCATAAAGATAATCAATGTAGTTCTTGATCTTGTTGCGGCTCAGGGCAGCATTGGCATTGATCAGGAACTTTGGACTGATGGTGTAAGATGCATCCAGCTCGACACCCAAGCGGTAGCTGTCATCCACATTCTGGCGGATGGATTCACCTACATCATTGATCTTTCCGGTCAGTACCAGCTGATCTTTGTACTGCATGTGGTAGATGTTCAGGCCCGCCTGTAGTTTTTCGTTTTTAAACCGGTAACCTGCTTCGGTATTGTACAGACGCTCTGATAGCGGGTAAAGGTTTGCTGTTGCATTGATGTAATCGTCGCGGTTGGGTTCCTTGTTGGCTACGCTGAAGGATGCGTAGAAGTTGCTTTGCGGATTTAGGAAGTAGGTTGCGCCAACTTTAGGGTTAAAGAAGTTCAACTTATCGGTGATGTCCAGCTGGTTCAGGTTTTTCTCTGTTCCACGCACGGTATAGTTTAAGTTGCGGTATTGCAGGTCGGCAAAGAGGCTCAGCTTTTCACTTGGACTGAAGTTCACTTTTCCGAAGATGTTGAAGTCTTGCTTTTTGCCGGTGTTATCATAGTAATGATCGCCCAGGTTCCCGTTTGAGGCGAACTGCGCCCAGGTGATCTCACCGAAATGTTTACCGTCGTACTCGTTGTAAGCACCGCCGATGGTAAAGTTCAGCTGGCTGTTTGCCTGGTAGTTCAGGTTGTAGGTAAGCCCGTAGAAGTTATTGTCGAGCCACCTGCGGCGAACCAGGTTGGTACGCGTAGTGGTATCACCACCAAGGATCACATCTGCCAGGCCATAATTCGCAAACTTCTGGTCTGCCTTGTATTCTTCATAGTAACCGCGGCCGTCGGTATAGTGCAGTGCGCCGTTAAAAATAAGCTTGTCGCTTAGCTGGCGTGCATAGAGCAGCTGATAGTGGTTTTGCCAATAATTGTCGGTTTGGTCCTTGTAGGTGAAAGGGTTGTAGGTGCGGTTACCGGAGTTCAGCAGGTTCGTGGCATCAGCTTCGGATAGGTAATTCCTGGCAATGTAGGCCTGCATGCCTGGCAAATCACCATTTAACCGGGACTCCGGAATACCATTCCAAGCCTGGTAGGTTTGCTCTGATCCTCCAAAGACGTTCAGGCGGATTAGGTCGTTTTTGCCCTGGTAAGCACCGGAAAGGAAGTAGGACTTCAAATCGGAAGCAGCGCGGTCAATAAAACCGTCAGATTTTATCCTGGACAGTCGCCCATCAAAGCTCCATTTATTGTTGATGAGCCCGGTACCGAGTTTGACGGTGTTCTTCCAGGTATCGAAGGATCCATAGGTATTGTTGAGCTCGGCATAAGGTTCAGCGCTGGTTCCTGTAGTTTGGATGTTGAGGCTACCGCCGAAAGCCCCGGCGCCGTTGGTGGAGGTACCTACGCCACGCTGGATCTGGATGTTGTCTACGGAGGAGGCGAAGTCTGGCATATTCACCCAGAACGTGCCCTGGCTTTCGCTGTCGTTATAAGGAATGCCGTTCAGTGTTACGTTAACACGGGTGGCATCACTTCCGCGGATGCGAATACCGGTATAACCTACGCCACCACCCGCATCGGAGGTCACCACCACGCCGGGTGTATTGTTTAGAATGAATGGCAGATCCTGTCCGAAGTTGTTGGCTTCGATCTCCTCGGTACCGATGTTTTTGAACGTTGTGGCAGAACGTTCGGTTGCCCGGGTGGAGCGCACAATCACTTCATCCGCCAGGAACGCCGAAGCGCTAAGCTGGAAATCTAGCGTTTGATCTGCATTAAGGGAAATGGTTTGCTGGGCGGCAGTAAAACCGAGGTAAGTCACCACCACCGTGTAATTTCCTGCTTGCAGGTTATTGAACTGGTAGCTTCCGGAAGCATCGGTCTGCGTGTTTCTGGCTGGGCTTTGAATTCTGACACTTGCGCCGGGTAAGACTTTGTTTGTTCCCGCCTGGGAAACTTTGCCGCGAAGGCTTAGCTGTGCCTGTACAAATAAAGGCAGCAACATTACAGCGAGGGCTGTAAACAGTAACTTTTTCAATTTCTAACGTTTTTAGTTAAACCTGCTGTAAGTAGGGGTACTTACAGTTTAGTTAAACTCCATAACTCCAATCCCTACGCCGGCATTATCCGGATCAGGTTCATATAGCGGCAGGTTGTGTGTGCAGCTATAATGGGTATGTTCTCAGCCTGTTTTTGTGTTTCTTAGCAAAACAAGGCACCCCTTTTTGATGTCGCAAAGGTAGGAAATTATTTTAAAACGCTGAATTGCGGGGTTCAGTTGTGAAACTGTTGTTCAGCTGTGCAGTTCGGGACGTGTTTTGAAGAGGTGCCCAAATACTAATTCAGCGCACTTAGTTGCGGTTCGCTATTGTTCTAAGAAAGAATCTACTGCAGCTACAGCATTATCAAAACGGTCATCGATGCCGCTTATCACCATATAATTGGCATTCAATGCCTGAAGTTCTTTATGCCAAACCTCCATGAAGTGCTCCCGCTGATTGGGGAAGTCGCGCAAAGGGTCTTCCTGCCATGGCAGGTCAATGTCCATCAGCAGGTAGAAGTCGTAAGTTCTTTTAGGTAGTGCATCCAGCACGAGCTGTGGTGTGCGACCCAGCATGGCATCGCTCCAGATTTTCACCGTAACAAAGGTGGTGTCGCAAAAGATGAAGTCTTTATCCGCCATTGCGAGCACCGATTCTTCCAGCGCAACCTGGCCATGGAACATGTTGATCTCGTCCTGCATGGTGCAGGGTTCCGTAAGTGCGGCGCAGTAGTACCGCGCAAATTCTGCTACCCACAAAGTATTATAGTGTCTGGCCAACTGCTGCGAGATGGTTGATTTGCCTGTACTCTCCGGCCCTACGATCGCTATCTTTTTAATCATGTTGTGTTCGGTAAATTTTGCGCCAATCGGTATAACCTACCGCGGCAATGTAAACATACAAGGCATACATCAGCCCCGTGGCGTAAAGGTCCTTGGAAAAGTAAACCCCTACATAGATGATGTCTACGAAGATCCAGATCAGCCAGTTTTCCATCACCTTCCTCGCCAAAAACACCTGTGCAACCAAGCTGCATGCCGTGCAGAAGCTATCAATGAAAGGGAAAGAGGCATCGGTATTGCGGTGCAACAGGCTGCCAATGATGTAAGTGAAGGCAATAACAGCCAGGATAGAGATGAAAATTTCTTTTCTGATGATGGATAAAACGGGACTACTCGCTTCGTCTTTAATTTTGTTGTTGCTCCAGAAATACCAGCCGTAAACATTCATAACGAAGAAGTACACCTGCAAACCCATGTCGGCATAAAGCTTGGCATCGTAAAAGATCACAATGTAGATCAGAACACTGATGATGGCGATAGGCCAGCTGAGGATGTTGTTTTTTGCCGCCAGCCAGACGCAAAGTATGCCGGTTATTACACCACACCATTCTAACCATCCGGTTTGCGTGAAGAATTGCAGGAAACTTTCTTTCAGGGCATCAGCAAATAACAGCATGGTCAAAAGTAAATATCCTAAATACATATGCAACAAAAAATCCGGCAGGGAAATCTTTTCCTTGCCGGATAATAAACCAAACAAACTATTTATGAAGAATACCCTCGATTAAGAGGATGTTTTAAGTCAATTCTACTCGGTGCTGGTTACAACCACACCTGAAATCATGCGTCTGACTATTCCAGACAAAAGCAAATACCGCCTTGGCAATGTTTATGAACAAAACGGAAAAGTGATTAATGAAGTATGTTCAAACTGAAGGAAAATATCCTTCTTTATATTTCATGACGTTCTTATGACGTCTAATGTTTTAAAGAAAATGTCTTTGTTACAGAGTGTTGAATTACAGCCAAATAGGCGCCCTGATTGTAACAACCTTAAAACTTTAGTTCAAAAAAATAAAACAATTTAGAACGAAGGTTGTCTATTTGTCGAACTTAAAATGGCAATCATGGTAAAGAGCTTTTTAAAATATGCAGCATGTATTGTTCCACTTACGGCTGTATTTGCATTTACAAATGTTTTTGAAGGTGCAATTAAAGGTAGCGTGGCACCCGCGGAAGGTGCTAATCTGGTGATGGCCATTTCGGGGAAGGACACCATCAGTTCACCGATAACCGATGGTACATTCTTTTTAGCCAAAGTAAAACCGGGAACCTATTCCGTATGGTTCAAAGGTGTGGCGCCGTTTAAAGACACCCCAGTTGAGGGGGTCGCCGTGGTGGAGGGCAGCACTACTGATATGGGCGAAATTAAGCTACAGCAATAATATATAAACAATCAACCTAAACCTAGAGGCCACTCCTAACCAGAGTGGTCTTTTTTGTTGCTCGGTATCTCTTTAAACCATATCTTTGCACCCCGACAGGATAGTCGGGATATTACTTCATTTCGCATAGAACCTGTCGCTTCATATTTAAACGCAATTATGCCTAGAGACACCTCGATACGCTCAGTATTAATTATCGGTTCAGGACCAATTATCATTGGACAAGCCGCTGAATTTGATTATTCAGGTTCACAAGCAGCTTTATCCCTCAAAGAAGAGGGCATTTCAGTTTCCATTATCAACTCAAATCCGGCAACAATTATGACAGACAAGGTCATTGCTGACCATGTCTATTTACGGCCATTAACAGTTGACTCCATTGTTGAAATCTTAACTGAACAGAGCATTGATGCAGTTTTACCAACCATGGGTGGGCAGACAGCCTTAAACCTGTGTAAGGAAGCTGAGGAACGCGGTGTTTGGGAAAAATATGGCGTTAAGGTAATTGGGGTTGATGTTGCTGCGATTGAAAAAACAGAAAACCGGGAAGCTTTCCGCCAGCTGATGGTAGACATCGGTGTTGGCGTTGCGAATTCCAGAATCGCAAACTCCTTCCTTGAAGGTAAAGAAGCTGCACAAGAGATCGGCTATCCCCTTGTAATCAGACCTTCGTACACCCTTGGTGGTTCAGGAGGTGGTTTCGTGCACAAAAAAGAAGAATTTGACCATGCGTTAAAACGTGGTCTTGAAGCCTCTCCAACACATGAGGTACTGGTAGAACAGGCGGTGTTGGGTTGGAAAGAATATGAGCTGGAGCTTTTGCGCGACAGCAATGACAACGTGATCATCATCTGTTCGATCGAGAACTTCGACCCAATGGGTATCCACACCGGCGACTCGATCACGGTTGCCCCTGCAATGACCTTATCTGATCGTTGCTACCAGGATATGCGTAATCAGGCCATCAAAATGATGCGAGCGATCGGTAACTTCGCTGGTGGTTGTAACGTACAATTCTCCGTTAACCCGGCGGACGACGAGATCATCGCCATTGAGATCAATCCTAGGGTTTCCCGTTCATCTGCCCTTGCAAGTAAAGCAACTGGTTACCCAATTGCAAAGATCGCTTCAAAACTGGCCATCGGTTACAACCTTGACGAGATCGAAAATCAGATCACCAAAACGACTTCCGCTTATTTCGAGCCAACCCTTGACTATGTAATCGTGAAGATCCCTCGTTGGAACTTCGATAAATTCAAAGGTGCGAACATGGAGCTTGGCTTGCAGATGAAATCTGTAGGTGAGGTTATGGCGATCGGCCGTACGTTCATCGAGGCTTTACAGAAGGCTTGTCAGAGTTTAGAGATCAGCAGAGCCGGATTAGGCGCTGATGGTAAACACAATCGTAGCATCGACGAGATCATGTACGGCCTGGAGCATGCCAGCTGGAACCGCTTATTCCTGATCAAAGATGCGATGAGCATGGGCGTTCCATTAGAATCCATCCGTAAAGTAACCAGAATTGATAAATGGTTCCTTTCTCAGATCCAGGAACTTGTTCAGCTGGAAACAGAACTAAAAAGATATTCCTTAAACAACATACCGAAAGACTTCTTCGTAACGCTTAAACAGAAAGGCTTCTCTGATATTCAGATCGCTTACTTGTTGGGTAATGTTACTGAAGATGAAGTGTACGACCGCAGACATGCCTTAGGCATTAAGCGTGTTTACAAGATGGTAGATACCTGTGCAGCAGAGTTCTCCGCTAAAACACCTTACTACTACTCCACCTTCGAAGAAGAAAACGAGTCACACCGTTCGGAGAAAAAGAAAGTGATCGTACTAGGATCAGGACCAAACAGAATTGGTCAGGGTATTGAGTTCGATTATTCATGTGTGCACGGTATCCTTGCAGCCAAAGAAAGTGGCTACGAAGCGATCATGGTGAACTGTAACCCAGAAACGGTTTCTACAGACTTCAACATTGCTGATAAATTATACTTCGAGCCAGTATTCTGGGAGCATGTTCGTGAGATCATCGACCTGGAGAACCCTGAAGGTGTAATCGTGCAATTGGGTGGTCAGACGGCGCTTAAGATGGCTGAGAAGCTTCATGAGCATGGCATCAAGATCATCGGTACCTCTTACAATGATATGGACGTTGCCGAGGACCGCGGCCGTTTCTCTGACCTGCTAAAAGAACTTGAGATTCCTTATCCAAGATACGGTGTTGCTGAAAATGCTGAAGAGGCTATCGTAGTTGCTAACGAAGTAGGTTACCCGGTATTAGTTCGTCCAAGTTACGTACTGGGTGGGCAGGGTATGAGCATCGTGATCAATGATGAAGACCTGGAGAAAGCGGTTGTGAAATTACTAGGTGACCTTCCTGGTAACCGTGTACTGATTGACCACTTCCTTGACCGTGCAGAAGAAACCGAGTCTGACTCCATCTGCGACGGTGAAGATGTACATATTGTAGGATTGATGGAGCACATCGAACCTGCAGGTATTCACTCCGGTGATTCAAGCGCAGTATTGCCACCGTTTGGTTTATCTGAAGAGGTTATTGCAAACATGGAGGCATACTCTAAAAAGATTGCACGTGCGTTGAATGTACGAGGCTTACTAAACATCCAGTTCGCGGTTAAAGACAATAAAGTATATGTGATTGAAGCCAATCCAAGAGCTTCCAGAACTGTTCCTTTCATTGCGAAGGCTTACCAGGTTCCTTACATCAATATAGCTACAAAAGTGATGTTAGGTGTAAACAAACTGAAAGACTTCACTATTGAGCGCAAGCTTGAAGGATTCGCGATTAAAGAGCCTGTGTTCTCTTTTGATAAGTTCCCTGAAGTAACCAAAGAATTAGGTCCGGAGATGAAATCTACGGGTGAGGCTATCCGTTTCATCAAAAACCTTGAAGATCCTTACTTCCTTAAGCTGGTTAAAGACAAGTCCATGTACTTAAGTAAATAGTTCCTTCTTAATTTTAAATACAAGACCAGGCGAAAGCCTGGTTTTTTTATGCCCTAAAATCTGGCGCAAAAAAAAACCTCGTTACCCTCCGGTAACGAGATTTTAATCATCCCTATAATTATGTTAAAACCCACCTCTGGATTAGAACAATTAGGTATAGTCAATTTAGGCTCCAACTTTGAATTCCAGCAAAAAACCCCCTAATTTACGTTTAAAGACGCTTTTTAATGTGCCACAATACCCAGGTACATTCCACAGTGGGAATTAAATTCCCCAACATGTAGACAATAATTCAAGTTAATGCTGCTTTTTAGCCAAATAAGATGGATAGTACATCTTCAATTTTGCTGATGCCAATCACCTCAATGCTGTACTTCTCCATGACTAATCCTTTCAGGTTAAACTTGGAAACAAAGATCTTGTCGAAGCCCAGCTTCTGTGCCTCCAGAATACGCTGATCAATGCGGTTAACCGCACGGATCTCGCCCGAAAGTCCAACCTCTGCGGCAAAGCAGTTTTTAGAACTTACCGGAATATCTTCATGGGAAGATATGATGGCCACAATTATGGCCAAGTCAATTGCAGGATCTTCCACCTTGATACCACCTGCGATATTCAGGAACACATCACGGGTACTCAGCTTAAATCCACAGCGTTTTTCCAGCACGGCAAGCAGCATATTCATCCGCCGGGTATCAAAGCCCGTAGCAGAACGCTGAGGCGTTCCGTAAGCTGCAATGCTCACCAATGCCTGTGTTTCTATTAACATTGGCCTGGCGCCCTCTAAAGTGGCTGAAATCGCAATGCCACTCAGCTCTTCATCCCGCTGGGAAAGCAGAATCTCCGAAGGATTGGAAACCTCGCGCAAGCCCGTGCTGTTCATGGCATAAATCCCCATCTCTGCTGCGGCACCAAACCTGTTCTTGATCGATCTCAAAATACGGTAAACATGGTGACGGTCGCCTTCAAACTGCAGCACCGTATCCACCATGTGCTCCAGGATCTTTGGGCCTGCAATTGCGCCATCTTTAGTGATGTGCCCGATCAGGAATACCGGGGTATCCGTTTCTTTGGCAAAACGAAGCAGTTCTGCGGTACATTCCCGCACCTGTGATACACTGCCAGGTGTGGAGTCGATATGTGCGGAGTGCAGCGTTTGTATCGAGTCTACGATGATGATTTCCGGTTCCAGGATCTCGATCTGCTTAAATATATTCTGTGTGGAGGTTTCCGTGAGGATGTAGCAGTCGGCCCGTGGTGTACTGGTAATGCGTTCTGCACGCATCTTGATCTGCTGCTCACTTTCTTCACCAGAAATGTACAACACCTTTTTATTTTCGATGTTCAGTGCCAGCTGCAGCATCAGTGTCGATTTACCGATGCCTGGCTCGCCGCCAATCAGCGTCACTGAGCCAGTTACCAGTCCGCCGCCAAGCACGCGGTCCAGCTCCTGGTCGCTCGTGCTCAAACGTTTCTCCGTAGAAGAAACGATGGTGCTTACCTGACTGGGCACATTGCTGCGGTGCGTCGAAGAACTGGTTTTCCAGGAAGGCACTTTTGCGCTGCTCCTTTCAACGATCTCTTCAACAAAGGTATTCCACTGGTTACATGAGGGGCATTTGCCGAGCCACTTTGCGGATTCATAACCGCAGCTCTGACAGAAATAGGAGGATTTAGCTTTAGCCAATTGCTTAATATTTAGTTGTTACGAATTTAGCTTTTAATAACCGAAAAGTGCAGCAAGCAAAAAGGGTACTCTATTGAATACCCTTTTTGTTGTTGTTTTAGAGTTTGATCTCTTCTTCCTTGGAAGAAAGAATGTGAAATTCGGTTAGGTTGTAAGAGGAAACTGCGCGGATCTTAATTCGTTGTCCGAATTTGAAGAACCATTTCCATTGCAGGGAATAGATCCCTTTTTTAATGTACGCTTCAATGTATGGATGAACACACAAGGTTACGTTCTTTTCATTTTGCTCCCGAAGGATGTAGTTCAGGTTATTCTCAATGTCATCCATCAATACGATGCTGGCTTTAATTTCTCCTGTTCCACCGCAAGTCGGACACTTCTCGCTTGTCACGATGTTCATTTCAGGTCTAACCCGCTGGCGGGTGATCTGTACCAAACCAAACTTACTTGGAGGCAGGATGGTATGTTTGGCGCGATCAAGTTGCATCAGTTCACGCAAATCATCAAACAGGATCTTCCTGTTCAGTGGTTTGTGCATATCAATGAAGTCGATCACCACAATACCGCCCATATCTCGCAGTCTAAGCTGGCGGGCAATTTCTTTTGCAGCCTCTTTATTAACCTGTAAGGCGTTTTCTTCCTGGTTTTCCTTGCTTGCCGTTCTGTTTCCGCTGTTCACGTCAATAACGTGCAATGCTTCTGTATGCTCAACAACAAGGTAGGCCCCACCGGGTAGGTTTACGGTTTTACCGAAGCCATTTTTGATTTGCTTTTCGATCCCGAAATGCTCAAAGATGGGCTCTTTGTGTCTGTAATGTTTAACGATTTTCTCCATTTCCGGAGAGATCTCATGTACGTACGATTTAATGTCTTCGTACAAGTGTTGATCGTTAACATAAACGTTCGTGAAGTCTGTACTCAGAATATCACGGATTAAAGTTGAAGTGCGGTCCATTTCTCCCCACACTCTTTTTGAAGGCTCTGCATCAGGCAACTTCTTCATGAAGCTTTCCCATTTTGCAACAGAGTCCATCAAGTCTTTTTGTAACTCAGCAACGCCTTTCCCTTCGGAAACAGTTCTGATGATCACACCAAAGTTCTTAGGTTTAATACTTTCGATAATCTTCTTAAGTCGATTACGTTCGGTATTACTCTTAACCTTTTTAGAGATGGAGATCACATTTGAAAAGGGTACTAAAACAATGTACCGGCCTGCGATGGAAAGATCAGAACTTAGACGGGGTCCTTTGGTTGAAATAGGCTCTTTGGCTATTTGAACCGGCACCACCATGTTTTTGAAAACGACCTCTGATATTTTACCGGCCTTATTAATATCGGGCTCTAATTTGATATCATCGAGTAAATTTCCAGTAACTGATCCATTCCGCTTAATTTTTGTGAGCTTTATTAAAGACTGCACCTGAGGGCCTAGATCAAAATAATGCAGAAAAGCATCTTTCTCATAACCTACATCAACAAAGGCCGCGTTCAGGCCGGGCATAATTTTCTTAATGCGGCCTAAATAGATATCGCCTACAGCATAATTATTGTTGATGTGTTCCTTATGAAGCTCTACAAGGTGTTTGTCTTCAATCAAAGCTATGGTTACTCCTGTTGGAGCCGAATCGATAATTAATTCCTTTACCAAAAGCTAGAGATTTCAAGGTACGGATACCTTATTAATACATGGACTGAAAATAAAACACTATACGCAACAACATAGACCATGAATATGCTTGATCTATGTTGTTGCGTATATAAGAGTTAAGAAATTACTTTTTCTTATGTCTGTTTTTTCTTAAACGTTTTTTGCGTTTGTGGGTGGCCATTTTATGTCTTTTTCTTTTTTTACCGCTTGGCATAATTTTAAAGTTTAATATTTTAAAAATCTGTTGATTAAATTTTTTCTTGCAGCTCGGCTACTTTTCTGTCAATAAATTTAGACAGGGTAAGGTTACCGGCTAGCTTTTTACTTTGCAAATAGGCATCTATAGCTTCTTTGTTTTTTCCTAAGCTCTCGTAAGAGGTTGCCAGATAGAAATAAGCATCCGGTGATGGTTTAATGGCAATAATGTCATTAAACCTGGCGATGGCTTTATCAAACTGACCTGACTTAATTGCAAAGATGCCTAAACTCATGTTTGCTTTTAGGTTTTTCGGATCTTTTTTAACCACGTCCATCAGCATGGCGATACCTTGCATCGGCATACCCATACCATTGACGATCGTAATTCCTAATCCGGTTTTCGCATCCAGATTCGTAGAATCCAGTGCTACAGCTGCGCTGTATGAAGCATTAGCTTTTTGCAACAGGGGCTGCAACAATGTGCTGTCCCTGCTGTTATCAAATGCTTTCATCAGCTTCTCGCCAGAGGCAAGCCAGCTATCTAATGTTTTTTCCTGCTGTGCCACCATTTCCAGGTACAAGGCACTTGGAACAGGTTGATCTACCGCGTCCCACTTTTTAGCAAGTGAAGCTGCAAGGCTGATCTTTTTACTGCCGTTTGAAGTCTTGAATTCGTTTTCCAGTGTAGAGATCTCTTTCGCAACGGCAGAGCCGACTAAGTTTTTCCCTACCGTGGAAACCTCATCCAGATTAATTTCAGCGGCTTCAGCCTGCATTTGCCCTGCTGCAGGTGCAGCGGTGGTATCTTCCTTAGGTTTAACCAGGCCCTTAATATCCCGTGTAAACAAAAATACAACCAGCAGTAAAACTGCCGAAACTAAGATGATTTGTTTAGAACGGGTATTTGACATGATTAATTAGGCTTCTACAGCAGTAATTTTTTTAGAGTTGTTTTTTACTTTCTCCACGAACACTTTCGCAGGCTTAAAGCTTGGCACAAAATGCTCAGGGATAATGATCGCAGTATTCTTAGAAATATTTCTGGCTGTCTTTTGCGCACGTTTCTTTACAACAAAACTTCCAAAACCTCTGACGTATACGTTCTCGCCACTGATCATGCTATTTTTAATTACCTTGAAAAAAGCTTCAACTGCTTCCTGCACATCTACTTTCTCAATTCCTGTCTTTGTTGATATTTCTGTAATAATATCTGCCTTAGTCATATTCGTTATTATTAATTTATTGTGTGTTATGTTTATCAGTGTTTTGGGGTTGCAAAAGTATTGCTTTTTAACGAGATAGGAAAATAAAAGATCATTTATTTGTAGTTTAAAGCATCAGCGGAATGCAAGTTTTGTAAATAAGTATTAATAAGCATGTACTTTTGCAGGCATGAATTTTCAACCGGAAATAATCACCTGGTATCTGAATAATAAACGTGAATTACCCTGGAGAAATACATCTGATGCTTACATTATTTGGCTTTCTGAAATTATCCTGCAGCAAACCCGCGTAGACCAGGGTATGCCGTACTTCAACCGTTTTTTAAGCCGTTTCCCCACCGTAAAAGATTTTGCCGCTGCTTCGGAAGCTGAAATTCTGAAACTTTGGGAGGGTTTAGGCTATTACTCCAGAGGGAGGAACATGCTGCATACGGCCAGGGCTGTCATGGAGCTTCATGGCGGCATTTTTCCTACACAGTATGATACTTTGGTCAAGCTCAAAGGAATAGGCGCTTACACGGCTGCTGCAATCAGTTCTTTCTCTGCCAAAGAGTCACGGGCGGTAGTAGATGGTAACGTGTACCGGGTACTTGCCCGTTATTTTGGTATCGATCTGCCGATCAACAGTCCTGCAGGCCAAAAGCAGTTTGCTGCACTGGCTACCGAGTTAATCCAGGGCCAGGATCCTTCCATTTACAATCAGGCCATTATGGAGTTTGGTGCCTTGCAGTGCAAACCCAAAGTGCCGCTGTGTGAAAGCTGTCCCCTGCGCCCGGGCTGCTTCGCTTTTAAGCACCACCAGACACAGCTGCTGCCAGTGAAGCTGAAGGCTGCAGGTAAACGTGTCCGGCATTTCAACTACTTCGTAATCGAGCAGGATGGCCTGGTATTGATGAAACAACGGGGTGCCGGCGACGTCTGGCAGCAGCTCTACGATTTCCCCCTGGTAGAGACCGCTCAGGAGCATTATGCCGATCCGGAAATGTTCCAGAAAGCCATACATGAACTGTTCGGATCAATCCCCGTTTTGCGTCCGGTGATAAACAAAAAACATGTACTTACGCACCAAATAATATATGTGCAGTTCTTTGCTTTAGACAATAATATCACTAACTTTAATACAAAGGCAGGTTTTAAATGGCTGAACAGCGAGGCCTTGATGGCTGTGCCAAAACCCAACGTCATTAACGACTTTGTTAAATTTTATCTAAGCAAATTATAAGTCCATGTCAGGTATCAATAAGGTAATTTTAGTAGGACATTTAGGCAAAGATCCTGAAGTCCGGCATTTAGAAGGCGGTGTTACAGTTGCAAGTTTTCCTTTGGCGACTTCTGAGAGTTATAACAAAGACGGCAAACGTGTAGAACAAACTGAATGGCATAACATTGTGCTTTGGCGGGGACTGGCGGAGGTTGCCTCCAAATACCTGACCAAGGGTAAGCTGGTTTATATTGAAGGTAAATTACGTACCCGCACTTTCGAGGACCGGGAAAAGGTAAAAAAATATGTGACGGAAGTTGTTGCAGAGAACTTCACGCTACTTGGCCGCAAGAGTGATTTTGAAAACACAACACCTGCAGCTGCGGTTTCTAAACCAGAGCATGACTACTCGGGTTCTGCAGATATCGGAGGCGATATCCCGTTTTAAATAATCTCAAAGATTTTTGTAGCCGCTTTACCTGAAAATGGTAAAACGGCTTTTTTAATGCCCACTGCTTTTGGCTTGAACCTGCGTTGCTTGGGTATCCATCAGGCATTGATCCGCCAGTAAGGCGGTCAAGGGCGTATCAACCCCGGGTAGAGGGCGGCTTGAGGGCGGCTCAACCCCAAAGCCTCTCCCTTTCCGGGTATAACCCGTATGCAAGCTTAATCGTGGCAGGAAAGTTTAGCGCAAAAAAAAGCCGCCTCACAGAAATGAGGCGGCTTAAACTATGTTTTGCTGCTACTATTGGATCTTAGTATAATAGATATTCAGCTTTACCTTGTTATTCGGATTATTGAACGATCCAATTACAGATCTGCCACCTGATGTTGGCACTGCTAAAAGCGTCGATTCTGTTCCTGTTGCACCTGTTGTAGCAATATAGGTTCCGTAGTCCTGGGTTTTACCATCAAGTAAGTCTTGCAGGTAAGCCGTAATGACAAAGGAGTAGTTCTTTTTGGTTGCGTCGTAAGTACCACCGTAGTTTATTAATTTTCTTCGGTCAGTGCCTAAGGGATCATCCGGAATGTAAGCACGCTGACCAGCGATGTCATAACGGTATAATGCCAAACGATCAGCAGGTGTAAATGGCGCAACGTCAGTACCGGCAGCAAGGTCAACAACCAGCTCGGCTTTATTAATAATTACTTTACCGCCCAGGTTCTGGATTAAGCTCGCCAGGTGTGGGAAAGTGATCTTGTTCCTTAAGCCAGTGGTACCTTGCAGGTAAGTCGTTTCATATTGAACACCGGGGTTTGCAAGTTGCGTTTCAACCGGAGTCCCAGTATAATCGTGTTTAACTGTTGCTGCGACAGGATTAAGACTGGTGCTTACCGGGAAGAGCGCTGACACGGTATCTTTTTTGGAAGCAGTGGTAGCATTGTTTTGCTTGAAATAAACCTCAAGGCCAGCATCCTCGGTGTTTGATACATTGAAAAATGCCAGTGCACCTTTTCCCGAAACACCTTCTTTGTTTACACTTACCCGAAGTCCTTTAAAGCGACTGTTGAAAAATGCAGAGTTAACCAATGCGTTTGCAGGGATTCTCAGGATGCTTTCGGTGATAAAGTTGTTGTCGAGCTTAATTCTTAAAGCTTTCACGCTTTTCGTCGAGTCTGCTTTTCCGCTAACAACCTCGGTCACCCGAATTGCGGTATTCGGTCTAAGCCGGCCGGTAAAGTTACCGATAACACCATTTGGAACCAGTTCAGAACTGGTGTTTACGCTCCATTCCTTATTGCTTGGGAAAGAGGTCTGTGTAGAAAGATTCTCGGTTAGCTGATGAACATTTACGCTGTATACGGAAGTAGAATCGCCGTAGAATCCACTTGCATAGGGTAATACCAATACGGCCGAGTCAAGTGTCGCATCCAGCTGGATCTTGTAGTTGGAACTTGGCAGGTTCACGCTCATGGCGATACTGGCCTCGGTCGTTCCTAAAACAGGATCGGTCAACAAGCCAAGTGGGTACCGGGCCAGGTTGTTTGTCGTCGTTGGATCCTCCAGTAAAGTCTGGGTGTTGATGGTTAGTGTGTCGATCAGCTCACCTTGAACAGCGGTTTCCGGATCAACGTCCAGGCCAATGGTATTCGAGGATTTACAGGACGCAAAAAGAAAAAGACCTATCAACAGGGTTAATAAGTCTATTTTGTAAAATTTCATAATAAATTAATAATGCTGTTAAGCTATTGACTGTAATTCTTCAGTTGAGATCTCTTCATACAGGTTGTAGAAGTTCTCAAAATCTTCTGTTAAATTATAAGCTAAAGTTGGCTTGTTAGAATCTTTAACAAATTTTAACACATCGTCTTCGAGCTTTTCGTCTGCTAACACCACTGCGTCTGAGTAAGTTATCGCACCAATATGCATGGTGCTGCAATCTGCCTTTTCAAACACTTTAGTATCCGCTTCAGTCATGTTGTTCATCACTGCCTTAGTAGAAAGTTTCGAGTTAAGGGTTTCAGTGAAGCAGTTTTCATAAACAGAATAAACCACTTTAGCGCTTTTAAACGTCGGGTCATTCTTGTAGCTGGTTTTGATGTAAACCGGAACAAGAGAAGTCATCCAGCCATGGCAATGCACGATATCTGGTGCCCAGCCAAGCTTTTTAACGGTCTCCAAAGCGCCTTTACAAAAGAAAATTGCTCTTTCGTCGTTGTCTTCGTAAAATTTGCTTTCTTTGTCCCTGAAAACATACTTGCGGTGGAAGTAGTCTTCGTTATCCAGGAAGTAAACCTGCATGCGTGCTGCAGGAATAGAGGCAACTTTGATAATTAAAGGATTATCATTATCGTCAATAACGATATTCATGCCTGATAAGCGAATCACTTCGTGTAATCTATTCCTTCTTTCATTAATGTTTCCGAATTTTGGCATAAGAATCCGAATTTCGAATCCTTTGTCTTGCATTGCCTGAGGCAATTGGCGGGTAATTTCTGAAATTTTGGTTAGTTCGAGGAAAGGCGACATCTCGTGTGTAACAATCAGTAGCTTCGTTTTTGCCATCTCCATATTCGTAGATAAATTATGTTAAAGAAAAGATAATCAAGGCGCAAAGATAGCAAAATTATACCATTTATCAACTTCTTAGGCAAGATGTTTTGTTGGGAAATTATAATTAACCAACTTAGCCGCCTAAAATTTTAGAAGCTGTTTTGAAAGTAATAAATACGATAGCGGCATTGAAAATGCAGCTCGAGCCGGTAAATGCGGCAAACCAAAAAATTGCCCTGGTACCGACCATGGGTGCGCTTCATCCAGGACATGTTTCGCTCATCAAGGCTGCTCAGGAAATCGCAGATTTTGTAGTTTGCAGCGTCTTTGTTAACCCAACACAATTTACAGATCCCAAGGATCTTGAAAAATATCCCCGCCCGGTAGAACATGACATCAAAATGCTTGAACAAGCAGGTTGTGATCTGGTATTTATGCCTTCGGTTCAGGAGATGTATCCGCAGCAGGAACAATGGCATATTGACCTTGGTTCTGCAGAATTCCTGCTTGAAGGTGCTTACCGTAAAGGGCACTACCAGGGTGTAACGGAAATCGTTAAAAAGCTTTTCGATGCAGTGCAGCCGCATAAAGCGCTGTTCGGACAAAAAGACTATCAGCAAGTGCTCATGATCCAGAATATGGTTCATTACTTTAAACTGCCGATCGAGATCGTGACCTGCCCAATCATCCGGGAGCAGGACGGCCTGGCCATGAGTTCCAGGAATATCCATCTTTCTGCATCCGACAGGACCCATGCGCTGGTATTAAGTAAAGCGCTCCAGTATGTAAAAGAGCACTTTGAACAGGAAAGCATTGATGCGCTGGAGGAACATGCCAGCGAGATGATCAGCAATACACCAGGTGTGGAACTCGATTATTTCAGCATCGTAGATGGCAGCACCCTGGAAAAGCAAAGCGATAAAGCCGCTAAAAACCTGGTTGCATTGGTAGCTGCTAAGGTTGGTCATACCAGGCTCATAGATAATATGCTGTTGAGCTAATTGTATTATTTCCGTTTTAAAAATACCTAACTTTGTGGTATGATAATTCAAATTTTAAAGTCTAAGATTCACCGTGTAAAGGTGACTCAGGCTGAGTTGAACTATGTTGGAAGCATCACCATTGATGAAGATCTGATGGATGCTGCTCATATTATAGCAAACGAAAAGGTACAGATCGTAAACAACAACAATGGTGAGCGTTTTGAAACCTACGTGATTAAAGGCGAGCGTGGCACTGGAATGGTGTGCCTGAATGGTGCAACAGCCCGCAAAGTGCAGGTAGGCGATATCTTGATCATTATGTCTTACGGCTCATTGCCGATTGAAGAAGCAAAGAAATATCATCCAATATTAGTTTTCCCCGACGACAACAACCATTTATTGAAATAAGTTACTGAAAGCTATTGTATTAAAATTGCTATGCTGCCATAATATTTAGTTCTTAAATACTAAATTTGGCCAGACCATATCTCATAAATACAATATTATGCAATTTCAATTAAGTGAAGAACAATTAATGATCCAGCAGGCTGCGCGGGATTTCGCACAGCATGAATTAAAACCTGGCGTTATTGAGCGTGACGAGCACCAGAAATTTCCGGCAGAACAGGTGAAAAAACTGGGTGAGCTGGGTTTCCTTGGTATGATGGTAGACGAAAAATACCATGGTAGCGGCCTGGATGCCTTGTCGTACGTTCTGGTTATGGAAGAGCTTTCTAAAATAGATGCTTCAGCCTCTGTTGTGGTATCTGTAAATAACTCCCTGGTTTGTTATGGCCTGGAAGCTTATGGTACAGAAGCCCAGAAAGAGCAATATTTAAAGCCATTAGCATCAGGTGAAAAGATCGGTGCATTTTGTCTTTCGGAGCCCGAAGCGGGTTCTGATGCCACTTCTCAGCAGACCACCGCAGTGGATATGGGCGACTACTATCTGCTGAATGGTACCAAAAACTGGATCACCAACGGTAGTACTGCATCTGTATACCTGGTTATTGCGCAAACAGACAGATCCCTAAAACATCGTGGAATTAATGCATTCATCGTCGAAAGAGGGATGGAGGGTTTTACCGTGGGTCCTAAAGAGAACAAACTTGGGATCAGGGGGAGTGACACCCATTCGCTGATGTTCAATGATGTGAAGGTACCTAAGGAAAACCGCATCGGCGAAGATGGCTTCGGTTTTAAGTTCGCGATGAAGACCCTTGAAGGTGGGCGGATCGGTATTGCAGCGCAAGCATTGGGCATTGCTGCAGGCGCCTATGAGCTTGCACTTGAATACGCTAAACAAAGAAAATCTTTCGGTAAAGCCATTGCAGATCATCAGGCCATCGCCTTTAAACTTGCAGACATGGCTACGCAGATTGAAGCAGCCAGAATGCTGGTTTATAAAGCCGCCTGGTTGAAAGATCAGGGACAGCCTTATACACTTGCAGGATCAATGGCTAAGCTTTATGCGTCGAAAGTTGCCATGGATGTAACCGTTGAGGCGGTACAGATCCATGGTGGTTACGGCTTTGTGAAAGAATACCATGTAGAGCGTCTGATGCGCGACGCAAAAATTACCCAGATCTATGAAGGCACCTCCGAGATCCAGAAAATGGTGATCTCCAGGGAGGTCCTTAAATAGTACTAGTCGTTTTTGGCAACAACGCCAAAGATGGACTTCATGATGGCTATGACAATGGCGAGTAGTGCTGCCGACCAGAATCCGGCGGTATGAAAGCCATCCAGCATGGCATCTACCAACAGGATCATCAATACGGTGATCACGAAAGAGAACAGCCCCAGGGTAAGAATGGTGATTGGAAACGTTAAGACGCGCAGGATAAATCCGATCGTTGCATTCGTAATTGCGATTAAGATCGCAGCAATAATTGCAGTTCCAAAACCATCAACCTGAACGCCAGGTACCAGGTAAGCTGCCAGGAGCATAATAATGCCCATAAGTAAGATGTCGATTATAATTTTCATCTGTTTGCCCTTCGTTTAATATATTAGTTGAATGTTAAAGTTCCCGTTTTGTTGTGTTGTGTTTATGCTGCTTTGTAGTCTTATTGCCTGCAATTCTACAAAAAATAAGCCGCTTGATATTGATTTCTCCGGCGATAGTACCTCGATTGTGATCAAGAACATTGATCCGGTAGGTATGGCTAAGATTAAAAATGGCGAACTTGGCGATTCCTTGCTGCAGGAGCTGGTCACCGTAATGGAATCTCCCTTGGCGGAAGATACTGCGGGCTTGCAGCTGCAGCTGTCAGGAAAGCTGCTGGCAGCAGGAGATTCGCTGATCTTTCAGCCGGCCAGACCCTTTGCGAAGGGCAGGAAGTATATGGTGCTCACTTATATCAACTCAAAATTTGCCGATTTCCAGTCGATTATAAAGAATAAGACGAAATTCAATATGGCGCCAAATCAAAAGGTACTTGAATTCTTGTAACCACTTGATTTTTAAATTAAAAAAAATATAATTACCTTTGTGCTCTAATAGAGGAATAGGAGGGGACAAAGGTCCCCTCTTTTCTTTTGTTAAAATTTTGATATGCAAGTAGAAAATAGAGTAAAAGAGTTAATTGAAGAAAAGATTTCGGATAGACCGGAACTGTTCTTGGTGGAAATTAAAATGCTTCCGAACAATAAGCTAATTATTCACGTTGATGGTGATGAAGGCATCAGTATCCAGGATTGTGCGGCCATAAGCAGGCATGTGGGTTTTCATTTAGAAGAGGAAAACGTTATTGAACAGGCTTACAATCTGGAGGTATCTTCTCCTGGTGTTGGAGAGCCTTTGAAATTAAAGCGTCAGTACTACAAGAATGTTGGCCGGGATTTAAGTGTTAAATTTTCGGACGGCACGAAAAAAGAAGGTAAATTGTTGTCGGTAACAGATGATAACATTACCATCGAGGAGCAGATTAAAGAGAAAGGTAAAAAAGCGAGATTAGAGGAAACTGTAATCAGCTTTGATCAAATAGTAGAAACAAAGGTTTTAATTTCATTTAAATAAAAATGAGCAATATTAATTTAATCGATTCATTTCAGGAGTTTAAGGACTTCAAGAATATCGACCGTCCGACGGTAATCAGTGTGTTGGAAGAAGTTTTCCGTAGTATGTTGCGGAAGAAGTATGGCACGGATGAGAATTGCGACGTTATCGTGAACCCTGACAATGGAGATTTGGAGATCTGGCGCACCAGGAAAGTGATGGAAGATGGATTTTCTGAGGATGATGACCTTGAAATAGAATTGTCTGAAGTAAAACAACTGGACCCGGATATGGAAGTTGGTGACGACTACATTGAGCAGATCACGCTGGAGAGTTTTGGTCGCAGGGCTATTTTAGCTGCCCGTCAGACTTTAGTTTCCAAAGTATTGGAGCTGGAGAAAGATGAGATCTTCAAGAAGTATAAGGACAGGGTTGGTGAAATTGTAACTGGTGAGGTTTACCAGGTATGGAAGAAAGAGACCCTGATTCTGGATGACGAGGGTAATGAGTTGATCATGCCTAAGACAGAGCAGATTCCGGCCGACTATTTCAAAAAAGGCGATACTGTACGTGCAGTGATCTCCAAAGTTGATATGGTAAACGCAACACCAAAGATCATTATTTCGAGGATTGCACCGGAGTTCTTACAAAGATTATTTGAGATTGAAGTACCTGAGATCTTCGATGGCCTGATTACGATTAAGAAGATCGTAAGAGAACCAGGAGAACGTGCTAAGGTAGCTGTGGAGTCTTACGACGATCGTATTGATCCGGTTGGCGCTTGCGTTGGTATGAAAGGTTCACGTATCCATGGTATTGTCCGGGAGTTGAAGAACGAGAATATCGACGTGATTAACTTCACCAATAACGTTTCTTTATATATCCAGAGAGCATTAAGCCCTGCGAAGATCACTTCCATTAAGCTTGATGATGAGACCAAACATGCTTCGGTATACCTGAAACCTGATCAGGTTTCTTTGGCAATCGGTAGAGGCGGACATAACATTAAACTTGCGGGTAAGTTAACCGGGTATGAGATTGATGTTTACCGTGAAGCTGGTGAAGAGGATGAGGATGTGGATATTGAGGAATTCTCAGATGAAATCGATAGCTGGATCATTGATGAGTTGAAAGCTATTGGATGTGATACTGCGAAAAGTGTATTAACACTTTCAGTTGACGAACTGGTTAAACGTACGGACCTTGAAGAAGAAACGATCAAAGAAGTGATCAGTATTTTAAGGTCAGAGTTTGAATAGGCGTTTGTTAATTATTGAACCTGTATTATATTCTCTTAACAGATTAAAAAATAAGGTTATATGTGCTTCCAAATTTTAAAAACTAATTGTAAGGACATGAAATAAACAAGAATAAACGTTACTTTTGTATAAGAATTAAGAAAAATAGGATATCAATGTCAGACGACAAACCAATAATTTTATTTAAAGCAGTTAAGGAACTTAACGTCGGAATCGCTACGGCTGTAGAGTTTCTGGAAAAGAAAGGCTTCTCTGTGGAAAATAAACCCACTACTAAGCTCTCCCGTGAGATGTATGATTCTTTGTTAAAAGAGTTTCAGGGGGACAAAATTGTAAAAGAAGAAGCTAATCAAATTGTTATAGGTAAAATTCGTCGTGATGAGCCTGAAGTAACTGAAAAAGTTGCGGAGGCACCTAGAAAAAATGTAGAGTTTGAAAATGAGGGTATATTAGTTAAGAACCTTAACGTACATACACCGCATACAGAAAAACCTAAGGATGAGGCGGCGGTTGCTCCTAAAGCAAAAGAAGAACCAGCACCGGCAGCACCTGCTGCTAAAGCAGAGGAGAAGCATGAAGATGGCACATTGCCAGGAGTTAAGATTGTTGGAAAAATCGATCTTACCAACTTCAATGCGAAAACCAGACCTGCTAAAAAGGATGAGCCTGCAGCACCTGCAGAGCAGCCTGCTGCTGTAGAAGCGCCGAAAGCTGTAGTTCCTGAACCTGCGAAGGTTGAACCAGTTGCCGCCCTTGCAGTAGAGCAACCTGCTGCACCTGAAGCACCGAAAGAAGTTGCTGCTGAGGCACCGAAGCCAGTGGAGAAACCGGTTGAAGCACCTAAGCCTGCAACACCTGCACCTACGCCAGCACCGGAAGCGCCTAAAGCGGACAAACCGGAAGAGGTTGAGGTTATTAAAGCACGTTCGGTTAAACTATCGGGTCCGAACATTATCGGTAAAATTGTTTTACCAACTACGCCTGAAAGAAAATCACAGCCAGTTGCTTCTTCTAACGAAAGTGCAGAGGCGAAGCGTAAGCGTAAACGTAAGAAAACACCTGGTGCTAATCCTGTACAAGGACAAGGTACTGCTGCTGCTGGAAATCAGCATGGCGGTCCTGGTACTGCTCCACGCCCTGCAGGTGCACCTTCGTTTACCAACAGACCTGATTTCAGGAACAATACTAATAATACTGCCAATAGGCCGAACTTTAGAAACGCCAGACCGGGTGCGCCAGGTTCAGGAGGTCCTAAGGAAGAACCTACGGAGAAAGAAATACAAGATCAGATCAAAGCAACACTTGCTCGTTTGAGTGGTGCTGGTAAATCTGGTAAGTTTGCACAACGTGCTAAACTTCGTCGTCAGAAACGTGACGATGTTGCCATGACAGCTGAAGAGGCTGCAATGGAGCAGGAATTACAATCCAAAGTACTTCGTGTTACGGAGTTTGTTACAGCCAATGAGCTTGCAAACATGATGGACGTACCGGTTACGAAAATCATTGGTACCTGTATGAGTTTGGGTATGTTCGTTTCCATCAACCAGCGTTTAGATGCAGAGACCCTTACCATTGTGGCTGACGAATTTGGATACGAAATCCAGTTTGTTAAACCTGATGATGAGAGCGATTCTATCATTGAGCAGGAAGATGATCCGGAAGATTTAATTCCTAGAGCACCAGTTGTGACCATTATGGGACACGTGGATCACGGTAAAACGTCCTTGCTGGATTATATCCGTAAAGCAAACGTTGTTGCCGGTGAGGCGGGTGGTATTACCCAGCACATTGGTGCCTATATGGTAACTACACCAACAGGTAAACAGGTAACCTTCCTGGATACACCAGGTCACGAGGCCTTTACGGCGATGCGTGCACGTGGTGCGAAAGTAGCGGATATCGCGATTATCGTTGTTGCGGCGGATGATGCGGTGATGCCTCAAACAAAAGAGGCGATCAACCACGCACAGGCGGCAGGTGTACCATTGGTATTTGCATTTACAAAGATTGATAAGCCAGGT
Organism: Pedobacter sp. NEAU-ZC8; assembly: GCF_059278965.1. Taxonomy (NCBI): domain Bacteria; kingdom Pseudomonadati; phylum Bacteroidota; class Sphingobacteriia; order Sphingobacteriales; family Sphingobacteriaceae; genus Pedobacter; species Pedobacter sp. NEAU-ZC8. Next base: position 316,487 of record NZ_JCAJXC010000002.1, read on the forward strand.
GCGAATTCAGAACGCATCAGAGAACAACTTTCTCAGATGAATATCCTGGTTGAGGATTGGGGTGGTAAATTCCAGTCGCAGGAGATCTCTGGTAAGAGTGGTTTAAACGTGGATCTATTACTTGAAAAAGTATTACTTGAAGCAGAATTACTTGAACTGAAAGCTAATCCTAATAAACGTGCTACTGGTAGCGTGATCGAGGCTACCCTTGATAAAGGCCGTGGTATCGTTACTACTGTTCTTGTTCAGGCAGGTACGCTGAAAATTGGTGATCCGATTCTTGCAGGTAGCTACAGTGGACGTGTTAAAGCATTATTCAATGAGCGTGGACAAAAGGTAAATGAGGCTGGTCCTTCGGTACCGGTTCAGGTATTGGGTATGCAGGGTGCACCAACCGCTGGTGACAGGTTCAACGCGTTGGAAACGGAACATGAAGCACGTGATATTGCAAACAAACGTCTGCAGTTGATGCGTGAGCAAGGTTTACGTACCCAGAAACACATTACATTGGATGAGATTGGAAGACGTCTTGCAATTGGTAACTTTAAAGAGCTTAACCTGATTGTTAAAGGTGACGTGGATGGATCTATCGAGGCACTATCTGACTCGTTATTGAAACTGTCTACGCAGGAAATCCAGATCAACATCATTGGTAAAGCGGTTGGTCAGATCTCAGAATCTGATGTACTTCTTGCTTCGGCCTCAGATGCGATCATCATCGGTTTCCAGGTTCGTCCATCTTCAGGTGCAAGAAAGCTTGCTGAAGCGGAGCAAATCGACATCCGTCTGTACTCGATCATCTACGATGCGATCAACGAGATCAAAGCGGCGATGGAGGGTATGTTAGCACCGGAATTCGAAGAGAAGATCACTGCGAACGTGGAGATCAGAGATGTCTTCAAGATCACGAAAGTGGGTACGATTGCAGGATGTATGGTTCTTGATGGTAAGATTACCAGAAACAGTAAGATCCGGATTGTACGTGATGGTGTAGTGGTTTACACAGGTGAACTTGCTTCATTGAAACGTTATAAAGATGATGTGAAAGAGGTTAACGCCGGTTACGAATGCGGATTGAACATCCATAACTTCAACAACATTGAGGTTGGGGATATCGTTGAAGCTTACGAGCAGGTAGAGGTTAAGAGAAAACTCTAATCTTTAACATCTATAATATTCAAATCCCTGTCTGGTTAATCAGGCAGGGATTTTTAGTTTTGTAGCTGTCGCATTTTGATGGTGAATAACGTTAGATTAACATGATTTCTATAATAATATCTTCTTCAAACCCTGAATATCTAAGCGCCGTTAAAAAGAACATAGATGACACTGTAGGCATTCCTTACGAAATTATCGCTGTACCTAATGGTGATGGAAAAAAGGGGATCTGTGAGGTGTATAATGCCGCAGGTGCGAAGGCAAGTTATGATGTCATGTGTTTTATGCATGAGGACGTAATATTGCATACACAGGATTGGGGAAAGAAGGTTGTAGAGATTATGAGTGATCCGGAGATCGGGTTGCTGGGTATTGCGGGATCAACCTATAAATCATTGACACCGGCTGAATGGGCATGCCCGGGTGTAGATGACTCCCGACACAAAATACATATCCTTCAAAACTTCAAGTTTTCGGAGCGGAAAACGAAGCTATTCTCAAGTGCCTCCGATCAACATACAAAAGAACAGGTTGCTACAGTTGATGGCGTATGGATGTGTGTTCGGAAATCTGTATTTAATGAATTTAAATTTGATCAGGAGCTGATAAAAGGCTTTCACGGCTATGACGTAGAGTACGCTCTGCAGGTTGGCACAAAGTATAAGATCTATGTCACCTATGAAGTTCTTTTGGAACATTTTTCAGAGGGAAATTATTCTGAAGATTGGCTGAATGCAACGCTGTTGCTTCACAATAAGCACAAGCAGCAACTGCCTGTTGTGGTGGATGAAATTTCTCCCGCAGAGGCAAGGAAAGCCGAGCGGATAACGTCAAAGCGTCTGATGAAGCAACTTACAGCGCTCGATCGCAGTACTTTTTATAAGTTAAAAGTGCTTTGGAGGCATCAATTATGGAGAGCACTCGGCTGGAATTTGTTTCTGCTATTCAACTTTAAGGTGCTTGTTCGACGGTATTAATTAGTAGATGTAGGTAACTGGAGTTTGATATTCTGCTTTTTAAGGATTGGTGCCCAGAATCCCAGGTTCTTATCCCAGGCATGACAGCCAAATGGCAGTTTTCCACCGGTCAGCTTGAAGCCAAAATCGCTATTGTTTTCCATAGAAAAATGTACAGCCGTTTTGTAGCTAGGGATCTTTAGTCTTCCTTTCCTTCGGTTTACTTCAATTGACCAGAATACATCTTCATGAAAATAGTGCTCGTTTTTGGAATTGTAGTGCTCGATTAGTGTTTGTTCTTCCAAGCAAAGGTTGTGGAATTTCTCAATTCGACGGAGTGAGAAGCCTCCGTTACCAACCATATTTTCCAGCTGTATGTCGGTTGGTAAATGAGAATCTGGCTGTTTTAAGTTGAATTTTCTATGAAAATAGTTCAGTGTTTTGTTCTTCCACTTCTTAATAATGTCAGGGTAATCACCTTTCGTCAGCCATGGTGCTCCAATGTAGTCGTATCCACTATTACACCAATACAGAAGTTCATCTTTAAAGACAAATGCGTCTGGCTGATAGATCAGCATGAAATCGAATTCGAGGAAGGTACCATAAAAGGCTGGCGATAACATAAGGCGATTGTATCCCGCGACATCCCGAAAGTAACTATCATCAAAACTGATCACCTTCTGAAATGGGTATCTATAATGGGCTGTACAAAGGTTCGATGGCTTCAAGGCTACGATCCGATGAGATCCCAGGACGTGGAAGCACTGCTGTATGGCAAGTTCTTCCAGGGCGTTTGGCTTTTCTTTATAGATGGGAATTACAATGACAATTGAAGGTGCTTCCATAGAGTTATTAAGAGTGAACATCAAGCACTTTCGGACCTAAGACTAAGTTTTGATCCAAATGCTTTACAAAAACATTTGAAATTTAAAATTACATTTGCCTTTCAAGTTTATGAAAAAAATTGGGTTTGTAGTACAAAGGTATGGCTTAGAAGTTAACGGTGGCGCGGAATTTCACTGCAGGGTTTTAGCTGAGCATTTAAAAGATATCTTTGATGTTGAAGTATTAACCACATGCGCTAAAGACTATATCACCTGGGCTAATGAATACAGGCCCGGCAATACGGTCGTCAATGGAATTGTAGTCAGGCGTTTTCCGGTGGTGCAAGAACGTGACAAAATGAAGGCCCACAAGTTGGGTCGAATTCTCCGAAAACGATCCGTTCATCAAAAAATACTTCGCTTCTTTGGCGCACTTGAGTTATTCGAGCGTGTGTTTAAACCCAAGCAGAATCTGGTTGCTGTTTTCGATAACTGGTCTAAAGCGCAGGGGCCATATACCCCCGATCTTATTGATCATTTGAAAGAAAATCATGAGCAGTATGATGCGCTAATCTTTTTTACTTATTTATATTTCCCGACATATGCCGGCTTAAGTGTTGCAGCGCACAAGTCAATACTGATACCCACCGCACACGATGAGCCGGATATATATTTGCCCGGGTTTAAAAAGGTATTTACATCGCCTGCCTCTATATTGTTTAATACACCAGCGGAAAGAAATCTAGTTCATAAGCTATTTGATAACGCATCAATTTACAATGATATCGTTGGTGTAGGCATCGACTCTGCAACTGTTCCTAACGATAATGAACAGCATCAGAACTTTGATTTTCCATACTTTATCTACATAGGGCGGGTCGATCATGCAAAGGGTTGCGCAATGATGATTGATCATTTTCTCAAATATGTAAAGTCGACAAGCGAAAATTGTAAGCTTGTGCTGATTGGTCAGCAATTTATGGAGGTTCCAGTTAATGAGCGTATTTTGAGCCTCGGATATGTGTCTGAATCGAGAAAGCTTAGTTTGCTACGGGGCGCACAAGCTTTGATCATGCCATCGTACTACGAAAGTCTGTCGTTAGTGACCTTGGAGAGTATGAAAGAAGGTACTTTAGTGATAATAAATGAACATTGCGAGGTACTCAGGATGCATGTTCAAGACAGCCAATCCGGGCTACTTTTCAAAGATTTCTCAACATTTAAGCTGGCTTTAGATACAGTATTGCACTCGAGAGTTGATCTGTCCACAATGAAAGCTAATGGAGTAGCATACGTGCACGCTAATTACAATTGGGATGTTGTGAAGCAAAAAGTCTTCAGGGCTGTATCATATATTACGAAAGCTAACAATTGACAGCAGCAATATCATTCATTGAAGGTTTGCATATCGATTAAGCGCTTGTAAATACCATGTTGGCTGACTAGCTCCTGGTGTGTTCCAGTCTCTTTGATGCTGCCCTGATCAATAACTACAATCTGGTCCGCGTGTTGAATGGTACTTAGTCTATGTGCAATAACGACTGATGTACGGTTTTTCATGAGGTTGTTTAATGCCACTTGAACAAGTTTTTCAGATTCCGTGTCCAGGGCAGAGGTGGCTTCATCTAAAAGCATAATTGGTGGATTGGCCAGTACCGCTCTGGCAATACTTATCCGCTGACGTTGTCCGCCGGATAACCTGCTTCCTCTATCGCCAACGAAGGTGTTATATCCTTGCTCCTGTTGGATTATAAAATCATGAGCATTGGCAATCTTTGCTGCAGCCTCAACTTCCTGGACAGTTGCATTTGGATTCGAAAATGCGATGTTATTGAAGATCGTGTCATTGAATAGAAATGATTCCTGGTTCACAATGCCCATTTGTGCCCTTAGGGAATCAACTTTAAGATCTTTGTAGTCTACGCCGTCAAATTTCAGTGTGCCCACAAGTGGATCATAGAATCGCGGAATGATGTCCATTAACGTACTTTTTCCGCCACCTGAGGGACCAACCAATGCAATCGTTTTACCTTTTTTAATCTCCAAGTTTATGTTGCTTAAGATTTGTCGTTCCCCAAAGTTGAAGTTGACACCTTCTATTTTGATGGAATCTTTAAAGTCCGTAATGTCAACAGCATTAGGTTTGTCTACCAGCTCCGGTTTGGTGTCAATAAGTGATAATACACGTTCACCCGCTGAAATACCGGTATGGATGCCGCTGAAAGAATCACTTAAGGCCTTAATTGGCTGCATGACCTGAGAGAATACAGCGATGTACAGGATAAACTGGGAAGGCGTAAACTCATTACTACCGTTGATGACCAGATTTCCGCCGTATAATACAATTAAAACAACGACTAGCACACCAAGTGATTGTGACACCGGAGAAGCTAGCTGTTGGCGCCGTACCATCTTACGATTGATATTTGAGTAATGTTCGTTTTCCTGTTGAAATCTATCCTTTACAAGCCCAGTAGCATTGAAAGCTTTTACAATCTTAATTCCACTTAGTGCTTCATCTAAAAAGCCAATCATCCTTGCGAAGGATTCTTGAGCCTGAGTGGCTTGTTTCCGAAGACGCTTTACGATCTTACTGATGATAAATCCAGAGAGTGGAATAATGAGCAGTGCAAACAAAGTTAGCTTTACAGATACGCTCAGGAGTACGATTACGTAAAAAATGAGTTGCAAGGGTTCTTTAAAGGCAACCTGCAGCGTGTTGGTGACAGTGAATTGTACGACTTGTACGTCTGAAGATATCTTGGCAATTATATCACCTTTCCGCTCATTATTGAAGTACCCAATATGCAGGTCCATAACATTATTGAAGACCTTTTTACGGATGTTTAGCAGCGTATACACGCGAAGATCTTCCATTATCCGTTGAGACAGGTATCTAAAAAAGTTTGATAACAACACGGATATTAGGATGACGGTACAGACAATTTCAAGTGTAGCATTCTTGCCGTTATTTATGATAGAATAATCGATGAAGGCCCTGAATTTCGACAGGAAGTCCAAGTCAGATACAGCCTTGGTAACTCCGCCAGACATGACATTAGTGTCTGATGCAAACAAGGTATCTAGTAAAGGAGATAAAAGAGTGAAGTTAAATGTGTTAAAAAAAACTGCGAGAAGTGTAGTAATTACATAGGGTATCGCAAATTTCTCGATTGGTTTAGCAAAAGATAAAAGTCTAAAATAGGTCTTCATTCCGGAGTTATAATCACAAAGCTACACATTTAAAAATTTAACACCCTGAAGATACAAGATATAAAGCCTGAGTGGGGGATTAAGGCACTAAGCTCTGGTATACTTTCCAATAAGCCTCCGCACTAATCTTCCAGTCAAATTTCTTAGCATATTGAATGACTGATTTTGAAAGATTCAAGTCATTGTGCTTTTTCATGCCTGCTTCAAAAACCTCGATCATATGCGCTGGACTGAAGTTTTTGAAATAACTGGCGTATTCACCTCCAATCTCGGGTAGTGAGGTTGACGTGGAAAGGAACACAGGTTTGCCAAAGCTCATGGCTTCTATCACAGGAATGCCAAAACCTTCTGCAATTGATGGCAAAGCAAACGCAGAACAATGTTTATAGTACCAATATTTATCTTTTTCTGTAATTGCTCCAATTACTTTCACTCTGTCGACCACGCCTAGCGCTTGGGCTTCACTGTATATTTTTTCTACATAACTTTTGGATGGATTTCCAGCAATAATCAGCTCCATGGAATTGTTTTTAACCAAACAAGGAAGCGTATGGAAGTTTTTCTTTGCATTTACGGATCCTAATGCGAATATAAAAGCGTTTGTCGGCCGATAGGTTGGTTGATCAAAGTTTGAATGGTCTTTAACACGGCAACCGTTATAGATAACGGTGACGGGCCTATCGACGTTCAGGTGTTGGATGATGTCGCTCTTTGTAAATTCAGAGATCGCCACAATGTGATCAGTAAGATTAATCTTCTGCTGAAGGCTGTTCAGATAGTTCTTTCTTTTTGCTTCCGTCTTCTCCTCATATAAGAAGTTTAGGTCGTGAATGGTTAAAACACGTTTAATATTCCGGCTTTTAGGAGGCAAGTACCAGGTAGACTGATGGGTTGCATGCCATATATCAATGGCATTCCCTAGACTTGGAAAAAGGTACTTGTGGATACTTTTTTGATTAAGAAAATCAACAGCATCAGGAAAGTATTTCTGATTTTGCTCTTGAATGTAAATACCCACTTTATCTGCTTTGTTTTGGCTCTGTATTAATGCAAGCCCCAGCTGATGACAGTACTCAAATAATCCGGTGTTCGGATATTTCATCCGCTCACAATCTAATATCACTTTCATTTACGATCGGTTATGAACTATATGGTAATTTTTATATTCCCCAACCCTTATTCCAGTTAGTTCATAAACTTTCTGTAGGATACGCTCTCTGAGGGAATGATTGGTTTTGTGTCTAACATTGGGATCAAACGTCCAAGTCGCCTGATCAATGCGTTTCTTCATGACCATGGGATGGCTACCTTTGAAAGGCTTTAAATTTACGGCATTCGCGTAGTCATAGCCGGCTGTTTCGGGGATTTCCGTTATTTGCGCATCTTTATCATAGAAGTAGCGGAAATTTTGTCCTTTTCTAAGTAAGCCATTTGGAGGCTTTACCCAACCATAGTGGTAAATGGTAGCAGGGATCAGCTTCACATTGATCTTTCGATCATCAATTCTGAATCCTTGAGCATCCCGGTAAGATTGTACATTAAGTTTCCGTTTAACAAGGCGGATTTCTCTGCGATACCATTTTCGAGCATCTGTCAAATACTCATAGGATCCGTAGAAGTGGAGATAATTAAATAGTAAACCTTCGATGTTGTCATCATTCAGGCAAGCCTCCATTTCAAACTTAATTTTAGGCAAATCAAGTTCGTGTACAGCTTCGTCACCTTGTATATAGAAGGCCCAATCTGTATCTGGCGAAATCGCTGCAAAGGCCTTGTCCGTTTCTATTGCGAATACACGGCCACCTTCTTTCATGGTGTTGTCCCAAACGGTGTCTACAATCCGGATCTTATTGGTTGGAATGCTTCGAATCAGCTCAGCCGTACCGTCGTCAGACTTTCCTAACGCCACTATAAACTCATCACATAGAGGTAATATGGATGTGATTGCTTCTACAACTGGGTAGTCGTTGGTGACTGCGTTTTTTATAAAGGTAAAGCCTGATACTTTCATTCATTGATCAATTTACTACGTGACCGTTGGTGCTGCCTACTTGGTACAAACGGTGCCAAATATAAGCCAATAATTTCCTCTAGAACGGTTTCAAGGCTGAAAACGCTACACACTCTTCAATACAGTACTTTTTATTTGTTTTATCTTCCAGTGTTCTTCACGGTCCGTATACATCAGCTTATTTAATGGGAATTTAAATCGCAGGTGATCATTGTAATCGTACCCTAAAACGCGATGGGGGATGTCCTTGTTCTCAGCCAGGCATGCTTCAACGGCTTTGCTGTAGGCTTGTGGCCCTGTCATCTTATGTACATCGTGTGGATAGGTGTTGTTCCGAATGTTATCCAGCACAATATCAAGGGTATTTTGCATGAAAGGGTGGCCTGGTTCATAAATCAAGGCCCATTGCACAAAATAATTCTCATGGTGCTCCCTGGAAATAACCGCGACGTCTTCGGGAAAAATAAAGCCATCCAGACGTGTTTTAATGGCACTATCTACGTCAAGGTATACTCCTCCTTTTTTAAGCATTACTGCATAGCGGAAGAAATCTGCTTTCGCAGCGCCAATGTTCAGCCGCTGATATTGTCTGAAAACTTCCGCATCGAAATGCTCCTGGAGAAAGCTGGCGATCCTTTCATCATCGTAAAACTCGTAAGCATAGTCCGCGTTCCGTTTTCTGAAACGCGCGATGTGCCATCTGGTGATAAACGGGAGTTTATCTGTTTTAAATGTCTGATGAATGATTTTCGGTATCGACATATGGATTGAACTGAGATGAGCTACAAAGGTATCATCTGTAGAATAGTTTTCCGCGCCATAACCTCTAATATGCGGAGAATTATATTTCTTTGTAAACAAAGCTGATCGGATGGACAAAGTAGAAGCACTGCTTAAAGGCATTAAAGAAGGTGATTTCATTAGTATTGCTCGGGCACTAACGATCGTGGAGAATAGCTTACATGGATCCGAAGCACTGCTGCGAGCTCTTGATGTGCAGCGTAGCGCGCCGATCATCGGCATTACCGGCCCGCCAGGCGCCGGGAAAAGCACGCTGGTGAATGCTATTACCGCCGATTACGCCGCTGCGGATAAGCGGGTGGCCATCCTTGCTGTGGACCCAACCTCACCTTTTAACTTCGGTTCCCTGCTAGGCGATCGAATTAGAATGTCTCAGCAGTTCAACAATCCAAATGTGTTTATCCGTTCTGTTGCAACAAGGGGCGCATTGGGCGGTATTTCCACAAAAACAATGGAGATGGTTGATGTATTATCGGCCTCGAATTTCGATATCATCATCGTCGAAACCGTAGGGGTGGGGCAATCAGAACTTGAAATTGCCGGTCTTGCCGAACGTACTCTCGTGGTGCTTGTTCCGGAGTCCGGTGATGAAATTCAGAATATCAAATCCGGACTGATGGAAATTGCACAGGCGTTTGTAGTTAATAAATCTGATCGGGAAGGTGCAGATCTATTCGCTAACAACTTAATAAAATTGCTTCGGCAAACGGAACCCCAGGTTCCTGTCTTCAAAACTGTAGCGGACAAAAATAAAGGCATTTCAGCGCTTTGCGACTGGCTTTCAAGCCCAATTCATCATGATAACTTCAGGAAACCTTACCTGCTTGCAGAAAAAGCCTTTAAGTTACTTCAATTCTACCGCACCCAGGATGTTGACCGGCAACGTTTACTGAATGATATTAAGGTGGCTTCTGAAGAAAAGAATTTCAATATTTACAGGTTTATTGATGCATGGAGATAATGTTAATAACTCTGTCTTAAATAATGGACTTACTGTATAATACGCTGAACCTGTTTTTATTTTAGCCCAAAATCCCGCTTCAGAAGCTCTAAACCTATGATTTTACTTTACCGTAATGTGAGTCCCAGGCTGATTTTTATTCACAATGGCAGGTGAATGCCATGTGGATGTCGTTTAAACATTGGCATAGCCAACTTTGGAACAGAGTTTGTATAATGCTTTGAGAAATTAAATATTTGTTTAGTTTTGCTGTACAAAAAAGAATTACTATTTAAATTTGTTAACCTTAAAAAAAGAAAATTATGAATTATTCTACTTTAAAAAAGGGTCTTGCATTATCCTTTGCAGCCTTAGTAGGAGCTACCACTCTTGCTAGTGCTCAGGATTCTACAAGTACCTCGTCTTCAGCCAAGGTATTTGGCGGAAGAGGCCAGTACAGAACTTGGTCAGTTGGTGTGAACGCGGGTGTTTTATCTCCGTTTGTAGTAATTGGTGGATCTAACGATTTTACTAACCAAGATCTAAACTTAGGTTATGGTATCTCGTTGAAAAAACAACTAGGTCATGCTTTTGCATTACAAGGTAACATCTTCCGTGGAAAAATCTCTGGAACTAACAAAGATGCGGTTAACGGATCTCAGTTCGGTCTAAGATCTTTCGAAACTGAAGTTGGTTATGCTGCTGACTTAAGCGGTGTTGTTAACGTTGCAACTGTAGACTTTTTACGTCGTGAAAACGCTGTTAACTTCTACGTATCTGCAGGTTACGGTTTAATCGCTTATGCTCCTAAAACTGTTTCTACCAGCGGTGCTGAATTTGACTGGAAAGACAGAGCTGGTGATGACAGAGACAAAAAATATGTAAAAGAAGCTTATATCCCAGTTGGTGCTGGTGTTAAGTTTAAAGTATCTGACCGCGTTGCCTTTAACTTAGGTTACACCATGTCATTCGTTGATGCAGATAACTTAGACGGAATCTACGCTAAAGCAACTACTAAAGATAAATTCTCTTACGGATATGCTGGTCTTGAGTTCTCATTAGGTTCTAAATCTAAACCAGATCTTCAGTGGGTTAACCCTCTAGCTTTAATGTATGATGAATTGAAAGATCCATCTTTACGTCAAGAAGTTGAGGCACTTAAAAACCGTGTATCTAACGTAGAGCGTTCTATCGAAGACTTGAAAAAAGATACTGATGGTGACGGTGTAGCTGATCAATTCGACAAATGCCCAGGAACTCCTGCTGGTACTGCAGTTGACGGATCAGGTTGTCCACTACCTAAAATGCAAGCTGACAGCGTAGCTGGAACTGCAACTGGTTATGAGCCAATCCAATTTGAATTCAACTCTTCAGTTTTAAAAACTGAATCTTACCCAATCTTAGATGCATTATCTTCTAGATTACGTGAAAACAACAGTAAAGTAACCCTTAAAGGTTACGCTTCAAGCGAAGGTACTGCTGCATATAACATGAAGTTATCTAAGGACCGTGCTAACTCAGTAAAAACTTACTTAGTTAACTCTGGTGTTAACGCTAGCCAAGTTACAGCTAGAGGTTATGGTGAAGCTAACCCAGTTGCTTCAAACGATACTGAAGAAGGTCGTATCCAAAACCGTCGTGTTGAGTCGTCTTCTAACTAATTAGAACACAACATACAAGAAAACAGGGCTCCCATCCGGAGCCCTGTTTTTTTATGCGTGCGCCCGGCACGGGCGCAAACTATAGGGTGAAAGTCCCGAACGCGCCTTGATAGTGGGAAGCGTTAACCTAAGGCAAGGGTGTCCTTCGCGAGGAGGAATCTGAAGGAAGCCGGCGGTAAATCTCTGGCCTGACGAACAGGAAGCGAATCAGGCAGTTGGATGTGGGTGAGTTTGCACAACAAAATAAAGCCCAAAACTATCCGAAACATCCCGCTGTATATTCGACAGGTATATGGAGAGAAAGTTTGCGTTCTTACCCGGGGAGATCTGATAAACTGCTGC